>CAYXMN010000127.1:0-5022 GCA_964465955.1 uncultured Planctomycetales bacterium
CGCAGCGACCCTAAAAAACCGCTCTGTGCCGCCGCAATCACCCGATACACCATTCCTTGATTGCCATCAATGGATACCACTCTCCAAGCAGTTAGGCTGGATTGCAAGTGGCGGCTTCACCCAGGCGCAGATGCGCTGCGTTCATCCTATTGAACACCCGCCGGCCATTCAGTATTGGCAGTTCGAAGCTTTAAACTTACCCGTACATTCACGAACAGCGCGCGGGCTTAGACGGCAGTTACGTCATGAAGTCGAGGCGGGCAGTGTTGGCGACGTAATTCAAATGGCGGAGAGCATCGCTCTGGCAGCCATGCCCAGCGCAGCGCTAAGCCTGATAGCCGCAGGCGGGCAGCAGCTGCCCGAGCGACCGGACCTCAGGTTAGCTCTGCAGCGCGCCACTGTCGCCAGTATGCGGCTGGATGCGATCTGTGCTGCAATCTTCCATATCAGCAGGGAAGAAGCGCAGACGGCCATCGAATACGGATTCTTATTCATCAATTTCACGGAGAACACAAAGCAGAGTTCAAGTATAAAAAACGGGGACATCCTGGTGTTTCGCAACAAGGGCAAAGCGGAGATTGCTGGCTGCGAGCTCAATCCACGCAGCACACGTTACTGGCTGGATTACTCGGTAAATCTCATCTAGATTGTCGGTAATGCGTGCTGTAACCGGAGGACGACTTTATTACGCCCGGTATGCTTCGCCTCGTATAACGCCTCATCCGCCTGGCGTATGTACTGGTCGATATTTAACGCGGCGGGGTCAGTACTGGCGTACACTCCCAGGGAGATCGTGGTAGGGATCACCTGCGCTTCATACTTTATTCGTTCCCGCGCGATGGCACCGCGCAAACGCTCGGCGATTTGCTCTCCAGCCTGGGCGGTCGTGTCAGGCAGGAGGACAGCGAATTCCTCGCCACCGATGCGGCCCAGCACGTCGCTCAAGCGTAATTGGCTGTTCATTACCTCGGATACTCGTTGCAGGATCACATCGCCAGCTTGGTGGCCGTAGGTATCGTTCGTGTTCTTGAAATGGTCGATATCAACATACACCAGGCAAAACGGGCTTTTGTTACGCCGCCCGCGGGCCAGCTCTTCCTCAAACCGGATAAAAAACATCCGCCGGTTATACAGCCCAGTCAGCACATCAGTGCTAGCCAGTCGATCCAATTCGCGCATGCGTTGTTTCAGTTCATCCTGCAGCAGTTTGATGCGCACCATCGTCGACAGCTGTGCCAGTAATTCTGCTTCCTTGAACGGCTTTTGGTTGAGAAAGAGCCCGCCATAGAATTGCGCTTCCATCAAGGTCAGCGCATCCGGCTCCAGCGCGGTAATAAAACCCACCGGGACATCAGTATATTCCGGCAGCGCGCGGATCGACTGGCTGAGCAAGAACCCCCCGCCGTTGATATCGGTGCCGATGAGGAGCGCATCAAATTCCAGGCTCGCGATCAGATCTAAGGCCGTATCAACGTCGCAACAGGAATGGATTTCGTAATTGTAGAGCGAAGCTAGATCATGCACAAATTCGCAGGCCGCTTGGTCGGTATCGACCATCAAAATCCTTGCCTGCTCCTTCGGCATGGCGGAATTATAGCTCATCCTAGTGTGCTAGAATCGCGCGTGCCGATGGAATCTAGCTCTTCAGCGTTACATTTCTATGAAGTATTGCGGCAATACGATTTTCGCCAAGCCGAACCCATCGCTGCGCTTGCTTTCACGCGCTGTTGGGCGGACCTCGCTACGCGGGTCCTCGCCGCGCGGGCGGCTCAGACAGGCGATGGCTCCGGATTCCCTCGCGAACTGGCGCCTGTCGTGTTCAAAACCTTTATCGATCAAGGACCAGCAAGCATCCCAGCGCGCTTCTCCGCACCGACAGACGGCGTTCAGGACAAGTCAACCCGGCTGGCGCTGGATTTGGCCGGCTGGCTGGCCGCGCAGTTTGATCCATCCAATCCTTTAGCCACTTCCTACCAAGTCTATGTCCAGCCGGCAGGCTCTGACGTGCTGGCCTTGTATGGTCCACCCCATGCTGAACCGCCCCGTCCATACCAGTTGCTTGCCGAACCGCCGCTGGCTCCTGCGCTAGCCGAGGCTGCAGGCCGCCCGATCGCCGTACTGGGGCACTATGATGTCCATGGCCTGGCAATGCTTGCGCTGACACTACGCTTCCTGCGCCGGCAAGGCTGCTCTCAGGTGGATTGCGCGCTGGGATTTGAGTGGACTGGTGACATCGGCAAGCTGTGGAAGCGGGCTGTGCCGAAAACAGTGCAGCATGAAAAGGAATACGCCCTGGTGATTCTGATTGACTGCTCGATTCACAGCCGGAACCCTGAACACACCTTGAAAGCAATCCAACGTTTGAACCAAACCCCGCGCTGCCGCCTGGTATTAATCGACCACCATCCTGACACATTCTCACTCGCCCCTGAGCTGTTACACCCGCAGCTCGATTTAATCCTCACAGATATCCCTGGATGCGGGCTGGTGGATTGCTGGGACGGCCCTGAACGTGAGCTCATGCTGCTCGGTGCAATTGGAGACAAGGTGCCGGAGATATGCGCGGCTTTCCCCGACGACGCGCTAGATTCCCGCCCCTTGCACGAGGCAAACGCCGCCTTCCACGAGCGGGCGATCGGTTTCAGCCCGACTCCTGAGAAATACAAACAGGTCGGCGAGTATCCCTTGCGCCCGCTATGGGAAGCGCTGGCGAACGGTGAACCACCAACTGCCCAACTAGACAACCGGCTGTATGGTGCGCACCCCCCAACCCCGCCGCCCAATGCACCGGAAGTGGAAGCTTGTGGTTCACTGCTTTGCGTGACGCAGCCCCTCGCTGAGGTGGGCCGGCAATGGTACGGCCTGTTGGAACGATTGATGCGCGAGTACAGCTTGCCATATGCCGCGGCGATGCGCGTGCTGGATGGCAAGCACGCCAATATCCTGCTGCTCACCCAGTGGAACGCGACTCACCTGCCCCCGGTGCGGTTGTTCATCCCGGAAAGCTACCACCAGCACCTGCTCGGGCACCCCGGCGCGACCTGGGCTGATTTTTCCTTAGATATGACCTTGCCGTTTTTACGCACGGTGGTGGCGCGCCTGAACGAGTTCATGGGCACCCCGGCGGAGTTTGACGCGATCGCTGAGAAGCTGGACCGGGTATTCCTCGCTCCAACGCGGTTTAGCTAAATCGCGAACAATTTCTAACTAATAATCAGTCTAACCCGATAAGCTAATATCGTACGAAACCTGCCGCGCTGGGCGGCTAATCTGTGAGGGAGGCATACATGTCCGTCCGCATTGCATTATTCTGCGCTTTAGTCTGCGCTTGCAGCATGCCCATCATTGCCTGGGCGGCTGAGGCGGGGGATGTTGCGGACGTTGCACTCACCATCTACAACGATGACCTAGCGCTCATCCGCGAAACGCGGCAGTTCGAACTGACCACCGGCTTGCAAAACCTCGAGCTGATGGATGTGTCCGGCGCGTTGCGCCCGGAAACGGTGCACCTTAAACTGCCGGATGGCTGGGAAGTGGAGCTGCTGGAGCAAAACTTCGATTTTGACCTGGTGGACAGCAGCAAACTGCTCGAAAAGTTCATCGGTAAGCAGATCATGCTCATTGACGATGAGCAAGGGATTACGACCACAGGCACGCTGTTGAGTGTGGCGGGCGGGCTGGTGGTGGAATGCGATGGGCAAATCCTGCTAAGCCCGCCAGGGCGCGTCGTGCTGCCTGCCGGCGCGGCGGACGGTTTATTGCTGCGCCCCACATTGAGCTGGCTCGTGCATTCTCCGCGCGAGGGTTCGCCCAAGGCCGAGATCTCCTACCTCTCCAGCGGCTTGGGCTGGAACGCGGACTATGTGTTGATGCTGAATGCGACTGACTCCGCCGCCGGGCTGGAAGGCTGGGTGACAGTTAACAACTACAGCGGCACGACTTATAACGACGCTCACCTAAAACTCATTGCAGGCGAAGTCAACCGTGAGCCTGAGTATGATGATATGGCGACTGGCGCTGAACCAGAGGCGGCGATGGACGGCCTGGGCGGAGGCGGGTTCGAGGAAGAGGAATTCTTCGAGTACCACCTTTACGACCTCCAGCAAGCCACCACGCTTCGAAACAACCAGCAGAAGCAAATCGGCCTGTTGACCGCGGCGGAGGTACCCATTAAAAAGCTGCTGCTCTACCACGGACAGTACGGCGGCGATGTACGAGTGAACGTGGAGTTCACCAACAGCGAGGAAAACAGCATGGGCATGCCACTGCCCGCCGGCACAGTTCGCGTTTTCAAAGAAGACAGCAGCGGCTCGGCACAGTTCGTCGGCGAAGACGCGATCGAACACACCCCGCGCGATGAAGATGTGCGCCTGTACATCGGCAATGCTTTCGATGTCGTGGGCGAGACGGTGCAATCCAGCTATGAGGACCTCGGCAAAGGATATAAAGAGGCCTATGCCGTCACCTTGAAAAACCACAAGGAAAGCGAGGATGTGGTGGTCACGGTGCAGGTTGAAGTCTACGGCGACTGGAAGTTTACCGAAACGAACTTTGAATACCGGATGATCGACGCATTTCACGCCGAGTTTGACGTACCGGTCAAGGCTGGCGCGGAAGCTGTCCTGAACTACGAATACCGGGTTACCTGGCAATAGGAGGGAGCAATGCGCACATTCTATGTCTTAGCGACAGCATGTCTACTCTGGGGAGGCTGGCTTATGGCCGCATACGCAACGGAGATCGCCGATCCGCAGAAAGTGGCGGTCACCATCTACAACGGCGATTTAGCGTTGATCCGCGAGACGCGTGAGTTCACCCTAAATGAAGGAACACAGACGCTGCAATTGCCCAACGTCTCAGGCAAGCTGCGTCCGGAGACGGTACATTTGAGTTTCCCCGGCGGCGTGGAGTTCTCGCTGCTTGAGCAGAATTTCGATTATGACTTGGTCAGCAGCGATAAACTGCTGGAGAAGTTCATCGGCAAGCAGGTGACCATCGTTGACGACGAGCATAACCAAACCT
>CAYXMN010000127.1:5032-7902 GCA_964465955.1 uncultured Planctomycetales bacterium
CTTCACCGGCGAGCTGCTCAGCGTTGCCGGCGGGCGTGTAATCCGCACCGCCGCTGGGCAAATCTTGCTCAACCCGCTGGGCCGGGTAGAGCTGCCCCAAGGCGCGGCGGACGGCCTGCTGCTTAGGCCGACCTTATCCTGGTTGCTGTGGGTTAAATCCGCCTCGCAGCAACTGGGGGAGATTAGCTACCTATCCAGCGGCTTAACCTGGAAGGCGGATTACGTGCTGATGGTGAGCCAAGACGATCAACTGGGTGATTTGGAAGGCTGGGTCAGCATCAGCAACTACAGCGGTACGACTTACAGCGACGCTAAGCTTAAACTGGTGGCAGGCGACGTCAATGTGGTGCAGCCAAATGCCCCGCCCGCGCCGATGATGCTGGAGATGAAGGTTGCGGCTGGCGCCGCGCCGCGCGGATTTCAGGAAGAGCAGTTCTTCGAATACCACCTCTACGACTTGCAGCGGCCAACAACGCTCCGCAACAACCAACTCAAGCAAGTCGGCTTGTTAACCGCCAACGGCGTGCCGCTCAAGAAGATCATGGAGTTTAACGGCCTCAGCGGCGGCGATGTGCGCGTCTTGATGGAGTTCAAGAACGACGAGGCATCTGGCATGGGCATGCCGCTGCCAGCCGGCACAGTACGCTTGTTCAAAGCGGATAAAAGCGGCTCGGCGCAGTTCATCGGCGAGAACCGGATCGACCATACTCCAAAGGACGAGACCATCAAGCTGTTTGTCGGCAACGCCTTTGACATCAAAGGCGAAACGGTGCGCACCGAGTACAAGGATCTAAAGAACGGCTACGAATCGAGCTATAAAGTCGTGCTCAAAAACCATAAGGAGAATGAGGATGTGGTCGTCACAGTGCCGGTAGGTGTTGGCGGCGACTGGAAGATGCTTAACGCGAGCCACGAGTATAAAGACAAAGATGCCTTCACAAAGGTGTTTGAGATTCCGGTTAAGGCCGGCGGCGAAATTGAACTGACATTCTCGTTTCGTGTCACCTGGCGCTAAAGTTAACCCATGGATCATCACACCACGAAGGTGCTAAGCGGGTCTGACGCGTTTGAGGATGACGACTTTTGCTTCGCCTGCGGGATGAAGAATCCGCTGGGCCTGCAGCTGAAGTTTTTCCTTGACGGAGAAAGGCTTTGCACGCGGGTGACGCCGATGGATCACTGGCAGGGCTATCACAATGTGTTGCACGGCGGATTGCAAGCGACAATTCTGGATGATTTGATGAATAACCATTTGTTTCGCGTCCAACGTGTGTGGACGGCGACGGCGGAATTAAGACTGCGCTACCGGCAACGCGTCCCGCTGGACCAGGATTTGCTATTCTACAGCGAGCTGACCGGCGGACAGAGCAAAGTGTGGGAAGCGCGTGGTGCATGTGTGATCGCGAACGCGCCGAAAGGCAGGCCGCTGACCACCGCATTGGGCCGGTTCATGGAAGTGCCCAAACCAGCTTAGCCGGTTAGATAAACCGGTTGCGTGTTAGAATACGGTTGATAATTTGTTGATAACTCTGGGCGCACGGGGCACCAGCCGGTTGCTGTGCAATAGACGGCGCACCGCAAGGGTTGTAATTCGGTGAGGTTTAACATGCGGATTAATAAATGGTTGGTACTAGCGTCGCTGCTAATTGTGTCGGGCTGTGGCTCCGGCGGAGGCGATTTCGAAGACCCTGACTTGTGGCAGAAAACCTTCCATCCTGGCACGGCGTTAACAATCACACTGGATAGTGGTTCGCAGCTCGCCTTGCCCGCCAATGCGATTACCGAGGAGACCAAGGTGTTGTTTTCCGACACCCAGTCTGCCGATGACTCAAATCCAGAGTATTACCCCACAGCCACCGCTGAAGCCAACGACATGCTTGGCGGTGTGGTGATCAATACGCCGGTCGACACTGTTTTCGACGCAAGCTTAGGTGTAACCATCGCGATGAAGGACTGGACCACGGCGCCGGTAGTGCTAAGCGACACTGAATATCTTGTTTACCGGTTCGACTTTGAGGAAAACCGCTGGAACCGGTGGGGCGACCTGCTGGCGACCACGAACAGCACCGGCACCTTGGCTACGCTGACGCTGCCGACGACCGGATTCATGGGATTTCTTGGCTCGATCGCCATCTTCGAAGGCCTAACCTACGATACGCTTGGCGCGGCGACGCCAACATACATCGAAGGCGCGATTCATGACCTCAACAATAATCCGCTAGGTTCGGACATCGCGGTATACCAGCTCATCGGAGATATCCGTTATCCTATCGATTTAAGCGTGCTCAATGCCGGTGCATATACTCCGACCTTCGCTGATCCCAGCGATCCAACTCACGTTGTGACCGAGGCCTGCTTGGTCAACAGCGATGCCACCGATGGCACTTTCCATATCGTGTTGCCCTGGCGCCTGATCGGGACTTTAGTCCGGCTGGAATTCGGCCGTGAGACGGCTGGGCATCAAGTGCAAGATGAATGGATCATCGATTACCCGCAGCCATTCGACGAAAGCGACAGGGGAGATCAAGTTTCCGCCTTGGCTATTGCATATGGCCGGAACACCATCTCGCCGGAACCGGTCCTGGCTGGTAATTAGCGCACACGCGGGCGAAAGCTAAACTGGATTGGGGAAAATGCCGAAGGGGGGACTCGAACCCCCACAAGGTTGCCCTTACTAGGTCCTGAACCTAGCGCGTCTGCCAATTCCGCCACTTCGGCGTGGGACAGAGTTTATACCGCGCTTTTCTCGATTTGGCAAGTAGGATTTAGCCTGTTTATCACGTGCTTAGATTGTGGATAAGCTTGAGCTACGCTAGAATAACCCTATGGAGCTGACCTTTCTGGAGGCGGCCAGCCGGGGCATCCAAACA
>CAYXMN010000128.1:0-7833 GCA_964465955.1 uncultured Planctomycetales bacterium
AGTGTTACGCGATACCCACCCGGCGACGGAACAGATCACGATGGTGCTCAAGGCCGGCGAAGTGCCCGTGTGGATCGACCGCAGTTTGGAGCCGGCGCAGCTCTATTTCTCGCCTCCGCCGGTAAACCTGGAAACCACACTGCTCGATTTGGATCTCGTCTCCAGGTTGTGCAGTGTCAAACCGGAGGAGCTGGCCATTGAAGCCTCGCCCGTACAACTCGCCAGCGTCGGGCCGCGCTTCCTGATCATTCCGCTGCGCCATCGCGGGGTGCTAGAGCGGGTGCAAATCGATATTCATGCGCTTGCCGACCTGGCGATCCGCTACGACTGCGATATGCCGGCGGTGTTCTGCCGCGAAGGCTATGCCGATGGCAGCCAATACGCGATGCGCGTGTTCTCGCCGAATCACGGCGTGCCGGAGGATCCGGCGTCCGGCTCGGCAGCGGGCTGCCTGGGGGCCTATTTGCGTTATCACGGGCTGATCCAGGATTGCGGCCAGCGCTGGCTCCGGCTCGATCAGGGCTACAGCCTGCGCCGTCCCAGCGTCGTGTGGTTCCGCGCGAACCTGGATCTGGCTGCCCAGCGAGTTAACGTGCAGGTTGGCGGTCAAGTGGTGCCGCTGGCTTGGGGCACAGTCGAGCTTTAGCTTTTAGGTTCGACCTTACTCATTCCCGAATGTTGTCCTGCGGATGAGGCACGATGCAGGACAATGCTGGTCATGCGAAGGTTTGCCGCGACGCGGTGCTTGCCCGAAGGCCTGGTTAACCTATTAGTTTGTTAAGCTCGTCGATCAAATCCTTCCGGGTGAAGGGTTTTTGAATGGAATGGTCATCCTTTTCCAGGATGCTCTCGTGCTCCATATCAGTGCTGGAGTAACCTGACATGAACAACACCTTGATTTGGGGGTAACGGCGCTTAATCTCCAGGCTCAGCTCTTTGCCGTTGAGCTCGGGCATGATGACGTCTGTTAAAAGCAGCGGCAAGTCCCCTGTGAGTTCATCCAGCAGGCTAAGCGCGGCAGGGCCGTTCTGAGCTTCGAGCACTTGAAAACCTTCCCGGGTTAGAAGCTTCACAGTCAGTTCCCGAACCAGCGCATTATCCTCAACAACCAGGATCCTGTGTTGTGCGGCCACGGTTGCGACGGGTTCGGTGCGCGGTTTAATCTTCTCGATTTCGGGCCATTCGCCCTGCGGGAAATACAGCGAAAACGTGCTGCCTTTACCGGGCGAACTTTCTACTGTAATAGATCCGTGGTGCTGCGAGACGATGCCGTGGACGGATGACAACCCTAGGCCGGTGCCCTTGCCCGCATCTTTGGTTGAGAAAATGGATCAAAAATCTTGGGCATGACCTCTTCGCTGATACCCATGCCGGTGTCACTTACGCGCAGGACAACGTATTTGCCCGGCTTCAAGGGCGGATTCGCCTCCGGCAAGGCCATGTCAATTTCCAAGTTGTGAGTCGAAATCCTAAGTGAACCACCGACCGGCATGGCGTCCCGCGCATTGATCACCAAATTCATCAACGCTTGTTCTAACTGCCCGGCGTCAGCCAGGATGGTTGAGGGTTTGGCTTGCAGATCCAAGGCAATGGCGTGATCTTCGCGGATGGTCCCGCGGAGCAAATTCTCATTTGCCTGCACCAGATTGTTTAAATTCAGACAGCAGCCTTGGACTTCCTGCGTGCGGGCGAACAACAGCAAATGCTGGATCAGGTCGCGGGCTTTCAGGGCTGCTTTTTTAACCTCGCGCAGGTTGACCAGGCCGTCCTGACTGGTCGCGGAATCCTCGAGCATCAGCTCGCTATAACCTAGCACAGGCGTCATCAAGTTATTTAAGTCATGCGCCACTCCAGCAGCCAGCCGGCCCACCGCTTCCAGTTTCTGCGCCTGCAGGTATTGCAGCATCAGCTGCGCTTTCTCATGTTCTGCGCGTTGGATCAGCCGTGACTCGCGTAGCGCGGAAACATTGCGCATCACCGCAGTGCTGTACAGGGTGCTGGAAATCAGGAACAGGACGAGGATGAGCAACAACCGGTTGCGGAACCCTTTCATTGTAGCCAGGACATCGTGCTCAGGCGTGGCGACAACTAGTGACCAGTAAGTATTGCCCAGATCCACCGGGAGAAAGACCGCCTGCTTGGTGATAGTCCTTGTTTTCACATCGCCGATTCGGTTGTAGGTATAAGTGGTGACGCCAGATTTCTTGCGCATCATGCGCTCTGTCATCTCGAGTATCGAAGGGAAATCCTGGCAAGTCTCAAAGACAGAGTGGCCGGCATGCCCTGGTACAGGACAGAACAGTTCAACTCCGTCGCGGCTGATGAGCCAGGCATATCCGCTCTTTGATGGCCGAATCTCTCGCAGGAACTTGCCTGCCAGCTCTTCAAACGGGATTAGCGCAGCTATTGAGCCAGCGAATTCGCCTTGGTGGTACACAGGCACATGGATCGCGATCGCATCATAGCCTTGCACGGCTTTGAACACTTCGCTGACTCGTACTTCATGGCTTGCGAGCAGCTCTTGCACGTGTGCCTGCTGGCTGATATCCGCCCCGATTGAGCTCTCCACATACGGGACGGTATAGAGGATGATCCCGTTGGCATCCATCCGCGTCAGCGCTCTGATTTGAGATTCGTACCTGTTGGCGTAACGCTGCATGGCTAGCTGGCCTTGCGGTCCGATCTCAACTATGCCTGGCGTTTCTGCCAGCATGAACAAAGTCCGCTTGATATGCTCAATTTGCTGGCCGATCCCCAAGGCGGCTTCTTGGGCAAGTAGCAGCTGCTCCTTGTTGAACTCGGTAATCGTCTGGGCGCGTACTTCATTGTAAGCCGACCAGAGCAGGAGGCCGAATACGACCAGCACCACTGCCGCGATGATTAAATAGCGCAAACCAGCCATGGATACTCTTATGTTACGGGAAAATCATCCGTCGTGCTAGTCAAGCATCGTGTGCGTTGGTGTTTGCATCGCGACGTCGTAGAGCGGAGCTTGTCTCAATCCGGTTTTGCCGCCAGTTCGCGTTATTCTTTAAACCATCCTGTCCACGGCGACCATTTCGTCTCTTCACTGATCTTCACGCCGTTCTGTTTCAGTGCGAGCATGATCTGCCCGCGGTGGTGCGAATCGTGCGCGATGAGATAGCCCAGGAAGTTGCAAGGGTGCTGCTTGTGGATCGCCTCGCCGGCGTCGAGCGCGTTGGTGAAGCGCAGGAACGCGGCTTCCGCCGACTGGGCCAGCGTGCGCGCAAGCTCGGCGCGCGCGGGGGTGTCGCCCTTGCCCCAGGCGGGCGGTGCGGTGAGCGTGTCCAGCTCGCGCTTGCGCAGGTGCGACAGCCGCACCTCGACGATGTGCCCGAACACGCGCGCCACGTTGCGCCCGCGCCCCGGCGCGCCGCCCTTGAGCAGCGGCACGGCGGCGAGGCCGCCATCGGGAATACCCGCCAGCAGCGCGAGATTGATGGCATTGTTCGCCTGCCACATTGCGTGGAGTGCTTCCAGCATGGGGCTATCATACCGGAAAAGTCGGAATGTTCCGGCACATGTGATAAATCTGTCAAAATGCGGGTATAGTGCTAATGAGCTGATGCTCAACCGACCTAGCAATCCAGTGGGATTGGTAGCCGATGAGTCTGCGTGCGTTGTTCGAAAAGGTTCTACCTCTCGAGTGTTTGTTCATCTGACGATAGCGTGTATGGTATTTTTGTTGAGTCTATTGGACTTTTCGCTATCAGTAATGGAGGTGATGCCTATGGAGAACAATCAGACAGGATTTCTTGTAGACCCAACGCCCGTCATCGGCGCGACTAGTGAACCCATGCTATTCACGCCATAGTTGCTTTATCATTACTTCACCGTGGGGATCGTGATCCCGCGCTGGCCCTGGTATTTCCCCGCACGGTCGGCGTAGCTCGTCTCGCACGCTTCGTCGCTCTCGAAAAACAGGATTTGCACCAGCCCCTCGCCCGCGTAAATCTTCGCCGGCAGCGTGGTGGTGTTGCTAATTTCCAGGGTGATGTGCCCCTCCCAGCCCGGCTCCAGCGGCGTGACGTTGGTGATGATGCCGCAGCGCGCGTAGGTGCTCTTGCCGACGCAGACGCACAGCACGTTGCGCGGCACCTTGATGTACTCCATACTCGCCGCCAGCGCGAAGCTGTTGGGCGGGACAATCGCGATGTCGCCCTTGACGTCCACGAAGCTGTCCGGCGTGAAGTTTTTCGGATCGACCACGCTGTTGTGGACGTTGGTGAAGATCTTGAAGTCGTGGCCGACGCGGATGTCGTAGCCGTAGCTGGACAGGCCGTAGCTGATCTTGCCCTTGCTGATCTGCTTTTCCGTGAACGGATCGATCATCTTGCGCGTCAGCGCCATCTCGCGGATCCAGCGGTCGCTTTTAATGCTCATGTGCCTTCCTCGTTCCTCGGGGGAAGAGAAATTATAGCAAGCCTTGCGCCGGCAGGCACCCAGCTCGCGCTTGACCGCCACGGAGGCAACGCACCCTGGAATTCCCAGCGCTCCGCGGCCAGCCCTGAAACCCGGCCAGCTTGAACAGCATCCGGAGGTTAGTAGTCCAAGCGTGAGACGATAGGCTTAACTGTGAAACCAAAGTATACTTAGTCGCAATGGTGGGAATTGGGCGAGCAGGTGCGCGGCGGGTGCTGCTGACTGGCGGCGGCACCGGCGGGCACGTCTATCCAGGACTGGCGGTGGTGGAGGCCCTGCGCCGCCGCGATGGCGACCTGGAGTTCCGCTGGCTGGGCAGCGAGCGCATCGAAGCGCGGCTCGTGCCGGACTGGGGCGTCGGCTTTCAGCAAATCGACATTCGCTTCTCCTATCGCCTGCCAACCCCGAACAATTGGCACTATTACATTAAATACCTGCTGCCGCTCGCGCTGGGCAAGCCGTTCAGGCAGGCCGTCGGCGCGCTGGAAGCCTGGCCGCCGGATGTCGTGCTGGCCACGGGCGGCTATGTCTCAGCCCCCGTGATTTGGGCCGCGCAGAAGCTTGGCATCCCGGCGGCGCTGATCGAAATCAATACGCCGGCGGGCCAGGTCAACTGGTGGTTCGCTCCGAATGCCTGGCGCGTATACGCCGCCACCAACAAGATTGCCCAGAGCTTCACCGGTCGCTGCAGCCAGGCCAAGGTTGAAATCTGCGGATTTCCCGCGCTCAAACCGAAGCGCAACCGCCAACAAGTCTGCGAGGAATACCACATCGATCCCCACCGGAGGATTTTATTGGTGATGAGCGGCAGCCTCGGCAGCCGCGCTGTGCACCGCGCGGTACGCGATCTGCTCAACGGCGCGGCGGCGGACAAAGACCCGCGCTGGCGCGAGCTGGCCGTGTTGCATGTCGCCGGCGACCGGCCCGAGCTGTTGGCGAAGGTGATGGCCGATGCAGATTTGCCGGTCGCGCCGGTGCAGTACCGCAGCATCGGCTACTTGCACGACGCGATGGGCGCGCTGGCCGCCAGCGACTGGTACCTCGGGCGCTCCGGGGCGGCGACCGTCGGCGAACTGCTGGCCACGGGCGTGCCGTCCCTGCTGCTGCCGGATCCGCAGCACGCCGACCGCCAGCAGTACGGCAACGCCGAGGTGCTGGTGGCGCGCGGGCAGGGCACGTTGCTAGAGCAGAGCCAAGTGACCGGCGCCGCGGTGCTGGACTGGCTTTCCGCAAACTGGGACACGCCGCGCTTTGCACCGGCACTGCCTGGCGCGGATGTGATTGCAGACGATCTGCTAAACGTCTGGGAGGGCGCTTGACCCCCCGGCGCTGGCTGACAGCCTGGTTGCTGAGCATCTTGCTGATCCTGGCGACAGCACAGGCAGCCGGCGGCGACACGTTCTTCCTGATGCTCGGCAGCCGCATCACGCAGTTTAACCACCTGCCGGTGTTCCAGCGCGGCGGGCAGGAGTATGTGTCCGCCGCGGTGCTGGAAGAGCTGTCGCTGGCCGCGCCGGTGCCCAGCGCGGGCCAGGATCAAGCGCCGGAGGGGCATAACACCACCGTCGAAAACACCGATCCGTACGCGACAGCAGCCGAGGCCGGACAGGTGCGGGTCGGGGTACTGGCCGTGCCCACGGCGCAGCCGGCGCGGCGCGACGGCCGCCTACGCTACCGCCTCGCCGGGCATTACCTTGACCTCTCCCGGCCAGGGCAGCCGCCAGCTGGCGAATTGGACGGCGCGACATTGGCCGCGGGCGACCTGACGGATTATGCAGGCCGGGCCTACTTGGCCGCAGGCCTGCTCGAGCGCGTAGGGCTGTACCTGGTTTACAATCCACAGCAGAACTTGTACCAGCTTGTAGGCTTGATCCACCGGGTGGAGTACGAGACCAATCCACCGGCCCTTGTGCTCGCCGGGCTCACCCCGCTGGCGATCAGCGGGGCGCAACGGGACGATACCCACGCCACCTTTGAGATCCAAGGCGGTTTCTTCTCCGACCAAATCGGGCGCGAATTCCCTGGAAACGCAACCTTGCTGAAGTACGGTTTGAAAAGCCAGCCCGAAGCGGGACGCAGTTACCTGTTTATCGAACAGCCGCGCCGCACCGGGTTCAAAGTGGACTCGGAGGCCAACCTCGGTTTCGCGCGCATCCGCTTCGGCAACTACTTCCAGGTGGCCAACTGGCAGCGTTCGAGTTCTGGCGAGGTCAGCCTGACGGTGCAACTTGGCGCGCCGTGCCAGGTGCGCACCGAGATGCTGGCTAACCCGCCGCGGCTTGTCGCGGACTTCCCCGCGGTGGAACACCGCGATGCGACGCAAGACATTCAAGTCAACCTGGGCTCGTTATCGGCAATTCGTGTCGGCGTGCCCGAGCCGGGCCTCGTGCGCGTGGTTCTCGACTTAACCCAGCCACTGGATTACCGCCTGCTGAGCGACGACGACGGCGCACGGTATTACATCCAGCTGCTGCCGGCCGTGCCGTCGGCGCCGGCCCAGCCGGGATTGCCCGCTGATCCGCTCCGGCGCAAGGGCCGCGCGATCATGCTCGATGCGGGCCACGGAGGCAGTGATCCAGGCGCTCCAGGCGTGGTGAAGAACGCCTGGGAAGCTCCGACAAACCTGAAGATTGCCGGGCTGGTCGGGAATGAATTGGAACGGCTTGGTTACGCCGTACTGCAAACGCGCACCGATGACCGCTTTGTCAGCCTGGGCGAACGCGCGGATTACGCGAATAACGTGCTGCCCTATTTATTCGTCAGCATCCACTGTAACAGCATCGAACAGCCGGACTTCCAAGGCCTCATGACCTTCCACCATCCCAACTCGCGCTCCGGCCCGCGCCTGGCGGAATTGATCCAGGCCGAGGCGTTAAGCGCGACCGGTGCGGTGGACAAGGGCGTGCGCTCGGCGAACTTTTTCGTGCTGCGCGAAACGGTGATGCCCAGCGCGCTGGTGGAGTGCGGATTCATGACCAATGCCGAGGAGTGCAAGAAGCTCGTCGATCCGGCGTACCAAGCCAAATTAGCGCAGGGCATCGCGCGCGGCATCGATCGCTACGTCCAGGAAACGCGCTAGCCGCACCGGCCCTCAGCTGCGGGCCGTGCGGCCCCAGGATGGGTTGTGTTGTTCAGTGTGGAGCGCGAAGCTGATCCTGAGACTCATTAACAACACCTAGCTGCTGCTCAGCGGACTGGCAACCACGGCGGCTCTGGCCCTAGCGCTGACGAAGGCGACGCAGACGAGCGGGAGGATGCAAGCGGTGACGCATAATCACCCAAACGACTATTTGCGCACTACGAAATGCGAATGGGTGAAGCAAGAAAGCGGCGGCCCGGGAGCCGGTGCTATCTCAGCAGGCGGGAGATTTGGGTGACGGCCTGTTCGAC
>CAYXMN010000129.1:0-2399 GCA_964465955.1 uncultured Planctomycetales bacterium
TTCCCGCCGCCACATTATCGTCGCTAAAATCCAGGATGCCCGTCAGTTCAGTGGTGTAAGTCGGGCGTCCGTAGTTATCCTGCGGGTCGAACACTTCCAGCTCAGCGTCAATGCTGGAGTCACCATAATCGACCACGATGCGCCAGCCGGGCTGCCAGTCGAGGACGGCGACGCTACTCGGTAAGTCGAGACCGTTGAGCCAAGTGAGCCAGCCGGCGTCCTGATTGAAATCCAGCGGCGCATACTCAGCCTGTAATTCTGGAGTGAACCAGTCTGCCGATGGCAGGTACACCGATAATCCGCTGATGGCTAGGGTGGCGGACTGGCGGCCGTAGGTGGCGAAGCGGTCCATCGCCAGCAACGCAGCGCTGCATTGAGTTTTAGCGCCTTGAATCGTAGCGATGGTTCGATAGTTCTCCAGGAACAGCCGCAGATCAAGCGTACCGGCGCTGGTCCTGCCGCCGCTGCGGGTTGTGCGTATCGCGCTGGCGGCTTGCGGCTTGAGGATTCCCGCCCAGTCATTGGTGACAGCCTGCACTCCGAGCAGAGCATCCACGACACTTCCCGCCTGGGTCAGGTTGTACAGGTTGTTAGTGAACCACGGCAGATCTTGGTCGCCATAGCGTGCGTCAACTGCCGCCACGAACCGCCAGCCCACCGCCCCGGCCGGCTCAGGGAAGGCGGCTTGCCAGCCGGAGAGCCAGTCCGCGTAGGGGAATCCCGCCGCGGGCACGGTGATCTGGCTTGCCACCGCCCAATCGGCGAGGTCGCGGTATTCGTACAACGCTTCAAACTGGCCGGAGCTGCTGGCATCCAGCATCAGCAGGTCAAAGTGGTGCGCCGCCAAGGCTGCCGCGATGTCTAGGTGCGAGCTGAGCACCACGCTGCCGTCAAAGTAGTCGGCCAGAACGCCGCTAGTCGCGTGATCCGGCGGTTCGCGCTCGTCCTCCGTCCCCGCGCGGCGCCAGCCGTCGCCAAATCCAAACAGAAGCAGCGCGGTGTGATCGGCAGGAAAGTTCGCCGCAGCCCAATCGATGAAGGCGGCCAACTTAGCCGGATCGCCGCTGTTAAAGCCATCGCGAGCATATGATTCGTTCGCGGCGTCGCCGGCAGTGTTAACAAAATCAGGGTTGGCGTCTTGAATAACCTTGATAAAGCGCACTTGGTCCGCACCGAGCTGACCAGCATTCAGGTAAGCTGGGTTGATGTCATAACCCGCCAGCACAGTAATTTCTCCATTGCTGCCCGCGGCTTCCAAATCCTGAAGCAAGTCGTAGGCGGTCGGTGCGAGGTAGTTATCCGCCGCCAGCCAGCACAGCACGTTCCAAGTGCCGCTGTAGTCCTGCGGGGCGGTGTCGACGGTGATACTCACTTCGCCGCTGCCCGGCGCAATGGCCGCCAGAGCGAGATACATGCCGCCTGCCGGGCTGAGGTAATTGCCAGTCAGCAGGTTGATCGACTGGCTGGAGCTGTACGGCCCGCGCCATTCCCAGCGGCCAGTGCTGTAATCCGCCAGTCCGATATACAACATGCTCAACGAGCCGCTGACTGACACCTGCGCGGGAACGGCAGTGCCGACATTAATGCCGAGCAGCACCTTGCTGGCAGGCACGGGTGTAAGCTGGAACGCGGAGCCGGTATAGGCTGTGTTCTCGCTGAACAGGACATCACCAGCATCATAGGTGTATGGATCAGCCGCCAGCACAGTCCGCGGGGGTGGCAAGTTGCCATCCGCGGGGAAGGGTAGGTTGGCCAACACCTGGTTAATACCGGCTGCCACCCCGGGCAGTTCGCCCGGCTCGCGGCCTGCGCCATTCCCGCCGCAGGAGGCAAGGGCCAACACACCTGCCAGCGAGCATGCTATTCCAGCCAGAACACATCTGCGGGATCTAATCTTGAACATATACATCAATCTCATAATAACCGCCTAGCTAAAAAAAACCTCCCGAATCAGGGAGGCTTTGGTGAACTATCGTTGAAGCGTGTTATTGGCAATGAAGTTTGATATACATCGCCCAACTGGTACCAAAGGGCGTGCCTTCGCCCCAGGCGGTCTGGCAGCCGAGTTGCGGATGCTGCGCCTCGGCATGGGTCGCGATGTAGATCGGGTCGCCCAGCTCCCAGCCTGGGAAGTCCTGGGTCATGTCAATTGTATAGGTGTCAGTGGTGATTCCCTGGTTGGCATGCGAGTAGGGGAACTGCCCCGGCGCGCTGCTGGCCGGCGGCACCAGGCCCACATACAGGTGCGTAGTGTCCATCGTCCAGCCGCCGAGGTTAGTGATAATCACCGTCAGCAGGCCTTCCGGCGTCACGCCCGCGAACACTGATCCCGCCAGCATGTGCTGGCCGGCCAGTAAGTTCGTCGTCATCGCGCAAGCGTAGCCGTCACCATCGGTCTC
>CAYXMN010000129.1:2409-7807 GCA_964465955.1 uncultured Planctomycetales bacterium
CGGATCTACTGCGCCGCCCGGGACACATGCCATCGGGAACCAGAGCTGCCAGTCCCCGTGCCAGCTAAACGCCGCCTTATAACGTGCGGTGTAGTTGACGCTCACCGCGTCAATGTCGTATCCGTCATCCGACGGGCTTTGCTTGTTGAGGTCGGTGACATCCACCAGGCGGACGAATTCGAGGAAGTTCAAGCCCTCGGGGATCGATAAGTGGCTAATGCCGGTGCGGCTGCCATCGCCGTCGAAGTTGCTGGCGATACCGCAGAAGTGTTCGTTGCCATCGCGGTCCACCGCGTAAACGGCCGCCAACTCTTCCTGATCGCTGTAACGGTTCCAGGTGATTTCAATAGTGTTCACATCCGCGCCGGGGCCGTTATATACCGGCTGGCCGAAGCCGAGGTCGATATAGCCGCCTGCTGGCACGTTGCTCGTCAGATTGAAGCCCAGGCTGTAAAAGCTGCCGATCCCAGGGCCGTCCGGCGCGCCGAGCGCTTTGGTCGGATCGCTGCGTAGCGCTTCGATCACGCCGCCGTCGCGGCGGGTGCCCTGTTGATAAGCCAGTACGTTGGTAGCATATTGCGGACCGCCGTCGCCTTCAATGTGGAAGATGATGGCCTCAGTCGCGATATAAAGCGTGTCGCCGCACTCAAAGCCGGGAACTTCGTTCATCACGTCGATGCTGAACATGTCGTGTGTCGCACCGTTCAGGTTCAAGTGGTAGAACATCGTTTCCGGCAGGACGCCGGTGGGCTTTTCCGCGCTGATGTAGACATACGCCTGATCCAGCAGCCAGTCGCTGGTCATCTCGAAATTAATCAGCAACCGGCCGTTCTCACAGTCGGGTTCGCCATACACCATGCCGGCGTCGAAGGCTTCGCAGTTGCGGACCAACAACGGGCGCGCCCAGCTCTCGTAATGGCAGCCCTGCGCTTCGCAGTCCAGCACGAAGAACGTGGCGTGGCAGCGGTTAACCGCGTCGCCCTCCGTCCAGGCTTCCTTGACCTGGCTGGCCTTCTTCATATTGGCATGGAATGAGATGTATACGTAGTCGCCGGGTTCCCAGCCGGCGAAGTCATCGAGCACGTTAACTTCAAAGGTATCGGTGTCGGCGTTCACGTTTTTGCGGATGTAAGGGAAGTTTCGATAGTCGCCCTCAGTCGGTTCGCTGAGATCGAAGTTCAGCGCGGTGTCTTTAATATCCCAGGTGTTATTTGAATCAGCGGTCACGATGAGCTGGCCATCGCTGTAAAGCTTAGTGTTCACGGTGCCGCAGACGGCGTTGGAGTTGTTCTCGATTTGGAGTTCAACGTCTTTTTCGCATACCAAGTACGGTTCCGTACCGGGATCTTCCGGATCGTCAAAACCCAGTTCGGTGCCGAACGCCATCGCCAGGTCGCCCCAGTTGTGATCGAACGCCTGGCCGTTAAGCGTCAGCGGGAAACTGGTTACCTGGAAACTACCGCGGTTGACCACTTCGATGGTGTTGCTGTCATGCAGGGAGACGCAAAGATCGCCGCAACCTTCTAAGGTCAGCGCCATCCCGGTGATGGTGTCATCCGCGACGTAATCCATTGCCGCCGCTTGGCACGGCAGCGTGGGATCCGTGGGAGCGTAATCCACCCAAAACAACCCTTTGGGTACGGTGTTGTTTTCCGCATTGGTGTACAGGTACAGGTTGCCGGTCACATCAAAGGTGATGTCGGCGCCGGACAACTTGATTTCCGGCCCGTTGGCCGGCGGCCAATAACCATAGGGATATATGCTTCCCAAGCTCGTCGCCGCACCGGTGGTAATGTCCACAGTGTAGAGCTTGTTGGTGTCCTGGCTCGCGACGTACATCACCCCATCCGGGCGGAAGGTCACCAGAACAATGCCGGTGACGGTAGCCGCTCCATCCTTAATCACGATGGAATTGCCGCCGATCTGTAATACGTCCCAAGTATGAGCGTCAACATCGTATACGCCGATGTGAGAATCTGACTGGTCCACCGCGTAGACCAGCTTACCATCCCAAGTAGTGCCGATATGGGCGTCGGCGAAACCATCCAGGGTAGCCAGCAGCGTCATGTTGGCCTGCTGGTTGAGGGTGTCGAACCGCACTTCATATAGATTGGAATCGCTGTTAGCAGCGGGGTTGTCCACCAAGTAGACCATGTTACTGTTTGGTCCTTCCTCGGGCAGCGGGAACAACAGCATTTGCGTAGCCTTGGAAGCGGCTTCGTGCAGGTTAGTGACGGAAGACGACCCACCGCAAGCGGCGAGACCCATCACCACCAGCGCAAGTATTGTGATGAAGACAAAGCGACGCATGGAACCTCCTCGTTGAAACGCTGGGGAAAGCCCTACAGCACCGAAACAAGAAACCTAAGAACGGCTAATACTTAAAACCGCGGGAATATTAGCGGTTGGCGAATCCAATGTCAATAGAAAAACCAATATGCATCGTATTCTCAATTGATCCGAATCACAACGCAATTATGGTTGGACCACGACTAGCTTGATACCTGATAAATGCTGGAATAAACTGATGCTAAGCTCTGTTTCACGTGTTTTCACGGAATATTAGTTGAGTGAGTATTCAAAGCAAACATTAACTTACTGATATAAGATTGAGTTGTAGGTGGTGTGGCTGCGGCCGGATAGCCCATAATTTATCTGGAATTTCTAGTGGCCCCAGCCGGTTACGGATGCTGGTAGGACGCCAGCACCGGTACCATCGGCTTGTCCGGGCTGCTGGCAAGCATGGTGTCGCCGCCAAGACTGACGGGGAGCAGCAAGCCGAGGATGCAACAGGCGATCACGATGAACAGTGCCATTGCAGTCGCAAATTGGGCGCGTTCAATGATCGCGGTGCGGCTAGCGAGTTCATCTTCGCGCGCTAACTTAGAGGCGTGGAGCAACACCTTAGCGCGCAGGTCTTTCCAGTTGGGCGTAGGCGGGCAAGGGACATGCAAGCTCGCGAGCGGGTTTACCCCGAAGCCGTCGTTATGACACGAGTATTGCGCAGGAGCTTTGGCAGACCTGGTCTTACCTTTCAACACCTTTCCGCAGTAATCGATAAAACGCATCATGTTAGTTTGAGGCATAAGCCTGTGCCGGCTCATGCTCTTTCCCGGTTAAGATTGCTCGCTTGAGCGCGCCGCGCGCCCGAAACAGGCGCTGTTGCACCGCGCCTTGGCTCAAACCCAGCACTCGCGCCGTCTCGGCCAAGTTAAGCTCGTCTAAGTAAAACAACTCAAGGATTTCGCGTTGGCATTCAGGCAATTGCCTTAACGCGACTTCCACTTCCAGCGCTTCCTGACTGGCTAGATCCACCCGGTGCGGATCCTCCAAGAGCAGCGTAGAGTCGTCTGCGCTGGCATGCACGAGATCCTCAACCCGGCGGCGGCGGATGTTCATCAGGAACTGCGAACGGATAATGCACATCAGCCAGCTTTTAAACGCGCCAGGTTCTTTTAGCTGGGGTAAGCGGTTGAAGGCGTGAGCCAAGCCGTCTTGCAGCAAATCCTCCGCGTCCTCGCGCTGGTGGCAGAGGCGGTAGGCGTAGCGCCAAGCGCTGTCCAGCACCGGCTGGGTCAGCAGCGTCTCGAAGGCTTCCAGATGTGCAGCGGTAGGCTCCACGTACATAGCGATGCAGACTCTCAAACCAATATTACGGTTGCAGTTTAACAAATTCCGGACTCCACCGCAGCATAGCAAAAGGCCGGATTGCTCCGGCCCATAGTTTAGGATGAATGCGCTTGGATTAGTTATCCAGGCGGACGCGGGTCGCGCGCCAGCCGCCCGCGCCATCAGCAGCGCCGTCAACCTTCACCTGGTCGCCAACCTGGAAGTCTACCCAGGTCAGCGGGTTGCCATCGCCGTCTTCCCACTCTGTGGTCTCGTCATGGCTCAGGGTGGTGCCGCGTACGGTCATACTGGTGGCGTCAATGGCTTCGATCAGGCCGTCAACATCGATGACCTCTCCGTTGCCGCCGCCGTCCTCGGTTTCCTTCTTCACCTTCAGCGCAACCTCATATCCAGTTCCCGACACCTGGAATTCCACTTCCACCAGGTCGCCCACGAGAAAATCACCAGGGGTCAGCGGGTGATTGTTGTCATCCAACCACTCGGTGTAATCCGTCAGAGAATAGGTCAGGCCATCCACCGCCAACTCGCTGGAGGAGATGCTATCGATGGTGCCCTTGACTTCGCTCTCCTGGCCTTCCTGGCGGTCTTCAGCCTGAATGGGGGTGGCAATCCAGCCTCCAATGCCGTCGGTAATCCCATGGATTTCTACAGACATGCCGGCCATGAACGTAGCTGGATCCGCCGGGAGGTTGTTATCGTCGAGCCAGCTCGTGTCAACGGTTATCGCGAATACCGTGCCGTCAACGGTGATGAAACCCGCATCAATCATTTCGACGGTGCCGAAAGCTTCCTTGTGCTCGCCGTCTTCATCTTCGCCTGCCGGAGCGGTAGTGCCGGCCCAACCAGAAGCGCTACGGCTGAAACTGCCTTCACCAGCCTCGTTGAGACCGCGGATCTTGTATTTGTATTCCTTATCGAGTTGCATCGAGGTGTCGGTGTAAGTCAATTCGGAAACGCTCGCCAGCAGTTCAAACTGCTCGTCCGCACCGTCGGCATCCAGCGCGCGCCAGACTTCATAAGAGACGGCGCCGTCCACTGCATCCCATGTGACCACAATCCGGTCGCTCAAACCCTCGCTTACTTGGGGGCGGCCAGCCAAGGCCGGGGGCAGATCAGCGCCGCCGCTGGGATCGACGTCGCTGACGATGACGGCTTGCTCAACTGCCACGCTGGCCCCGTTGGCCACGACCACGATGAAGTACAGGTTGCCCAGGCTGCTCACCAGGCGCGTTTGCTCGTCAGACAGGTCATATTCATATTCAGGCAGCGTCGCGGTGTCGAGGAAATCCCACACGCCGTCGCTGAAGTTGCTGACACCCACGCTGTACGTCTGCGCCGGGCCGCCGGGCAACGCCTGGAGCGCCAGGCTGCGCACCTTGCGCTCGGCGAGGCCTTCAACGCGGTAGAGACCCCAGGCCAGCTCCTCTGTGGTGCTGGTTAACACGAGGGATGTACCGTCCACCACTCCGTTGCTAACCATGAGGGCGGCGCTGCCAGGGATAGCCTCCACGGCGCTGGCTGACCGGTCGACGATGCCGTGATCATCCGCTGGAATATTGGGATAAGCGCCGCCCGGCGCGATAATCGGGCTAGCGAAGTTATCGTCAACCTGCAGGCTATCGTCCGCCTGGTTCGACTGGCTGGCAAGCTGGGTGGAACCGCCGCCGCAGGAGACGGCCAGCAAGCTGAAGGCCAGCACTAGAACGGCCAGGATGAAAGGCAGGGCTGCCTTGGCATTACCATTGTCAAAACGTTTGATCGTCATTTC
>CAYXMN010000130.1:0-7764 GCA_964465955.1 uncultured Planctomycetales bacterium
GGAGGAATACACATTATTAACCGCAGTGTATGTCCACTTGAGAGTGCCGTCGGGGTTGATGGCATAGAGCTTCGTATCCAAACTACCCACATATACCGTGCCGTCCGCCCCGATTACCGGGGAGGACAACACCATGTCTCCAGTCGTGTATGCCCACTTGAGAGTGCCGTCCAGGTTGATGGCGTAGAGCTTGTTGTCACCGCTTCCTACATACACCGTGCCGTCCGCCCCGATCGCCGGGCAGGAATTCACCAAGCCTCCGGTCGTATACGACCACTTGAGAGTGCCGCCGGGGTTGATTGCATAGAGCTTATAGTCATAGTTCCCCACATACACTGTGCCGTCCGCCCCGATCGCCGGGGAGGAATGCACATAACCTCCGGTCGTGTATGTCCACTTCAAAGTATTGGTTTGCGCACCGATGTATGGGCTGCGGCCGGAATGCAGGGTGTCATGCCCGCATCCGGTCCAGGGGCCGTGCGCCGCCGCCAGCTGCAGTTGCGCCGTATCCTGTGCGCCGACGTTGTCCGTCACCCGCACCTGCGCCACATAGCCATACTGCACCGCGTAGCTGTGCGTGGCAGTCGCGGTTGTCCCGCTGGCGTCCCACGCACCATCGCCGTCGAAGTCCCACTCATACAGCACGATGCTGCCGTCCGGATCGCTGGAGCCCGAGGCGTCGAACGTGACCATCTGCCCCGTCAGCGGCCGGTCCTGGTCCACGGCAAGATCGGCCACCGGCAAGTCGTTGCCCGGCACGTTCACGGTGATTGTCACTGCGCCGGCGTCCTGCGCGCCAGCATCGTCGGTCACCCGCACCTTGGCGCTGAAGCTACCCGCCGCCGTATATATGTGGCTGGGGGCCGCGCCGCCGTCATATAGTTCATAGTTGCCATCCCCATCAAAGTCCCAGTCGTAGCGCTTGATGCTGCCGTCGGGATCGCTGCTACCGCTGGCGTCAAAGGTCACATTGAGCGGCGTGTCGCCCGTGTCCGGCGTGGCCGCCAAGTCAGCCGTGGGTGCGCTGTTGCCTGCCACCCCGATCTCAATCGCCACACTGTCCACACCCCAGGCCCCGCAGTCATCCACCACCGCCACCTGCGCCGTGAACACGCCCGGCATGGTGTATGCGTGGCTGGTGGCCGACGTGAAGGTCGTGCCCTCAAAGTTCCCGTCCCCGTCGAAGTCCCACATGTAATAGCGGATCTCGCCGTCCGGGTCGATGCTCCCGCTCGCGTCAAACTCCACATCGAGAGTCGTATCGCCGGTTAACGGATTAGCCGCTAGGTCCGCCCACGGTACCTCGTTGTCTGGCTTGACCGTACGCACACTCAGGCTCCGCACCGCCGCGCTGTTCCCGCCATACACCACCACGCTCAAATACAGCTCGCCCGCGCTGGAACGATAACACGCATCGTCCACCGCCAGCGTCTTGCTCGTGGTGTATGGCCCGCTGAAGCACCAGTGCTCCTTGGCGTAGTCCGCCAGCCCGATCCAGGCCGCGCTGCCCGCCGGAACATCCAGCAGCACCGCCACGCTGTCCAGCGCATCCGTCCCCGGGTTAAAGCGGTAGATCGCCCACTCGCAGCTTGCCTCCACCGACCCGAGTTCCAGCGCCGCGCCCTGCTCCACCGCGCCCGCCGACTTGGCATGCACGCTCACCCCGTCCAGCCGCGTCTCGGTCAGCACGCTTGAGACCTGCGCCTCAGGCCAGGGCGGCTGGCCCGCTCCCACTGCCGGTGCGCCGCCACCCGGTGCCTCCGCACCCGGACCCGCGGTCCGCCCCGCGCAGCCTAGCAGAATCAGGCAGAGAAATACGACGAACGCAGTAGTGATGGAGCAGTGGTACATCCAGGCTTCCCTGAAACATAGCATAGTAAAATCCTCTACCGTCATTCTAACATAGCTTGACGTTCCAGCGGCCGGCAGGCGCGTGCTGGCCAGCACGTCGCTGACGCGCGAGGAAGGCATCACCAGCGCACACTGGTTCCCGCTGGAGGCGGCGAAGGTAATCGTGCGCTACGACGGCGACCGCGAGAGCATCGAGCGCGCGGAGATCATCCTCGAACAGCTCATCGCGAAGCAGGGGTGAGAGCTTTCTGGTGCTCAGTATTAATGCAATGCTCGCAAGAGTACATCTAAGCTTGGATTCAACGCAGCCCTACCCCGCTCCCACTCCGCGCTTCCTGCTGCGCGCCAGAACGTCCTTCAGCGCGTTCGCGCAGGCTGTCGCAGTGAGGCCGGCGAGTTCCATCAGCTCCGCCGGGTCGCCGCTCGGCAGGTACATGTCGCGGATCGCCACGCACTTCACCGGCGCGATATGCTCGCTCTCCGCCACGATGCGCGCCACGGTGCTGCCCAGCCCACCGTAGACGCTCGCCTCCTCGGCTACAACTAAGCCGCCGGTGTCGCGCGCCGCCGCCATGATCGCGGCGGTGTCCAGCGGCTTAATTGTGCACATGTTCACCACGCGCGGGCGGATGCCTTCCTTGGCCAGCAGTTCCGCCGCCTGGATGCAGCGCGACAGCATCAGCCCGTTGCCGATCAGCGTGCCGTCAGGGCCGTCAAGCACCATCACAGCTTTGCCCAGTTCCCAGGGCGTCGTCGCGCTGGACAGCGTGGGCACCTTCTCACGCCCGAGGCGGCTATAGCACGGGCCGTTGATCGCGGCGAGACCCTTGGTGGCCTTCTTTGCTTCGTGGTAATCGCTGGGCAGCAGCAGCGCCGTGTTAACGAGGCTCTGGATGTTCGCCACGTCCTCCATGCTCTGGTGCGTCGCGCCGTCCTTACCCACGGAAATGCCGCCGTGCGCCGCTGCGATCTTTACATTGCAGAAGCTGTAGTCGACAGTGTTGCGGATCTGGTCCCAGGCGCGCCCGGAGAGAAAGATCGAATAGCTGGCAAGATAGGGGATAAAGCCGCTCTTGGCCAGGCCCGCGGCGGTATTGACCATGTCCGCCTCGGAAATGCCGCACTCGAAGAAGCGCGCCGGGTAAGCCTCGGCGAAGTGCTTGGTTAGAGTGGACTGCGCCAGGTCGGCATCGAGCACGACGACGCGCTCGTTCTCCGCGCCGAGTTCAACAAGCGCTTCAGCGAATCCTTTCCGCGTCAGCTCCATGCTCCATTCGCTGGAGGGCAAATACCCGTTCAAGTAGTTCAGTTCAGCCATGATGTGCCTTCCTCGTAGACCTGGCGCGCCCGCAAGCGTAACGCTGGCATGCGGAGCACGCGATGTTGTCTCAATACGCCGCTGCACACACCGGCGCGGGCGGCATGGGTATTATCGCAGATGCGTGAAGCTGTGGCTAGGCGAGCTTCGGCTATACTTCCCGGATGAATAGCAATGGGGTAAGACAGCATCCAGCGGGATACCCGCGCCATACAATGGGCGGTTATACTCGGGTATTATTCTTGTTGGCAGTGACGTGATTGCTGGCCAGTTGCAATCATTGCGCGCAAAGCTCAAGAGATAATCAGCCAAGGCAGGGATCAACAATGGGGAACTGGTTTCAACGAATCCTTGGAAAACCACAGGATAAAACATCAGCTTCCGCTGATACGCCTGATGTAGGGTCGAAGATAACGGAGATAATGCGCTGGCTCACACTGTTCAACGAGTGCGGAATCAGTATTAACGAACCATTCTCCGAGGATCAAATCCTGCAATACGCTGAGATGTTCGGAACTAAAGTTGAGCCAGAGCAAGTGCTGCTGCATCTTGGCTGGGATGAGGAAGAGGAGCCGTACCGGCATAACAGCTTGCATGCCTTCAACCTCGATACCGAGTACATCGACAACGATGATTCCTATGCTGTCATCATCGAACGCATTGCGGGCATGACCGGCGGCGCGCTTGTTGTGAAGAACGTAAAGTCATCCCTGGACATGCCTGACGGTGAGGCTAAAGGGCATGCACACATCGAGTTCGACTGCAATGGCCAGCACGTAGAGATCAACATCTCGCAGGACTCGGACTGGTGCGATGAAGCGGTTCTGCACTGTATGGCCGCGCTGCTCAATGCCAGCGGCGCAACAAAGTGCATCTTCGCCACGCCCAGTGACGATCAGACGATCACGATGGCCTGCACCGAGCGCGCGTGCCTGGAGCGGCTGAAGCAGGCCGGGCTGCACGCCGAGGTGTGGAATGACCGGCTGCCGATGACAGGCGTGTCTGTGATGCCCGAGGCGCGATAGGCAGCAGCCGCGACGAGGTAAGTGCTTGCCGGAATGAGCGAGGCTAGAGCTTGCGAAAGTGGGTGTTGAAGTTCTCAGGCTCCTTGTAGTGCATCGTGAACATATTGGCGCCGCTGGGCGTGCTCAGCGTCATCTCGACCTCATACAGCAGCAGATCACTAGCGGAGGGCCGGACGCTGCTGTCTAGATTGGCCATATTGAAAACCTGGATGCGCGTCTGGAAGTCCGGCGAGTAATAAAGGTGCCAGTGATACGGCTGGCCAGGCGGGCCGTCCTCAAAGAACTCGTAGTACCCGAGCGGCTTGAGGCAGCTCACGGTGTGATCGACGACAGCCTGCCAGTCCGCTTTTGTCTCAAACAATACGAGTGCAGAGTTATCCGTTATATACGGGTTCTTGTCGCCAGTTGAGAGCTTGTCCGGGATGGACGCGCCGCCGGGATAGGTCAGTTGCGGAACCCGCTCCCAGATCACGGGATTGCCATGGGCAGCCCTGCTTTTCGCGGATGCATGGGCCTTCGCTCCAGATGGCGGATGGTTGCCGGTCGCGGGCTTGTTGCAGGCGGACAGCATAGTAATGCAGAATGAAAAGAAAAGGATTCCTATGATCCATCGGTACATTCTCCAACTATAACACCGTCCTCGCGCACAACCATAGCAGGGCGGCCTTACCATCCTGGCTCTATCCGCAGGTGCGTGAGCGCGGGCACCTGCGGGTCCGGCGCCAGGTCCCAGCGCGCCTTGCACAGCTTGCGCAGGAACACGAGGTCGTGGCTCACCAGCAGCAGCCCACCGGGGAAGGGCGCCAGCGCGTCCTCCAGACACTGGATCGAGGGCAGGTCGAGATGGTTCGTTGGCTCGTCCATGATGATCAGCCGCGTCTCGCGCACGATGCCCAGCGCCAGCAGCAGCTTACGCGCCTCGCCTGGCGAGGGCAGCTCCGTCGCCAGCACGCGCTTAGCGTCCGAGCCCAGCCGCGCAATGATGCTCAGCACGAGTCCTAGCTCCTGATGAGTCAGAGCGCGCGCTTCCGCCAGCAGCGCCGCGGCCTGGCGGGCGGGCAGCTCCTGCGGCATGTAGAGCACGCGCTCGCGCGGCAGGTTGAGTTGCGGCACGATGTGCTCTAGCAGCGTGCTCTTGCCCGCCCCGTTCGCGCCGGTCAGCGCCACGCGGGCATCCGCCGCCAAATGCAGCTCGGGGTAAGCCACCACGCGTGCCGCTTCCGCGCTGGCCGCGCCGCCGTGCGCCCCGCCCGCCGTGGCCGCGCCAGATTCGAGGTGCAGCAGGAAGCTGTGATGGCGGTGCCGGCCGGGCACGAAGATGCCTGTCTGCATGTCCTTGCGCGGGTCGTAAGCGGCCAGCTTGTCCGCCGCCTGCGCGATCCGGCCTTGCATCTGCCGTAGCGACGCGGCGTCCTTGGAGTCGGTGAGGCGCGCCATGTCCACCTTGGTCTTGGCGTCGTGGTCCTTGGCCGCGATGCCGCGCTTGGAACGCTGCTTCTGCTTCCGCGCGGCATCCTGGCGGCGGCGCTGCAACTCCTGCCGCAAGCGCTGCATCTCACGCTGGGCCTTGGTGTACAGCTCGCGCTCGCGCTCGATGTCCGCCTGGTGCTGGGCGAAGGCTTGCGTGTAACCGCCAGGGCGCAGCACCGCTTGCGGCGGGTCGATGAACAGGCAGGCCTGGCATAGGCGGTCGAGCAGCGCGCGGTCGTGGCTGACCAACAGGCCAATCCCGCGGTACTCCGCGAGGCGCGCCAGCAGCAGCTCACGCGCGGTGGCGTCGATGTGGTTCGAGGGCTCGTCCACCGCGAGTACATCAGGCTCCTGCCACAGCGCGGCGGCGATCTGCGCGCGCTTGCGCTCGCCATGGCTCAGGGTGTCCCAGCGCGCGAGGTAGTCCGGCGCGACGCCTAGCCGCCCCCGCAACTCGCAGGCCAGCGCGTCCGCCGCGGTGAGGAACGGCGCGAGCAGCGCTGGCGGGGCGTCGGTGCGCTGCGGGCAGTACGCGATGGCGGGCGGGCGCTGGATTTCGCCGCGCACGGGGGCCAGTTCGCCGGCGGCCAGGCGTAAAAGCGTCGTCTTACCGCAGCCGTTGCTGCCGACGATGCCGGTCCAGCCTGGCGCGAAGCTCACGCCCAGCCCGGCGAACAGGTCGCCGCCGGGCGCGCCATAGCTGAAAGAGACGTTGTGGAAGGTGAGTAACCTAGGCATTCGCGAACCTCCTGCGACGGCCGCGCGCCATCACGCGCCAGGCCAGCCTGTGCTGGGCATTGCAGAATCGGTTGCTTAGCGGGTCACGGGGGCGACGCTCCTTTACCAGGTTACCTCAGGGAGTATAACGCAGCGGCTAACCAGTGGACAGCGAATGCGCGAATTGCGTCATCAAAGTGATTCAAGGTGATGCTCGATTCCTGAGGAGGAAACTGAACCTGCAAAATTGAGGAAAGTGCGGCAAGCGCCTACGACTCTCCTAACACCCTTCATCGGTAACTCGTGGCTGATACTAGTTGTTTACTCAAGCTGTTCCACATGTACGATGGTGCCGTCGGCTGTGGTTTTCCCGTCTATCGACTGCAAATCGAACGGTTTATCCAAAAGAGTTATCGTAACTACAAACAACGCTTTGGATGAATCCGCGCGTCGCGCAGGGTTATCCAAATTCATGACCATGACTCGCGTGCGTTGATCGGGTGAGTAATAATCATCGCCCAGCAGACCAGCGTCACTATGCTGCGGGTCCGCTACCCACATGCGCGAATACTTCAGCGGCTGCAGGCAGCCTTCGACGTGTGCCCGAAATGCATTGTAATCCTCATCACACCGAATGAACTTTGTCCAGGTTGCTGTGCTCAGTGTGCCGCCGCTGGCTTTGGGCTTTTTCTGACTTAGCACCGTGGCGCTATCTGGTAGCGTCAGTTCTGCAATCGGCCAGTCGCCGACGAAGTTCTTCGAGCTCAAGAAACAACTACATTCCAGCAGGCTAACCAACGTCAGGAGGAGAAATAGTCTTATCCCTAAATACATGACGAGATTATACTGCGTCTAAGTGTAGATGCCTTGCCCTACCCCCCCCGCCGTCTCCTCGCTCGCCTCAGGTGCACCACGCGGACCCAGGTTTAAATGCAATGCCGATCTATTTCTTTGCGCGCCAGCACTGCCATAACACGAAGTTCAAAACAAGCAGGAGGGTGTTAGCAAACTTAGGCTATCATGCTAGATATTGAAAGGCGACCAAGTATAGGCCGCCCCTATAGGACTATGTTGATGATACTGCAAGTGGTCAATCTGTGTAATTCCATGAATACATTAAGCCTGCCTCCAAGACATTTTCAACGCCATATACCCGATAGTAATAGACACCAGTAGATAATTCCATACCGACATTTTCACAAGTTTCAGGATCTGTAAACCCTCCATCAATAGCCATTTGTAGGACGTAATCATCTTTAGCAAAATGCTGCACTTCCGTAGGAGTCAGTTCTCGTATATAAAGACCACCGGGAGTAAAATCCTCAGCTTTTAATACTGGCAACTGCCCGGTTATTGGACTGGCGAGCCAATCTAGACGATCCT
>CAYXMN010000131.1:0-7761 GCA_964465955.1 uncultured Planctomycetales bacterium
GCCGCGCGCCAGTAGCTGCGCTGGTTGGCATACTCCGGCCCGGTCAGTTTGGCCAGGTGTTCCAGCGCCAGGTCGGCGCGGTCTTCCAGCAGGTGGATCTTCGCCAGGCGGTAGCGCACTTCGTCGGTCGGGGACAGATCGAAGCTGGCCTGATAGGCCGCCGCCGCCGGGGTAAAGTTGTAGTGCTCGATGTAAAAATCGCCGATCTCGCGCAGCAGGTGCTCGCGCCCGCAGGCCTGCACCGCCGCCACCAACCGCTGCTCGTCGGCCTCGAAGCAGCGCACGGCGAGGTGGATCAGGTTCAGCGACTGCTCCTTGGCGCTCAGCTCCGCCTGCAGCAGGGTGAAGGCCACCTCCGGCTCGGTGGAAAACTTCTGCTGCTCGAACAGCTTGCGGTAGACCCGCATCTCGACGGAGTCCGCCGCCGGCGGGCCGCCGGACTCGAGGATCAGCTCGGCGAGCAGCTCGACCAGCTTGGGGTTGAGCTTGTCGGTGTTCTCGGTTTGCTTGAACAGGCCGAAGTAGGCCTCGCGGGCCTGTTCGCCGCGGCGGCCGGTGGTGAGGAAGCAGTTGGTCAGCGCCTCGTCGTAGCGGTCCTTCAGCGGGCCGCTGACCGGCCGGCCCATCGTCGTCAGGTATTTGAGCGTGTCCTCGTTGAACACGCCGGCCTCCACCTTCATCTCGGCGAGAATTGTCGCGAGCTGCGTCTTGATTTCGCCGTCGCTGATCGGGAAGGCGTGGCGGTAGATCTGCTCGGCCTTCTCGTCGCGCTTGTCCTGCGAGTGGTAGGCGCGCGCCAGCATGCGGATTACGTCGCTGTCGGTGGGGTTGTCCTCCAGCGCTTCCTCGTAAATCTTTTGCGCCTGGTCGTCGACCCTGGTCAGCGCCGCGTAGTGGTGGGCCAGCATGGCGTAAATCCGCCGTTGCGGGCGGTCGGGCCAGGTGCTCATGTAGCTTTCGTACACGCGCAGGGCGAAGTCGTCCTCGCGCTCGTTAGCCAGGCAGTGCTCGGTCAGAATCAGGATCGCGCGCTTCGTCACCACGCGGGCCTCAAACGCGCGGGTCATCACGTCGATGGCCTCGTCATCGAACTTGCTCTGCTCGGCCAGCGAGTTGCTTAACATGGTGAGCAGCTCGCGGTCGGAATAGCCCTGCTGGAAAATGCGCAGCAGCAGCTTGGCCTTGTCGATAAATCCGCTGCCGCTGCCCAGCACCAGCTCGGACAGCTCCTTGAGCGAATCCTCGTGCAGCTTAGTCTTCTCCAGCGCGCGCTCGATGTAGGGCAGCGTCGCCGGGTTGAACTCGCGGGTTTGGATGTAGTGCTCGGCAAGCAAATGCAGCGCCTGGGGGTTGTCGCCGGTTTCCACGGCGTCCTTGTACACGCCGGCGGCGAACTCGTCTTTCTCGTGGTTGACGATCAAGCTCTCCAGCAGCACCTCGCGCAGCCGCACGTCGGCCTTGCGGTGCGGGTAGGCGTTGCGGTAGATCGCCAGCGCCTCGGCGTCGCGGCGGCTGTCGCGCAGCATGCGGTCGGCCAGCAGCCCCACGCCTTCCTTCCACAGCGGGAACAGCTTGGCCGCTTCGGTGATATATTCGAACTCGGCGGGGTTGAGCTCGTCGCCCTTGGCGTCGAGCAGCAGCTTGGCCTGTGTCAGCAGCAAGCGCTTGCGGTCGGCGGGGCCGTTGTCCACGGACTGGCGCACCAGCTTCAGCGCAGCGGGTTCGATCAGCTTGCGGTCCACCGCCAGGCCGGCCAGGTCGCCGCGCTTGTCCACCCCGTCGGCCTGCAGCTCCAACGCCAGCGGCAGCGCCGCCGCGGCAGCCTCGCCGCCGAGCAGCTTGCGGCAGAGTTCGAGGCGCAGCCGGTTCAGCTCGGCCAGCTCGTCCGGCGGAGTCTCCGCGGTGCGTTCGGCCCACAGTGCGTCAAGCGCCGCGCGCGCGTCCGCCAGCTTGTCCTGCCCCAGCAGCTTATCCGCCTGCTTCAGCTTGCCCGCTTGCTTGCTGCCCGCGCCGAATAGTTTGTTGATCATGCTCATAAAGTTCCGTCTAACCTATTATTATAGAGGAAGCAATTGAATCGGTAAACGCCGCCCGGCGTTCCGTCCGCGTGAAATCTATCCGCAGCCAGCGCGCCAACCAGGTTTTATACCCGGTCTGACGGGTATAATAATTGTTCTAGCTATGCTTGGCGGAATATGGGCAGAGTATCGGACAGACGGCGCGCCCGCGTGCAGAGTTTGATCCAGCGCACGTTGGACGAGCTTATTCGCGACGAGCTCAAGGATCCGCGCATCGGCGTGTTCAGCATCACCGAGGTGAACCTGGCCAGCGATATCGGTTACGCCGTTATCAGCATCAGCGTGGTCGGTGACGAGGCCAGGCTGGCCGAGACGATCGAGGTGTTCCAGCGCGCCGCGCCGCTGCTGCGAAACCGCCTGCGCCTCGCAACCGACCTGCGCACCGTGCCCCACTTGCGTTTCAAGCCGGACCAGGGCGGCAGATTCTTAAGCGAGATCGACCTGGTGCTGCGCAACCTGCCTGAGCCGGGCAGCCGCGATGCGGAGGGCGGCGCCGGGCCGGAGGCCCAGGGAGCGGGTGATGAGGAGGCCTAGCGATTAGCAACCTGCCGACCAGACGGGCCGCCGCACTCGACCGCTTGGCGCCGCAGGAGCGCGAGCGCATCCTGGCGCAGGCCGGCGGCATCCTCCAGCGCGCCCGGACAGCCTGGATTTTCACCCATGAATACCCGGACGGCGACGCGCTGGGCTGCTGCCTGGCGTGTTACGAGATGCTCACCGGCTGCGGCGTGGAGGCGCAGGTGTTCAGCCCCGACCCGATCCCGCGGATGTACCAGGCGCTGCCGCACGCCGACGGCGTGGACGCCAGCGGCATCCTGCCGGCGGGGCTGCCGGACGTGTTGCTGATCGTCGATAACGCGAACTGGGAGCGCCTCGGCGCGGGGCTGGTGGCCCAGCTCGCCAACCGCGGCGTGGGCCCGGTGGATGCGCGGCGCAACCGGGAGGTGGAGGTGCTCAACCTCGACCACCACATCGGCAACGAGCGCTTCGGCGACGTCAATCTAGTCGACACCAGCGCCGGCGCTTGCGGCGAACTGATCTACCGGCTGTTCCAGGTAATGGGCCGCGCCATCACCCAGACCATCGCGATCAACCTGTATGCCGCGCTGATCACCGACACGGGCCGGTTCAGCTACGGCAACACCACGCCGGACACCTTCCGCATCGCCCAGGACCTGCTCGCTCACGGCGTGGAGGCGTTCGACGTGTTCAACCGCGTGTACAGCACGCGCACCATCGGCCAGGTTCAACTGCTCGCCGACATCATCCAGACCATCACCCCGGTCGACACGCTGGGCTATTTCTACTGCAGCGCCACCCAGGAGATGCTGCGGCGCACCGGCACGCTGATGAGCGACACCGAAGGCGCGATCGACATGATGAAGACGGTCGCGGGCTATGAGGTCTGTTTCCTGTTCAAGGAGGAGCAACCCGGTCTAATCAAGGTGTCCAGCCGCAGCAACGGCGGTTTCGACGTGAACATGTTTGCCAAGCGGTTCGGCGGCGGCGGCCACCCGGCGGCGGCGGGGTTCAAGCTGGAAGTGGATATCAGCGAGGCCCCCGCGCTGGTCGAACGCCACATGCGCGATGTGGGCCCGCTCATCCGGCCCGCGGCCCCGGCGGCCAAGGAGCGTGAGTAAGTGAGACACGAGCACGAGGGTCCCAGCGGGTTTTTGCCGGTCGCCAAGCCGGCGGGGATCACCAGCTTTGACGTGATCCGCGAACTGCGCCGCCAACTGCGCATCAAGAAGCTGGGCCACAGCGGCGTGCTGGACAAGCCCGCCACCGGCCTGCTCGTGGTCGGCGCCAACAAGGCCACGCGCCTGTTCGAGCTGTTCCACAGTTTCAGGAAGGAATACATCGCCGACCTGTGGTTCGGCCTGAACACGGCCACCGACGACCTGACCGGCGAGCGCGTGCAGCAATACACCGGCGCCGCGCCCGCCGCGCCGGAGCGGCTTAGCGAACTTTTGACCGAGTATACCGGCGAGCTGGAGCAGATTCCGCCGGCCTTCAGCCTGACCAAGGTCGGCGGCAAGGAGCTGTACCGCTACGCCTTGGCCGGCGAGGAGGTGCATGCCGCGCCCAAGCGCGTGACCGTCCATTCCGCCGAACTGCTCGCGTTCGAGCCGGGGGCGGATCCCGCCGCCGGCCTGCCGCTGGACAGCAAGCTTGAGCCCGCGCTAGGGGAACTGCCCAAGCTGACGCGCGCCCAGGTGCGCTTCACCTGCAGCGGCGGCGTCTACGTGCGCTCGCTGGCGCGCGATATCGGCGCGGATCTGGGCTGCGGCGGCGCGTTGGGCCACCTGATTCGCACGCGCATCGGGCGGTTCACCCTGGAACAGGCTTACACCTTCGAACAGCTCGCGGAGCGCCTCGGCGACGGCGCGCTGCCCGAGGACCTGCTGCTGCCCTTAAGCGCGATGGCGGGCGAGGACCAGCAGCTCAGGCTCGACCCGGCGCAGCTCAGCCTGATCCGCACCGGGCGCTCGATCCGCCGCTTCCGCCAACACCTGCCCAGTGCGGCGCAGGAGCCGGGCGACGTGGTCTACGGCCTCGACCCGGCGAGCAACCTGGTGGCGATCCTCGCGGTGCGCCAGACCAACGAGCACGGATTGATCGAGCTCAAACCCGATAAAGTGCTGAACTAGCCTGAACATCCGCGCCGCCGCGCCGGTCTAAGCCGGTATAGCCTGCCTGGGAGGGTAACATGCAGCAGCCTGCCCGCGCGCGCGCGAACGCGAGTTATACTAGCAGCCACATGCGTACACTTGCCATCGCCTGCCTTGTGCTCGCCCTCGCCGCGCCTGCCTGGGCGCTGGAGGAGGCCCAGGTCGCGCCTTTCGACCTGCCCAGCGACCTGACCTGCGAGTTCGCGATCTTCGACCAGTACAGCACGCGCATCGCCACGGCGTATTACCGCGTGCTCAAGGAGACCGTGGACGGCAAGGAGCTGTACCGCTTCAAGTACGTGGGCCGCAACGACGTGATGAGCGAGGCGGCGGAGGCCTGGGTCGATCCGGCGACGGCGCTGCCGACGCGCTCGACGCGCAAGGTGGTTAGCGGCGGCAACACGTTCTACCAGGACGTGGGCTATAGCGGCGGGCTGATCACGCTGCGCAGCAAGTATGAAGGCGGGCAGGTCAGCGAGAGCCAGTTCCCGGCCAACGGGCGGTTTTATGATTACGAGGAGCTGATCTGGCTCATCGCCCAGCTTAAGTTCAACGGCGCGCCGCAAGTCTACTTCAACCTGTTCGCGACCATCTCCAACACCACCGCGACAGTGGTGGTCAATGACCTCGGCCTGCAAGACGTCGAGATCAAGAACCACACCTACCAGGCCCGCGCCTACAGCTATGAAGTGAACATGACGCCCTACACGCAGTGGAACGTCAAGCAGGACGGGCGCTGGATCCCGGCGAAGGTGACGATGGGCGGCAGCACGTTCGTCAACCTCAGCCTTGATCCGAAGAAGGCGAAGTAAACGGCAGGGGCGGCCTTCATGCCGCCCGGTAGCCGCAGCTCCCAAGCTGCGGCGTGACGGCGTGGGAGGCACCACTACCCGGATGCCGGGCCGGATGAATCGGGCCCCTACCCGGCGCCGTTCTATAATCCCTGTATGTTCGGCCTGGGCGGCAGCGAGCTAATTCTGATTGTCGCGGCGGCGTTGCTGGTGTTCGGCCCCAGCAAGCTGCCCCAGCTCGCGCGCGCGATCAAAGCCGGCTACGCCGAGTTCCGCAAGCTGTCCCAGCAGGTCAACAAGACTGTGAGCGAGCTGCGCCAGGACATCGATTTGAACCTCGACCTTGGGCCGGAGGACGAAGCGAAGGCAGGCGCGCCAGCCCGCTCCGCCAGTGGCGCAAGCGCTGCGCCCGCGGCTCCGCAACTGCGCCCGCCGGAAGGCGCGCGCGTCGGCTTGCGCCCGCCCGAGCCTCCGCCAATGCGCGTGCTGGACAACCCGCTGCCGGTCGCCGCGGCGGACGACTATCTCGCCCCACTGCAGGCCGGATCTGGCGCGGGCGCGGGCGCGCCGGACGACTACCTGGCGGAGGCCGCGCGATGAGTGGGGCGCGGAGTCCGGAGCCGGGGACGGAGCAGGCCGCCCGCAGGCCCAAGCGCGACAGCGCGCGCACGATGACGTTCTGGGAGCACCTGGGCGAGCTGCGGCTGCGCCTGTTCTGGTGCATCCTGGCGGTGGTCGGCGCCGCGGGCCTGGCCTGGGCCGTCAAGGAGCGGATTTACGCCTGGCTCGCCTGGCCGCTGACCCAGGCCGCGCCGGGCTTAAAGCTCAACTTCATGGCGCCTACCGAGCCGTTCTTCGTCTACGTGCGCATTTCCCTGCTCGGCGGGCTGATCATCGCCGCGCCGTTCATCCTGATCCAGCTCTGGGCTTTCATCGCCCCGGCGCTGACCCGCCGTGAGCGCCGCGCCATCGCGCCGGTGCTGCCGCTGGTCCTCGGGCTGTTCCTGGCCGGGGTGGCGTTCGTCTACTTCTGGCTGCTGCCGATGAGCCTGGGGTTTTTGATCGGCATCGCGCCGGACATGCTCCAGCCCGTGCTGACCCAGGAGCGCTACTTCAGTTTCATCTCCGGGCTGCTGCTCGCCGGCGGGCTGCTGTTCCAACTCCCGCTGGTGCTGGGCGTGCTGGGCTGGCTCGGCCTGGTTACGGCGCCCTGGCTGCTGCGCCAGAGCGGGGCGGCGCTCGTCGGGTTGATGATCCTCGCCGCGGTGATCACGCCGACGGGCGACGCCTTCAACATGCTGGCGCTGACCCTGCCCCTAATGCTGCTCTACCTGATCAGCATCGTGGTAGTGTGGTTAATCCAGCGCGGGCAGGCTAAAGCCGCCCGGCTGGGGGTATAACAGGTATCACTGCGGGCTTGAAGCTGAGACAAATGCGAACCTATTCTGGATTTAACCAAGTTAGTGTGTTAAATATCCCGCGCGGGTGGGATAGTATTTGGACGGCAAGTTAGGGCAGAGGCATTGAACACGAGAAGGCGGACAAAAGATAACGGCGAGCGCAGCGACGAGTACCTCGAGAACGCGCTAATCCACTACCTGGATTTCCTGAGCCAGGTGAACCTGCTCACGCACCAGGAAGAAATCGACCTGACCACCACGCTGTTCAACAAGGACAACGATCCAATCGTGCGCGAGGAGGCGCGGCGCAAGCTGATTGAAGCCAACCTGCGCCTGGTGCTCAACATCGCCAAGAAATACCGCCACATGGGCATCCCGTTCCCGGACTTGATCAGCGAGGGCAACATCGGCTTGATGACGGCCATCGACAAGTTCGACCCGCGCAAGGAGCACCGGCTGTCCACCTACGCCACCTGGTGGATCCGCCAGCGCATCCTGCGTTTCATCATCAGCAACCAAAGCATCATCCGCGTGCCCGAGCACATCATCGACAAGATCAACCGCCTGCGCCGCGAGACCGAGCGGTTCCGCCAGGAGGAGAACCGCGAGCCGACCGTGCAGGAACTGGCGGTGCAGACCGGCCTGAGCGAGGAGGACATCCTCAAGTTCTCCAGCGCGGTGCCGTATGTGATGAGCCTGGAAGGCGGGTTCGAACACTCCGACGGCGACGAGATGCAAGAAAGCAACCAGCCGATCAGCGAGCGGATCGCCTCGGAGAACGAGCTGTTCATCAAGACGCTCGACGAGATTACCGTGCGCT
>CAYXMN010000132.1:0-7727 GCA_964465955.1 uncultured Planctomycetales bacterium
AAGTGGCATTCCGCGGAAGCCTGCTGGCCGACGACCAAGCCCGCCCAGGCCGCGGATGGCACGCTTTATGCGGGCAGCGAGCAGGGCCTGCACGCGATCAACTCCGACGGCACGCCGAAGTGGCTGTTCCCCACCAGCGCACGCGTCGATTCCAACCCAGCGGTGGGCGCGGATGGCACGGTCTACTTCGGTTGCAACAACAATTTCTTCTACGCGGTCAACCCGGACGGCTCAGAGAAGTGGTCGTACGAGACCGGCTTGTGGGTGAAGTCCTCGCCCGCCATCGCGGCGGACGGAACGATCTACGTGGGCAGCTGGGACAAGAAGCTGTACGCCTTCAACACCACCGGGGGCGTCAAATGGAGCTATTCAACCGGTTATCTGCTGTCCTCAAACCCGGTAATCGGCCCGGATGGCACGGTCTATGTCGGCGGCGGCGATAAGATGCTGTATGCCCTTAACCCATCCGGCAGCTTGAAATGGCAGTTTGAGGGACTGACTGGCAGCAACTCCACCCCGGCAATTGCGCCGGATGGCACGATCTACTTCGCCGATGCCAACGGCTACATCTACGCGGTTAGTTCCGCTGGCGCGCAGCAGTGGCTGTATGACACGGGCAACTATGCAATCAGCTCCGCGCCAATTGTGGGCGCGGACGGCACAATCTATTGCGGCTGCAACGACGGCAACCTCTATGCGCTTAATTTCGATGGCTCGCTCGCCTGGACTTTCGACACCCACGGCGCCGTCACCCCCGCGCCAATCTTAGGCGCGGATGGCACGATCTACATCGGCGCGAACGACGGCGGTTTCTACGCCGTTAACCCGGACGGCACGCAGCAATGGCGCTTCGTTTCGCGCGGTGAGTTCCGTTCGTCGCCGGCGATCGGCGCTGACGGGACGGTGTATGTGGGTGAGCGGTACGCCAATAACACCGATTATGCGAGCAAGTTCTTCGCGATCAATCCCACAGGCACGCAGAAGTGGTCGTTTACCGCTGGAGACTGGTTTACCGCTTCACCGATGGTAGCCCCCAACGGCAACATCTACGAGAGCTGTGAGGATGGGAACTTCTACGCGTTCAGCCCCACCGGCGCACAGCTCTGGACATATGGCGGCATCCACCACACCGCTTCCTCGCCCGCGCTAGACTCGGACGGCACGATCTATTGCGGTTCCTACGAAGACCAAATCCTGGCGCTGACGCCGAAAGGCGCTAAGCGATGGGATTTTATAACCGGGCATATCGTCGGCTCCTCGCCGGTCGTCGCCCCGGACGGCTCGACCTACACCGGCTGCTCGGACAAGAACCTCTACGCGCTCGACACCACCGGCGCTGAGCTGTGGCGCTTCACCGCGCCAGGCTACATTCAGTCCTCGCCCGCGCTAGGCAGCGATGGCGCGCTGTACTTCGGCGATTCCACCGGTGTCTTCTACGCGCTGGACGCGGACGGGCAGCAGGTGTGGTCGTACACGGCTGGCGGCGGCATCAGTTCCTCACCTGCACTGGGCGCCGATGGAACACTGTACTTCGGCAGCGACGACCACAAGATCTACGCGCTCACCGCGGACGGCGATCTGCTGTGGTCATACGAGACCGGCGGCGCGGTGACTTCCTCCCCGGCGATCGGCGGGGACGGCACGCTGTATGTCGGCAGCAGCGACGGCAAGGTGTATGCATTCAGGGATTAGCGGCTTTTGCAGTGAGCGGCTTTAACCGTGTAAGGCTCAGGCGCGCAGACCATCACGCGCTATCGCGCAACTTTTGCTTGGCGATAAGCTGTTCAAGAATGATTTCCGCGCGTTCGATGATCTCGCGGTTGCCATCGTAGCGCACGATTTCCTTCGCCGCTTCGAGCGGGAACCAGTGGGCGCTGGTAATGCCTTCCTCGCGCGTGATTGCCGTAATCGTCAGTTTAGTCTCGCGCGCTTGCATCAGGAAAAAATGCACGGTCTTGCGGTGCAACTCATGGCGCGGCACCGGCGGGAAGGAGTAATCGATCTTGCCCAAGTACGCCAGTACGTCGATCTGCCCAGGTGGGATACCGGTTTCCTCGCTCACTTCGCGGCGCGCGGCATCTTCGTAGGGTTCGCCGGGATGGACATGGCCTTTGGGCAGCAGCCACTGCGGATGGCGCCCCTTGTCCACTTCGATCAGCACGATTTTGCAGTCGCGGCTGATTTCATCCACCACCACGCCCCCGCTGCATGTGTGGCTGATGAATTGCAGGCCGGGGGCGTGCCGCGAGCTGGACATATACATATTCTAACACGGCTGGGTTGGTTAATTCAGGCGGCCGCATCTAGTCTCCGGCTTCAAATAAGTCTAACTGGTATCTTTTCTCAATTTGGCTTTATAATGAATCGGCTAGGCGCGCAGCTTAAACAGCAGGCTGGCGCGGTTCTGTTGCATGGATATCCGTTGGAGGAAGGACAATGTCGCTACTGAAGGAACGTTTTGGCGCGAAACTCCCTGATTTGCGCGACGATGTACGTAACTTGCTGAAAAAACACGGGGACGTAAGGATTTCCGACGTCACAGTAGCCCAGGCGTATGGCGGCATGCGCGGTGTGAAGGGCATGATTTGCGACACCTCGGAAGTTGATCCAGACACCGGATTGGTGGTGCGCGGACGGCCGATTAACGAGCTGACCGATCGCCTGCCGGAGGAAGTGTTTTGGTTGCTGTTGATGGATGAACTGCCAAATCACGAGGAACTTGAGTCGCTGCATGATGAGTTGGTCTACCACCGGGCGGTTCCGCATTATGTCTGGCGCGTATTGGACGCACTGCCCGTAGACACGCACCCGATGACCCAGCTCTCAGTGGCGATCATGAGCATGCAGCGGGAGAGCCAATTCGTCGCCCGGTATCACAAGATGAGCAAGGAGCAATACTGGGAGGCGACAATTACTGACGCGATCCGCTTGCTGGCGCGCCTGCCAGGCATTGCGGCGGGCATTTACCGCCAAACCTTCCATAAGGGCGAGCGCATCCCCTGCGACACCAAGCTGGACTGGGCGGCGAACTATAGCTATATGCTCGGCGAGACCGGCAACATCGACGAGTGCCGCAAAATGATGCGCCTGTACATGGTGCTGCACTGCGATCACGAGGGCGGTAACGTCTCAGCCAATACGTGCCACACGGTCGGCTCCGCGCTAAGCGATCCGTATCTGGCCGTCTCCGCCGGCCTCAACGGCCTCGCCGGACCGCTCCACGGCCTGGCGAACCAGGAGTGCCTGGACTTCGTGCTTGAAATCGAAGGCCGGTACGGCGGCGTGCCGACCGACGAAGACCTGCGCGCCATGTGCTGGGACCGTCTTAACGCCGGCCAGGTCATCCCCGGCTACGGCCACGCCGTATTGCGCGTGCCCGATCCGCGTTTCGTCGCGTTCCACAGGTTCGGAGCCCAGCATTTCCCAAATGATAAGGTTTACCAAATCGTCGACAAGCTGTTCCGCATCGTGCCTGAAGTCTTAAAGGAGCAAGGCAAGGCCAAAGACCCTTGGCCCAACGTGGATGCGGTATCCGGCGCGATCATCTACCACTACGGGATGGTCGAGTTCAGCTACTACACCGTGCTGTTCGCGGTGAGCCGCGCACTGGGACTGCTAGCGCAGTTGATTATCAACCGGGCTATTGGCACGCCTATTACCCGCCCGAAGAGCGTCACCACTTCCTGGATCCAGCAAACGGTCGGAGCGTAGTCCGATTGGAACTTGCACCGCAACAGCCCGCCGGCCTTCACCGGCGGGCTGCTAATTAATAAATATTAGTACCGTTGGTTAAATCCACCTTATACTCCTGCGACTCAATCTAAATCACGGTATGCTCTCTATGGGAGATACCCTGATTCAGGGTCAGGCTGCAACTTCCCAGGATTGCCCCTTTCCTGGGCGTTTGGATGGTGGGCCCGGCCTTTCCGGGAGCTGCAGAGGAGGCGGTGATGCATATCACGATTTACTCCGCGCCGGGTAACCACGGCGAGCGGCTAAAGTTTTCCGCTCTAGAGGCTTTGGAATCTGCCGGACTGGATGCGGCTGTCAACCTCGAGACAGACGAATTCAACTTCGCCCGCGCGGGGGTGTTGTTCACCCCGGCGGTGGCGGTGGACGGCAGGCTGATCTCCAATGGTTGGATGCCACAGCGCGATGAGTTGTTAAACGCCCTGGCGGCGTGTTCATACCGGTATTAATGTAAAAACCCTCCAGCCCCGGCTGGGTGCATGCCGGGGCTGGAGTCATTTCACTCGGCGGACGGCGGTTCTACCTGCTCCCCCTTGGTGCTATCCTATCCAGCCTGCATGGAAGCAATGCGGCAACCTAGCGGTCCGGCGGCGGCGCTACGCCTTGAACCGGCGTGGCTGCCCGAGCCGCTGTGGAACTCACATCTGGCTTGCTTAGCCGGTTTAAGCGCTGCTTGCGCGCGCGGCCTCGACCTCGTCGACTGCGCCGGCCTGACCGGCATCGCCTTCCGCACGGCGCTGTGCCGCCAGGTTACCCCCGCCGGGCTGCACCATAGCTGGGCCTGGGCGCCGCAATTTTCGCGCTGGCTCGATTGCCTGGGATTGGACGCCGACATCGCCGCGCATTATCCCAGCCACCGCGCATTCCACGCTTGGCTCGCGCGCCAGCAACTGGGGATCACTGCCTGCCTGGAACGCGGTTTGCCTGCCATGTTCTGGGATAACTGCGCATTTTCCACCATTCTGGGCGAAGACGCGGAGAACTACTACACTTCCGGCATCCCGCAACGCTTGCTCCACCCGTTGTGGTTCGAACAAACGCAGGCGGCAGCGGTCTGCGCCCGGGCGTTCGAGAGCGCTGCGCGCGATCCCTTTGCCGTCCCGCGCCGCGAGATCGCGCCGGTACTGGACGACAATGCGCTGTTCATCACGCTCGCCGGCGTCAGTAACTTCAATCCTGAACAAGCCGCGATGGAGAGCGTGTATTGGGCTTACCGCGAGCTCGCCGGGTTGATCGAATTTCCGCGGCGGCTGGACGATCTGGAAATCGCGTACGAGCCGCAGTACGGCACGCAAGCACTATTACGCTGGCGCGATGAGCTGCAAGATAAGTTGATTCACGCCTTTGGCCAGATCACAGCGGTTCAAGCCCTGTTTGAAGCGCGGCGGCTGGCCGTGTTGTACTTAAAGCGCTTGCCCGACCGGTTGCCGGCGGAAGCCAAGGGCCGGATTGAACAAGCCGGCGGCATCCTCGCCCGTGTGCTGGACTACCTGCGTCCGTTGACCGGCATGTTTGATTTACCCCTGGACCCCGAGAACCAACTGCGCCAAGGCCGGCGCGACGCCTGCCGGGAAGCGCTGTACCAGGTCGAGCAGACTGAGCGCACCGTGGCCCGGCTGCTGGCCAGCGTGGCGCGAGAGTATCTCGACGCCTGACCGGCGCATTCGGCCAAACGGCCAGGCTGTGATGCCGCTGAACTACAATACTGCTAAGCGCGTCAAGCTACCTTGTACATACCTGCCGGGACCGCCCGGCATAAAGGAGAGAGAGATGAAGCAATTCCTTCGCTTACACGGTGTGAAACTGGGCCTGGCTTCCATGTTCCTGTTAGGCTTCCTTGCCGCCACGCTGGTACGTCCGCTCCCCGCCGCGGCGGGCGGCTTGGATCTGGGCGGTTTGCTCGGTGACGCGGTGAAGGTGGGCGGCGTAGCCCTCGCCGTGGACCAATTCGGCGACGAGATCAACAAGACCATCAATAAGTTGATGGACAACAACGACGTCAAGACGAACGCCACCACCAAAGTGGTGATTATCGTCAGCCCGATCGGCAACAAACATATCGGCGCGGCTCAGGTGGTAGGGCCGAAGGAAGCGGTTGATAAAGTCGGCGCAGTGGCGCAGCTGGAAACGAGCTTCATGGACAAAATGTTCCGGATCAAAGCGATGGTGCCGATTGAAGGCAAGGATGCGACTAATCTGAAACGCGTGGAAGGAGTGGGTGTCAGCGCGGTGATCGACATCAAACTTTAGCTCAAACCAGGCAGATGGCTGCTGGGCGGTGTCATGCTAGGGCGGCCACGCGTTACAATTTGTGCAGCTAAACCTGGGGGAGAACCATGCCTCGGATATGGTTGTTAGGAGCGCTGTTGTGGTGCGCCTGCCTCGCGGCTTGCCCGAAAAGCGAACCAAAGGAAGATCCCGCGGCTGTGGCAAAGGAGCTTGCCATCAAACTGGCGCAAAGCCCCACGCCGCCGGAATTAGGCCAGGCCAGGTTGGACCTAGCGTTTTCCAACGCTAAACCCGGTTCGGGCAAGGCCCTGGTTGATCTAAGCTTCGCCGTCACCGATACGGCGGACAATGTAGTCAAACCACGGCTCAACGATCCGAAGAATCCAGAGGCTGCCAGTATTAAGGCCGATGGCTGGAAATACACCGTCACGCCGCGCCTGGGCCAGAACGGCCAATCCAACGGCATGCTGAATGAGGCGTTTGTCAGGGGCTATTACTGTGTGGACGTGTATACGCCTAGCGGGGAGCGGGCTGGCCACTTCGACGTTCTTAACACCGGCAACCTGATGTATAAAGGCCAAACTGAGCTTACCGGCGTCAATGTCGAACCGGTCACCTATGGCGACCGGACGGTGTTCCTGCTCTGGGGCGCCGCTGCGCCTGATGGCATGCGCCAACTGGAACTCGGACTGGAATGGCAGAAAGGCAAGTTCCCCGGGCAGTTCGACGTGAAGGCACAGGACGGCTGGACCTATGATGTGGAGTTTCCTCAAGGCACGCTGCATGCCTACCAGCCGTCACAACTAAAGGACTGGCCGGATGAATTCCGCATTCTCGCCCTGGGTGAGCAGGCGTTAAAGGCGGAGTATCACGACAAACGGCTGGCCGAGCTCGCCGAAGCTCAAAAGACGCGCAACTGCGGCGGCTGAGGTTAACGGGCGCCCGTGCGGCGCATAAAAAAGGCGATGGGGTAACCACCGCCGTTTGCCTTGGGGATAGCATTTATCTATACCCGCCAGCCGGTTCTGCTAAGCATCGCAGGCTGGCGGCTACCCCACTTGCAGCTTAGCTTGCAGCCGCCTGAGCAGCGCGATGGCCGACAACGCGGCCAGGTAGCTTGTGCGCGGATTCTCCGGAAAGGCGGTATTGCGCGAAGTGAACTCGATTTCACCAGCCGGACCGCGGGCGCTGATGTGATGGGTGTTGCGATCGATCGCAGGGTCCGCCAGCAGCGTCACGCGCGTGCGTTCAGGCCCCACGCCGGCGAGGCTGAGCGCCATCGCTACGTTCACGTTCTTAGGATAGAGCTTGACCACTTCGCTCGCCGGCCCGTCAAACAGCACCTTCGGCTCAGTGATTTCAAGGCCGAGCCCCGCGGGCGGCTTGCTGGTGGTTAAGTGCACTTCTTCCAGGCCGGCAACCGCCAGCGCTTGAATCGCTTCCAGCCCGCCAATCGCCCCCGCGGGCACATGCAGCACCGGTCCGGGCGCGGCGAGCTCAAGCCCAAGCAGGCCGCCGACGCTCATTATGATCAGGTGGCCCGGCTTACCGGACGCTGTAAAACTGGCGTGGGCGGCGTCCAGGATCGCCGGTACGGCAGCGCCAGCGGCAGCTTCCAGCACCACATCACACCCTGCCAGCAGCTCGGCTACCGGCGCGAGGCGCGCGTCAGGGGCGAACTCGCTACGCAACGCCTCCGCGGCGTCCGGGACGGCATCAAAACCACCGGACAGGCGATAGTTAATTTC
>CAYXMN010000133.1:0-7511 GCA_964465955.1 uncultured Planctomycetales bacterium
CCTTCAGGCCGGTGACGAACTCGACGACGGTCCTGAGGGCCGCCTCCATGACGCCGCCGGTGGCGCCGAAGATGACGCCCGACCCGGTGGCGGTGCCGAAGGGATCGTCGAAGTCGCCCTTCGGCATGTCCGGCAGGTGGATGCCGGCTTCCTTGATCATCTGCGCCATTTCGCGGGTCGTCAGGCCGTAATCCACGTCCTTATAACCGCTGTCCGCCATTTCGGGGCGGTTGCATTCGAACTTCTTGGCAGAGCACGGCATCAACGCGACGGTCACGATGTCCGCCGGGTCAAGGTTTCGATACTGCGCGTAGAAGGTCTTGATCACGGCGCCGAACATCTGCTGCGGGCTCTTGGCTGAACTGAGGTTGTCCACGTACTCGGGGTAGAAGTGCTCCAAGTACTTCACCCAGCCCGGCGAGCAGGAGGTGAACTGCGGCAGGGCGACTTGCTGCTTCTCGACCAATGCTTTGTATAAGCGGGCAATCAGCTCGGTCCCTTCTTCGATGATGGTGAGGTCAGCGGTAAAGTTCGTATCGAACACGGCGTTGAACCCGCAAAGGCGGAGCGCGGTGTTCATTTCGAAGGTCAAGGCGTGGCCCGGCTCTAAGCCGAAGCACTCGCCGATGCCCGCGCGCGGGCTGGGCGCGGTCTGGATGACCACGTGTTTCTTCGGGTCGTCAATCGCGGCCCAAATCTCGGCGGCGGGGTCGTTAGCCCGCAGTGCGCCGGTCGGGCAGCGGTTGATGCACTGGCCGCAGTTGATGCAGATCACTTCCGCCAGCGGTTTATCCAGGAAAGTCTCGATCTTCGTCCCGCAGCCGCGCTGCGCGGCTTCAAGCACGCCGACTTCCTGCAGGTCAATACAGGTGCGAACGCAACGGCGGCAGAGCACGCACTTATTCATGTCGCGGAACACGCTGTGGCTGCTCTCGTCCTTAGCGAAGCGCGGCTCATCGACATGGCCGAACTTGAACTCATGCACGCCGTAGTCCGCGGCCAGTTTCTGTAGTTCGCAGTTGCCGTTGCGGTTGCAGGCATAGCACTCGCCATAGTGGTTCCTCAGCAGCAAGCTGATGATGTCGCGACGGGCGCGGCGCACCTTCGGCGTATGGGTGTGGACCACGATCGGCTGGGTAATGGGGAAGGCGCAGGCCGCCTGCAGCGTACCCATGCGCTCGACTTCCACAACGCACACGCGGCAGACGCCGGCGATGCACAGGTCGTCATGGGCGCACAGCGTGGGGATCTCGATGCCGGCCTGCTTCGCCGCAGCCAGAATCGTGGTTCCCATCGGCACGCTGACTTCCTTGCCGTCAATGGTGATCTTGATATTCGCGCCGATCAGGTTCCCTTCGGCAGGGGCGGCGATAATCTGGCCGCGCTGGCTGACCGGTGCGCGCGAGGTGTCCTTGATGTCTGACATAGTTAAGCCTCCCTTCCGTTGCTCAGGTGCCGTCCCAGCACTTCCGCAGCGAAGTGATCCGTAATGGCCAGGAACGCGTTGGCAGCGGACTGGCCGAGGCCGCACTTACTGGCTAGGCGCATTGTCTCGCCCAGCCCGCGCAGCTCGCTGAGGTAGCTGTAGGAGCAATGCCCGTGTTCCATTTTCTCCACGCCTTCCAGCAGCACCGGGCAGCCTTCGCGGCACGGCGTGCACTGGCCGCATGACTCCTCGCAGAAGAACTCGAGGAAGTTGCGCGCCACTTCCAGCATGTCGCGCTCCGGGCCGAAGACGATTACCGACCCGCCGGTGGAGATGTCTTCATATGCAATCTTGCGGTTGAAATGCTTGCTGGGAATCGTATGGCCGGAAGCGCCGCCGATTTGCACCGCCTTGGCGTTCTCGCCGCCCACTTCTTTCAAGAGCTGGGCCACGGTGATGCCCCAGGCGAACTCGTAGACGCCGGGACGCGCCACGTCGCCTGAGATGGAGAACAGCTTGAGGCCGGTGCTCTTGTCCGTGCCGAAGCTTTTGAACCAGTCCGCACCTTTAGCGAGGATCGCCACGACCCAGGTGAAGGTCTCGACATTGTTTACCACCGTCGGCAAGCCGTTAAAGCCGGTGTCGACAGGATACGGCGGGCGGTTGCGCGGCTCGCCGCGGTGGCCTTCCAGGCTTTCGATCAGCGCGGTTTCCTCACCGCAGACATAAGCGCCGGCGCCCATGCGAATCTCAATGTCGAAGTTGAAGCCATCCTTGCCCAGGATGTGCTTGCCGAGCAGGTTGCTATGGCGGCGCTGTTCCAGGCATTGTTCCAGTAGCTCGCGCATGTAGGTGTATTCGGCGCGCAGGTACAGGATGCCCTTGTCGGCGCCGATCACGTAACCGGCAATCGTCATCCCTTCAAAGACCGCGTCGGCATACTCGAACAGCAGCACGCGGTCCTTGAACGTTCCCGGTTCCCCTTCATCGGCGTTGCAGACAACGTACTTCTGCTCGGCCTGGGCCGAGGCAGCCAGGTTCCACTTCACACTGGTGGGAAAGCCTGCGCCGCCGCGGCCGCGCAGGCCGCTGTCGGACAGCACCTTCAGTACGCCTGGGCGGTTGGTCGCCAACGCGGCTTTCAAACCCACATTGGGTGCGAGGCCAGCGACCGTCAAGTTGTTTTGATACTTAGCTTTCATGATTAGTGCTCCTCCTGCGACACGGCGTACACGCCAAAGCGGCGGCGGCACTTGTCGAGAATTTCATGCACCATCTGTGGAGTGACTTCGGTATAAACCTCATCGTTGACGAGCAAGCCGGGGGCCATGTCGCACATGCCGATGCACGGAGTCCACTCGAGGGTGAAGCGTCCATCGGGGGTTGTCTCGCCCATCTTGATGCCGAGTTCTGCTTCGAACTGGCGCGCCACCCTAGCCTGACCAGCCATCATGTCCGGCAGATCGTTGCTGAGGCGGATGACGAACTTGCCTTTCGGCTCAGCATTGAAGAAGGCGTAGAACGACACTACGGAATGCACTTCTACCGGATGGAGCATCAGGGCGTCCGCGATCACCTGCTGGGCGAACGGCGAGATGCAGGCATATTTACGTTGGATCGCCGTGAGCACGGGCAGCAGCGCGCTACGCCCGCCACCATGCTGCTGGGCTAGAGAACGGATCTGTTCCACTTGCTTATCGCGTTCCATGACTAGCATTAACCCGCCTCCTGTCCAGCCAGCAAGCTGGCTACCTTAGCGATGAGGGTGTCGGGATCAATCGGTTTCTCGAAGAACTCGTCCACCGGCACCATTTCGTTGTCCCGGCCATAGTTCATGCCGGTGACCTTCGCCACGCTGGTCAGCATCAGGATTGGCTGCTGGATTCCCGCGGCGCGCAGCTCCTGAGCCAGAGCAATTCCGTCATCCGGCTGCTCCATCATCACATCCAGGATCAGAAGATCAGGCTGGAACTGGTCCACCTTGGCACGGCCTTCGCTCCGGCTGTTCGCACTCGCCGTCGTGTAGCCTTCCTTTTGCAGCACCAGCTCGATAACCTCACAGATGTCCTGGTCGTCGTCTACTATCAGTATCTTGGCCATCCGGGTTGAACCTCCACATTTTCACAGGCGCTACGGGCGCAAAAAAACGCAAGTTCGGTTCGTGGTGCCGCTTGCGTCCAGCTGGATCGTGTCTAATCCAGGCCCGTTCTATTGTGAATAGTATCACGAAACTCTTATCATTTCAACATATCCATATAAGCGAATATATGAGTTTAAGTAAAGCACGCGCGAGAAACGCAAGTTGGAGTCCGGAGTTGGCGTATGATTTACGGCTGATGAGCGATAAACCATATGCCACCACTGATCTAATCCGGGAGATCACGGCCTGCGCCGCGCGGTTGGTTAGCCGCGGCTGGGATGAAGCCACCGGAGGCAACCTATCCGTGACTTGTCCGGCTTGCCCCGCGGACTGGACCACTGCGGTAAACATGCCTGCAGGGCTCGCACCTGCCTCAGAAACACCTTCGCTGCTCGCCACCACCAGCGGCAAACACTGGCGGACGCTAGCCACCGCACCGGAGAGCAGGTTGACCTTTTTTAGCTGCAACCCGCCCCACGGATGCTGCCATCACAGCGCCGCCGGCATGCGGCCAACATTGGAACTGCGCATCCACCTGGCGATCCAGCATACACTGCATGAATTAGGCTGGAAGTCGTGCGCGGTCCTGCACGTGCATCCCCCGGCATTACTGACCCTTAGTACGCTGCCAGTCGAAATCAGCGCGCCTGCCCTGGCGGCATTGCCGTGGTTGTTCCCCGAAGGTGGTATGCTGCTTGGTGAAACCGTCCCTCTCATTCCATATTCCCCCCCCGGCAGCCCTGAACTGGCAGCGGCTACTGCCTCCACCCTCGCAAAATCCCCGCTCGCAGTGTGGCAGAATCATGGAGTGATTGCTGGGGCGTCAAATCTGAATGCCACGCTGGATGTGATTGAAACCGCCGAATTGGCCGCCGAAGTATTCTTGCGCTGCCGCCAGGCTGGATCCACCCCAAGGCTGCTTACACCGGCTGGTACTGCCCCTCCACCTGCTGGTACCACGCATTGATCCTCACACTCTCCGCTGCCACCGCTGCACAAGCCGCCTCCAGGTCCGCCGCTTGAACAGATAATGCCATCCCGCAATCACTGGACAACTCGCGCGGCGCGGGCACCAAATCACACCATATCTTCGCCGCTTTCACGGCGCGTTCCGCCATCAGCACATCATGTATCGAATCACACAGCAGCACAGCACGGGCGACCAGTGTCATGCCCGCTCCTGCGCCAGGTCCGTTACAGCTTTAACCGCCTGCTGGACGTCAGCGGCCGTGGTGAAATATCCAAGGCTGAAACGCACCGAGCCCGTGGGAAAGGTGCCCAGCGTTCGATGGGCGGCCGGCGCGCAATGCAACCCTACCCGACTCGCGATGTCGTATCGGCGATCCAAGGCCAGCCCCACATCGCTTGGTTGCCAGCCTGCCAGATTGAAACTCACCACCGCCGTGCGTTGCGTAACATGCGCCGGCCCGTACAAGGCGACACCAGGAATCGCGCCAAGGCCATCCAGCAGTTGACGCGTTACCGCTTGTTCCTGCTGCTGGACATTGGCTATCCCTTGCTGCGCCAGCAAATGCACCGCCGCTCCCAAGCCTGCGATGCCCGCGCCGTTTTGCGTACCTGCTTCATACCGATCGGGCTGGAAGCCGGGCTGCTCCGTGGATTCGCTATTACTGCCGGTTCCGCCGAATACCAGCGGCTCAATGTCAGCCTCCAACCCGGGCCGGATATACAGCGCTCCGGTTCCCTGCGGTCCGAGCAAGCCTTTATGCCCAGTTACAGCCAGGATGTCGATCCCTTCCCGTTCCACGTTGATCGGCACGATTCCTGCGGTCTGGGCGGCATCGACCAACAGCGTGGCATTTCCAATCGCTTTCCGGATCTCTCCCAGCGGCTGGATTGTTCCGCAGACGTTGCTGGCGTGATTGATGATGACAAGTCGGGTGCCTTTGTTCACGAACTGGGCGAGAGTCTCTGGCGCAAGGAGCCCTTGCGGATCGCAGCGCACCGTGCTCACCCTCAACTCAAGCTTCTCTCTCAGGTAGTTGAGCGGGCGCAGTACCGCGTTGTGTTCCATGCTGGTAGTGACGACATGATCCCCTGGGCGTAGATACCCGCGTAAAACAAGGTTGATTCCAGTGGTCGCATTTGGCACCCAGCTCAGGTGGCGCGAATCTGCGATACCCAGTAACTGAGCCAATGCTTCGCGCGCGTCAAAAATCACCCGCGCCGCGACTGCTGCGGTTCGGTAACTCCCACGCCCAGGATTCACACCAAGCTGCTCCAGGTAGTTACGCATCGCATCCAGCACCGGTGGCGGCTTCGGATACGAGGTGGCGGCGTGGTCAAGAAAAATCACGGCTCACCTACAACCTGATTACGCGATCTGCTGAGAGCAGCGTGGTAGCGATCTCGAACATATTGCTGACTTTACCTACCGCGAGTTGGTCTTTGACTTTAAAGTAATCCAAACAGGTTCCGCAGGACAGTACCTGGATCCCCGCGTTCGCAAGCAGTTCTAGATCCGGCAGCAGTTCGGAACCGGCGATGGTGAGTTTGATCCCTGAATTCACGAATATCAAAGTGCGGGGCTGGGGTACGATTTCGCGAACTGTCTTGATAAACGCCCGCATTAAAATCCCGCCTAGCTCATCGGCTCCTTGGCCAAACTTGTCGCACGCGATCAGTACCACAATATTCGTTGCCGTGCCGCAACTCCCCCCCTCTTTAACAGCCATTGTGGCTGTATCTGACTTGCTGACTTTCAGGTAAATCCCATCCTCCCCCTGTGTCTCAATCTGCACTTCCCAGCCCTGGTTGCGCGCGAGTGCCGCCACATTCTCAGCCTGTGCCGGATCACTGACAATAACGATTAGTTGATCTGTTTCGCCGCTGAGGATGGCCGCCCGTGTTAATACCACCGGCTGCGGGCAAGGTAGTTCACGTGCATCAATGGTTTTGTCCGCCATGCACAACTCCTCGGAAAACTAGATACCTCGATCGTAGCGCACCATGGTTGATACGAGAAGTGGCCTCGGCAAAGCCGAATTTGCTAATGCTCGGCAATGCTTTTTCCGTCTCCACCGGATCTCGCCAAATATTCAACCAGCAGTGCAGCAATTGGTGACACCGTCCGCCGTTCATCTTTCACCACATAGAACATGCGAGGGAGGCGGACGTTCTCCAGCTTTACGGTGGCAAGCTGGCCATTTTTAACTTCCTCGGCTACCGCGCGGCTGGATAGGATTGAGACCCCCAAACCGTGTTTGATCGCTTCCTTGACGGCCGTGCTGCTGCCAAGTTGGGCAACAGTGTTGAACCGCTCGCAGCCAAACCCGCATTGGGCTTCCAGGTCCGCCTGCAATTTGGCGCGAGTTCCAGAACCGCCCTCACGTTGGATGTAAGGCTCTTTGGTCAACTGCTCGATCGAGACTGGCTTGCCATCCGCCCAGGGGTGACCTTGCGGCACAACCAGCACCAACTCATCCGGCCATAGTTCGGTATACACAAGAAACTGCTGTGGGCTAGCCCAGCCGACGATTCCGAGTTCATCCTGTCCGGCTAGGACACGCTCGCAGACTCGACCGCTGTCCTCCACATTCAAGCGCACAACCACGGATTCGTTCTGCCGCCGGAAACCTGCCAGCAATTGCGGCAGGATGTACTCGCCTGGAATGGTACTGGCGCCTAAAATCACCTCCCCCCGCCGCATTCCCATGAATTCTTCAAGCGCTTGGCAAGTGGCGCGTTTCAATGCCAGATGGGCTTGTGCATGTTCATAAAGTAGGTATCCGACTTTGGTGGGGACAATTTTGCGCCCGAGCCGATCAAACAAGGGTGCACCGATCGACTGTTCCAGGTTCGCCATGCGTTCGCTCACAGACGCTTGGGCTAGACCGACGGCCTGCCCTGCTCGAGAGATGCTGCCCAGCTCGATTACTTTGCTGAACACCTCTAGTTGGCGTAAATCAAAATCCACGTCACACC
>CAYXMN010000134.1:0-7501 GCA_964465955.1 uncultured Planctomycetales bacterium
TTAGATTTCTCGGTGTAGCTAATATTAAAATCAGCTCTCGCCAAGGGATTAACTATAGTGGTGGATTGGGAGCTTTGTGTATCCACGATATCACCGACCGGCAATGGTATTGGAATTTTGAGGTGTTCGAAAGCGAGGATGAGGGATTTCAATTCCTATGCCAAGACTTCGATGCTTATATTGAATCACGGGATAACTTCCTACATTCTCATCACCCTGTAATCAATTAAAGCTGGCGACAGTCCTACCCCTTTTGCGCCTCCAGCAGCTCGCGGTCGAGCACCTGGCTGGCGGGGATGCCGTCAAAGCCCCGCGTGACTGGCGTGAGCTTGCGGAACATGGCGAGGATCTCCTCCGGCGGATTAATGTAGGCCATGTCATACGCGCCTTCATGCATCCTAACTTTGTGCTTCTCCAGCAGCGGCAGCGCCGCTTCCCACTCCAGCACCGCGATGTCCGGCCTCCGCCGCCGCAGCAGCTTGCGCGGCGCGAGCTCGTTTCTCACGCAGGCGAGCACGTCCACTGCCGGGATGAGCGCCGGGGCGCCGTCCGTCCAGACCGCGAACCGCACCAGCCGCTGCCGCCAAGTGGCAAAGCTGATCTTGGGCACGTAGGTGCCCGCGGCAAGCTGCTCCTGGAGAACCTGGCGGTTGATGTTCCATTCCCAGACCCGCGCTTGCTCCGCCAGCGGCAGCGTGGGCATGTCCGGGTTCTGCTCCGCCAAGACGCGGTAGCTGCCCGCGTTGCCCTCCAGCCAGCTCTCGGCGAACTCGCGCGGGTCGTAAGCGCCTAAGCCCTCGGTGCCGGACTGCGGATCGTCGATGAGCAGGTCGAACTCGCTGATGAATTGCGTAACCTCCGGCTCAGCCTCGTTGATGAAGTACGACGGCCGGCAATAGTTCATGTTGAACGCCAGGGGATGGTGTGCGCCGCTGGTTTGCCCCTCGCTGGCTTGCTCGATCACCGCATCCCAATCGAAGCTGAAGTACACGTCCGTGTCCTCGTTGTGGTACAGCGCTTCATCCTGATTCACGCGGTAATGCGGCCGGTTGTTGAAGTACGCGGAAAACTCCTTGAGCGTGATATTTCCGCTTCTCGGCTGCATGAACAAGTCGTAACTCATGGCTGCACCATCCCTTGTCCCGCGCTGCGGCTGCGGCGGCGCGAGCGCTGCTGCAATTCTACAGGATGCGCCGCCGGATTGGGCGACGGCAGCGTTACAGCAACCTGCGCCCTGCGTTATGCTCTCAGCGCAAGATGGCACAACACCACAAAGCATTCCTCGCCGGCGGCCTGGCCGCTACCGCCATCGCCGCGGCCGTGATCGGCGGGCCGCCGCTGATCGACAGCGGCTGGCTGCGCTACTGGAACTGGTCGCCGCGCTTCCGCCTGACGCGCAACGTGGAATATGGCAACGCGCCGGACGGGCGCGGCGGGACGCTGCCGCTGCTGCTCGACGTGTACCAGCCGCGGCCGCGACGCACGCGCCCCGGACCGGCGGTGCTGTTCCTCCATGGCGGCGGCTGGATGATCGGCGCCAAGCGCCGCGCCGCGAACTACCTGCCCTTCCTGGCGCTGGCGGGCATCACCGGCATCGCGCCGAACTTCCGCTCCAGCCAGCTCGCGCCGTTCCCGGCGATGCTCGACGACTGCCGCCTGGCGCTGGCCTGGCTGCGCGAGCTAGCGCCGTATCTGGGCCTCGATCCGCAGCGCATCGCGGTGATGGGCGAAAGCTCCGGCGGCCACCTGGCCGCGCTGCTCGCGTTGGAGAAAACCAACGGCCTGCGCGCCTGCGTGGATTGGTTCGGCCCGGCTGATATCACCAGCGCGGCGGAAGCCGACTGGCGCGGTTATGACACCCGCGCCGTGCGCCCGCTGCTCGGCGGTTGGCCCGCGGACAAACCTGAGCTGGCGCGCGCCGCCTCGCCGGTGTTCCAGGTGCATCCCAGCGCACCGCCGTTCCTAATCGTCCACGGCGCGCGCGACGGCAAGGTGCCGGCCCCGCAGTCACGGCGCTTGGCCGCGGCGCTGGCGGAGGCGGGTGTGGAGGTGACGCATATCGAAGTGCCCGGCGGCGGGCATGGCCGCTTCTGGGGCACTGAGCCCAACCATACCGAATTGCTCATCCGCACGGCAGGTTTCCTCCACCGCGCGCTGCAGGAGCAGGCTTGATCGGGCTGTACACCACCATTGAGATTGATGCTGCGCCGGCGCAGGTATGGGCCGTCATCACGGACTTCCCCGCCTACCCCGCATGGTCCGGCTTCAAGGGCGAGATCCGCGGCGAAGCGAGGCTGGGTGCGTGGCTGACAGTGATCGCCCGCCCGCGCCCCGGCAAGATGCAAATGACCTTCTTCCGCGTCACCAAGGTCGTGCCGGAAAGCGAGCTGTGTTGGCGCGCGCATTACGCCTGGCCGTACCTGCTCTACGGCGATCGCTTCTGGGTGCTGGAGCCGTTGGACGGCAGGCGCCGCTGCCGGCTGACCCAAGGCGAGATGTTCAAAGGCCCGCTGTCGTTCCTCGTCCGCCTACGGGCGCGTCAGCGCGGCGACCGAGGCTACCGCGAGATGTGCGACCGGCTGAAGGCTTATGTCGAGCAGCGGGTGCGAGGCTAAGGCTCAGCCTGCGCCGGCGGACGAATCTCCGGATGCCGCACCAGACCGCCGGTGTGCGCCACATACGCCATGAACGCGCAGGCGAGGAGCAGCGCGCCGATGGCGAGGAGGCTGGCCAGACGCACCGGATCGTTGAACCTGCGCCACTCCCGCACCAGCAGAACCACTGCCGCTGCGCCGGCCAGCAGCATGAAATTCAAGGCGAACCGCCCCATCAGCCCGTGGGTGGCGAGCAGCGGTTCCGCGCTTGGGTCAAGCGCCTCCACCGTAGGCACCGCCTCTTGCCCGGTGAAGTAAACGGGGAGCGTGAGCAGCGCGCTGAGCAGGAGCAGCGCACACGCTGCGCAATACAGCACGCGCTGGTTGAGAATCGCCGCGGCTAGGAACAACAGCAGCGCGAACAAGCAGCCCGCCACCGGCAGGTGGTTGAGCATAAGGTGCCACTGGACCGCGGAAAACATGGCGAGCATGATAGCAGCACCATCGCTGCGCATGGACCTGCCGCTCATCGCCGCTGTCACGCCTGCTACACTAAGGAAACACAGCATGGAGGTCTGCATGAGCAGCAGCGGCATCAGCAAAATCGGTGTGATCGGCATCGGCACGATGGGCAACGGCATCGCCCAAGTGGCGGCGCAGTGCGGTTTCGACACCAAGGTGATGGATATCAATGCCGGGGTGTTAGAGCGCGGTATGGGCCTTATCCACAAAAGCCTCGACCGGCTCGTCGCGGCGCACGAGAAGAGCGGCGGCGAAAAGGGCATCACCGCGGAGGCGAAGGCGCAAGCTCTGGCGCGGCTGGCCGCCACCACGGAACTGCAAGACCTGCTTGACCGCGATATCATCATTGAGGCCGCACCGGAGAAGCCTGGCCTGAAGGAAGAGATCAATCGCCAGCTCGCCAGCCTGGGCTACGGCAAGCTGCTCGTCTCCAACACCAGCGGCATCAGCATCACGCGCCTCGCGGCGGCCTATGGCAAACCCGAGCTGTTCATGGGCATGCACTTCATGAACCCGGTACCGATGCAGGCGGGCGTCGAGATCATTCGCGGCCTGCGCACGAGTGACGCGACTTACGACACAGTAGTGAAGCTGACCCATGATCTGGGCAAGATCGAAATCCCAGCCGAGGACAAAGCCGGCTTCGCCATCAACCGCATGTGGGTGCCCTTCGTCAATGAGGCAATCCGCGTGGTGGAGGAAGGTATCGCCGGGGTGGAGGACGTGGACAAGTGCACGCTGTGCCTGGGGCACAAGATGGGCCCGCTGATGACGGCGGACTTCGTCGGTCTCGATACGATGCTGTTTATTAGCAACGTGCTGGAGGAGGAGTTCGGTAGCGCGTATAAGGCCAGCCCGTTGCTCAAGCGGCTTGTGGAGAGCGGCCAGCTCGGTGCGAAGTCCGGCGTCGGGTTCTACAAGTGGGACGGCTTCAAGGCCGACGGCGTGAACCCGGATGTCGCCCGTTACCGGATCAAATAGCCAGTAAATCCGTGAATTGAACTTTTACACGCCACGCCCAGTCTGTGTCAATGGTACAAATACTGCGGGGGCGAAGCGATGGTCAGACGCATCCGCCAACCGGCGCTGTCGAGCCAGGCAACAGGCCGGCGGCAGTTTGGTCAAGGACCCAGGTTTTGGGCTGAGCTAGCGCGCCTCGCTGTAATCCGCAACCTAGCAGTCGGCTTGATCATCACTCTTGCAGTAGCCAGCGTGCTCTTTTTAGTTTTCGCGCGACCCAGTCAATTCGGCTCTCCTTCACCTGCGGAGCCGAATCCAACATCCGCCGGGCTGCCAGTGCCGGTTGTCGTCACACCGGTTGAGCAGCCGCCAGTCAACGCCCCTCCACCACCTCCGCCACCTGATACCAGGTTCGAACTAATCGAACCGCCACCGGAAATGATGGCTAAGGCCATGCCGCCACTGGTCGCCACGGTGGAAGATGGAGTATACGGATACCACCACTGTGTCGGCAACGTCGCCACGGTGGAGAGCACCACTCTGTTCACGCATTCCATCGTGACAATGGGTGAGGGGCAGTATCACCACATATACGAATTCAAACTGGGCTGCGGCCATAGTGTTACCACCACGCCGGATCCATACCGCAACGTAATCTATAAGTTCCCCGAGAAAGTGGCAGCCGAATACCAGTCGCAGATGTGTTCGAGTTGCGAATCTTTGAAAAAGAAACTGCGGCAAACGCAACCGGGAACACGGAATGGGACGTAGCAGTGGACATACCGAACCTGAACCAGCAGGATTGAACCTGCTGGAAGATCACGACGCCGCCCCCGAAATCAGCCAATTGCTGAATTACGGGCAGCAGCAGGATGAGCTGCCACCCCGCGATCCGGCGGAGCACCTGCGGATTGCCAGGCTATCTGTGATCCAAACTATCGGGCTCTCCTTGCTGATCGTACTATTGTGCTTGGCAGCGGTGTACTTTGCCGTCCATGCCTCCCGGCTGGCCAAAGTTGAACAAAGCGCCAGCGCTCAGCAGCCGGCTGCATCCCAGCCGCGCGGCCCCGCGGTGCAAGCACCAAGCCTCCCGTCCGTGCCAACAGCGATTTTGCCTGTAACCTCCCCGCCTGCTCATGGAATTGAACCAGGATGTTGCTCCATCGAACAGGCCCTGCAGGGGCCCGCGGCGGATTACATCTCATGGCATTTCACTGATCCTCAATTACGGTTTAATCCGCCGCTGGAGCGCGCCTTCGAGACGACTATCTTGGTGCAGGCCGAGGTTTGGAGCGGCGTGCCGGGCGATCGGCTCCTTGCCCTGACTGACACCGGCGTACTGCGGTGGGAAATCCTGGAACCCCGCGGCGAATCCTTCAATTGTTTCGGCGGCAGCCGTCTCTACGCGGTGGTGAACTGCGGTTCGAAGCTGCAAGGCTATGACGGCTGGGGTAAGCTAGCCTGGGAGAAGGAATTCCAGACAGCCTTCAAAGGGAGAATTCTGTCCAGCGCGAGCTGCTTCCTTTATGCTACCGGTTGCGATGGCTATCTATACTGCCTCGCCCCGCACGGCGACTTGAATTGGAAGTACGAGCTCGGAGGGAATCCCAACTACACTATCGACCCGCTGGTTGAAGGCGGTGTGCTCGCGGTGGGCGGGGATGGTCGGCTGGTTCGGCTAGACTCACATGGCCAGCAGTTGTGGGAGAAGGATCTCGCCCTTGGCGCGACACCGGTTCGGGGTGCAGACAACTGCATCTTCGCCGGCAGCGGCGAGCGCGGATTGCTGTACAAGCTGAGTGAGTCCGGGGATGTCATCTGGCAGGTGGAAACGCCAAGCCGCGGCACGTTGTTTACGGGCGGCATGTTGCCACTTGAAGATGGCGGGGTGATCGTGAGCTATGACTACCCTAGCTGCCTGCGCTACGCAGCGGACGGCTCCGCGCGCAAGCTGTGCAGCTACCCCGGAGTCAGCGCCAAGCCATACCGGCTGGACAGCCAGCGTTTCGTGATCCCGACGCGCTCCGGTGAACTTAAAGTCTATGACCTGAACGGGGACTTGGATTATTCACTCGCACTCGACATGTTCGACCGGGATAACTATCTGCTTGACCCCGGAGGCAGGCTCTATATGATTGCCGGACGGCAGCAAGTGGTGGCCATCAAGCCACTACCATAGTGATAGACGAAATGATGCCGCGTTAAGGTACTCTTAAGGAAGGTATGCCAGCCTCGGGAGGCGATGGCGCGTGGAGGTTATGATGAAACTCAACAACTTCTTCCAATGGGCGCTTTTAGTGATTCTGGCGATAGCGCTGCTGGCTGCCTGCAACCAGAACAAGTCAGCAGAGAACGCTGGTGACAATCCACCGTCTGCAACTGCAACACCAACCGCTGAGGCGGAGCCGCCCGCTGCTGCCCTATCCAGCGCACCCACAGCTTCCGCACCTACAACTACCGCGGACGGCGAAGCTTCCGCCACCGCCAGTCCTGACACCGCCGCCGCCGAAACGCTGTACGCCAAAGGCAACTGCGCGATGTGCCATGGACACAACCAGGAGGGCGGCAAGCTCGGCCCGGCTCTCACCGGCTTGGCCCAGCATAACTGGGACAGCACCAAGCTCCAGGCCTATCTGGCCAATCCGTCCGATCACTCGGTGAATGAAGCGCGCTTGGCGGAATTGAGCAGCGCTTTCTCCATGTCAATGCCTGCCTTCAATGGGACTGAGGCAGAACGCAAGGTGCTCGCCGAATGGCTCATGACGAAATAGGCCAGGCAACCGCCGGGCTGGCAGAGCAGCGATACAAGCTGTAGCTCACTGCGCCGGCACTTCAACCGCGCGCATGATTGCTTTGAGGATCGACTCTTCGTTTATGCCGGCCAGTTTTGCCTCGGGCCGCACAACGATCCGGTGGGGCAGGCAGTAGTTCGCCACCGCTTGAATATCATCAGGCACCACATACTCGCGGTGATTGATAAGCGCGAAGGCTTGGGCGGCATGCATGAGCTGGCGGCTGCCGCGCACACTGACGCCAACCAGGACATCGGCGTGCTCGCGGCTGGCGTTGCTAAGTTCAACAATATAGCGCCGCAGCGTCGGTTTGACAAAGACGCGAGTGGTCAGTTCCTGGAGTTTAAGGATGTCCTCCGGCGTGGCGACAGGCTCCAAAGCATGCACCGGGTGCACTTCGCGCTGCGCTTCGAGAATATTCGCTTCCTGATCGATCGGCGGATAACCGATGCTGATGCGCATCATGAAGCGGTCGAGCTGAGCTTCAGGCAAGTCATAGGTGCCCTGCTGCTCGATCGGGTTTTGCGTGGCGATGACAAAGAACGGGTGCGGCAGCGCGTAACTCGTGCCGTCCACCGTCACCTGGCGCTCTTCCATGCCTTCCAGCAGCGCGGCTTGGGTACGCGGGCTGGT
>CAYXMN010000135.1:0-7498 GCA_964465955.1 uncultured Planctomycetales bacterium
CTACACATCAGGCACCACCGGCAACCCCAAGGGCGTGCGGCTGACCAACCGCAACATCGGCAGCAACATCTGCGACTGCCTGGAGCTGTTCAATGTCCAGGACAACGACCTGATCATCGGCGTGCTGCCGTTGTTCCACACCTTCGCCTTCACGGCGACGATGGGCCTGGCCATGGCGTGCGGCGCGGGCTACATCACCCACGCGCGTTTCGAGCCCGAGGCCACGCTACGCAGCATCGCGGAGCACCGCGCGACCGTGCTCATCGCCATCCCGAGCATGTACCGCCTGCTCAACCGCGTGCAGGCGGCGAAGCGCTTCGACATGTCCTGCCTGCGCCTGGCCGTCGCCGGCGGCGAGCCGCTGCCGCCCAAGGTGGAGCAGGAGTTCAACGAGGTGTTCGGCCTGGAGCTGCTGGAAGGTTACGGCCTGACCGAAACCTCGCCGGTGGTCAGCTTCAACCCGCCGGGCAAAAACAAAAGCGGCACCGCCGGCTTGCCCCTGCCGAGCGTGCACTGCAAGGTGGTGGACGACCACGGGCGGGAGGTCCCGCGCGGCAAGGACGGCGAAATCATCGTGCGCGGGCCGAACGTGATGCAGGGCTACCACAACCGCCCGGACGCCACGGCGGAGGTGATCCGCAACGGCTGGTTCTACACCGGCGATATGGCGCGCATGGACGAGGACGGCTATCTCCACATCACCGGGCGCAAGAAGGAGATGCTGATCGTCGCCGGCGAGAACGTGTTCCCCGTCGAGGTGGAAGCCTGCTTAAGCGAGCATCCCGGCGTGGCGCACGTGGCGGTAATCGGTGCGCGCGACGACCTGCGCGGCGAGCAGGTCAAGGCGGTGGTTGTCCCGCGCGACACGTCCATGTTCAATACCGGCGCGCTGCTGAGCGAAAGCGGCGAGGTGGAATACGCCGCCGGGGCCGGGCAGTGGGCGAGCCCCGGCGCGCTGGAAAAAGAACTGCGCGAGTTCCTGCGCGACAAGCTGCCGCCCTACGCCCAGCCCCGGATCTACGAGTTTCGCCTCGAAGTGCCGCTCGGCCCGACGGGCAAGGTGCTCAAACGCGCGCTGTAGCCCTCTGGCAGCCGGGTCTTTAAACCCCGCCAAACTCCAGTCCCCCGCTTAAAGGCCGGGCGATCGGGTTCTGTATAAGGCGCGGCATGGCTTAGCCCCCGCGACGACGGGCCGGGACAAAATCCGGCCCTTAGGACAATCAAGTTAATACAGCACCTGCTCTGTTCGCGGTGCTGAACCCTTGCGTAAAACGTAGGCGTGGCGCGGTTCGGCGTGCGAGCTGTACGGCAGCAGGCCCACCTCGCTCAGCCCGTGGGCGGCCGCCGCCGCGCGCAGGGGCGCGATATCCGCGCCGGTAAAGCCGCGCACCTCGCCGCCGCCGGCCACCAGCGCCGCCGCCAATGGCACGAGCGTGTCCGGCGGGGCGAAAGCGCGCGAGGTGACGAGATCGAAGCTGCCGGGCCGCTCCGCCAGCACCTCCTCCGCCCGCGCCTGCATGATGGTGAGGTTCTCCAGCCTCAGCCCGACGCGCACGCGCACCAAAAACGCCGCCCGCCGCTCGCGCGCCTCAACCGCGGTGAAATGCGCCTCGCTGCACAACAGGGCCAGCGGAACCACCGGGCTGCCGTTGCCGCTGCCGAGATCGATCACCTCCCAGCCCGCGGCGATGCCGCCCAGTTCGAGCAGCTTGAATGATTCCACCACCAGCTCGTCGGCGAGGCGGTTCAAATCCTGGATGCCGGTGAGGTTGAGCACGGCGGAGTATTCGCGGACGTAGGCCAGGTAGCGCGCCAGCTGCAGGCACTGCTCATAGCTGGCGGTCGGCAGTTTGACCCGCATTAAAACAGAGAGCCGCTCGAATTCGTCCGGCATGCTGGGTATACTATACCTGGAAGGCGGGATGCGGACGGGTGGCCGGCGATATGAACTGGAAAGCAATCGGAATCGGGATCATCATCTTCGTGATCGCGGCGGCCGCGGCGCTGGGGGCGGCGTGCTATCTCGAAGCGCGCGCGGGCGGCTGCCAGGTGGCCTCGTTCGAGCGGCCCTTTGGCGGGGACTAGCTCGAGGCGGCAGGGGCGGTTCTCAGCTAGCCTAACCGGCGCTGCGGCTCTGCGCCAGCAGCGCGAACTTGTGTTTAACTGCGTGGTCTATGTTGGCGGAGGCCTATGGCTGGAAGTCTTAGGACAGGTGATGGCCAAGCGTTTACTCATTATTCTAATCATCGGGGCTTTGCTCATCGTAGGAGAGCTAAGCTGGCCGGTAATCTCGGCGTGGACAGGCCTCAACAGGCACCAGCGTTTGGTGGCTGGGCTGGCGGAAGTGCAGCGCGCGGTGGAAGCCTACGGGGTTGATCACAACGGCGAATATCCACAAAGCCTGACCGAAGTGCTGGCGGCGGGAGAGCTTACTGCGATGCCGGAGAATCCTTATACGCATCGACCGATGCCGGTGCTTGACACAAATGCAGAGCCGCGGCCAGGCGGCGTGGTCTACTACGCCTGGGGGCCGTTCGACGCAGCCGTTGGCTACCGGAGGGATCGCTATTTGCTGGCAGTCTATGGGGTGCAGGAGGTGGATGAATTCAATGCACCGGACACAGGCTGGCACCCTCGCTGTCCTGGCTATGCTATCAGCTGGCGGCGGGTAGTTTACCTGCTGACCAATGCCGGGTGAGCCCGAAGGCGAACCGCCGGCCAGCCGCGAACCAGCGCGCGCCTGCGTAGTCTACAATGGCGGGGGCCTGCGGCCGGTGCATGGAAAAACAATGACTAAGCGCGGAGTAATCGTTTTATTTATCGCCGTCGCGGTGGCGGCCGGAGTGCTCGGCTGGCTCAGCGCGGAGGCTTTGGCGGCGAAGATCAAGCGCGACCGGCTGGCGGATGGACTGGGCGAAGTGCAGCGGGCGGTGGAAGTGTATGCGATAGACCATGCCGGAGCTTACCCGGCAAGCCTGGACGAACTGCTGGCGGCGGGAACGCTTGCCGCGATGCCGGAGAATCCGTATACCAAGCAACCGATGCCGGTGCTGGCGGCGAAAGATGACCCGGTGCCCGGCGGCGTGGTGTATGTGGCATGGGGGCCGCTGATCGCGGATAACGAGGGTGTCGCGCGGCAGGAAAACTTCCAATACGTCATCGCCGCCTTTGGCCGGACGCGGCGGAGCGAGGCGCAGCCACCCGAACTGGAAGAAGCGGGGTGCGTGGCGACGGCGGCGCTAGATTGGAGCCAGGTCGAGCTGTACAAGACTACCCCGCCTTTCCCGGAGAAACCGCACCCGGAAGTTGCGCCTGAACCGCTGCCTGCTCCAGCTCTTGATAGCGAATAGCCTGGAGGTGGCGCGAAGCCCCGGTTGCCAATCTCAACGGGCGGGGACTAAGCCCCGCGCCTGCGTGTTAACTTTGACTGAGGAGTACATCAACAATTCTGGTTCAACTCCATCTGCCACTTGCGTGGGTTATTCGAGATGTACTCACGATGCGCTTGCAGGTCGTCCTCATCCCGGACTACATGCTCGTGATAGCCGCGTTGCCAGAGGCGCTCATAGTAAGGCTCCCACAGGCCGCTGGCCACACCCCGGCGGTACTCGCGCATGACTTGGCCTTTGAACCTGCGTATCACTTCCGGTAACGTAGGGGCGGGGCTGTGTCCCCGCCCGTCTGGCGGATCGATCAATCCCAGAATGGCATGGAAATGATCCGGCATAATAACGTATTCATCAAGGTGTAGACCGGGGATGAATGCAGGTAATGCCTGCCACGCTGCCCCCAGCATTGCACCAGCAGGATGATGAACTATGCACTCGGCTGTGATTAAACCAAACAAACGCGCGCGGTCATGGGTGCATAACGTGATGAAGTATGTATGCCCCTTGCCGTAGTCAAAGCCTTGAAGGCGCATGGCCTTGCGTTGCGGTAATTCTGGCGCAGGTTCAAGCATGGTCCCGCCTCATGCAGGGATTGAAGCAAAGGGATGGATGCATATGATCACATCCACGCTGCATAAAGACGGGCGGGGACTAAGCCCCGCCCCTATGTTCCATCAACCATTCCATTCGCGACCGAAGCCCTGTTTACAGCATCTCCGCCAGCTCCGCCGCGGGGGCGACTTTCGCGAACAGCCCGTTCAGGCCAGCCAAGTATGCCGCCTGCACTTGCTCCGCCGGGACCGCCACACCGCCGTACGCAAGCGCGCGCGTCGCGCAGGCGTCGCCCGCCAGGTTGCAGCTGAAGCCCAAGTCGGCGGCGGCGCGCACAGTGGTGTCCACGCACATGTGCGTCATCATGCCCGCGATCACCAGCGTGCCAATGCCCTGGTCGCGCAGGTAGCTAAGCAGCTCCGTCTCGCGGAAGGCGTTAGGGTAGTGCTTGACGATCACCTTCTCGCCGCGGCGCGGCGCGACTGCCGAGTGGATCTCCGCGCCGGGGGTGCCGGGCAGAAAGAACGTCGCGCCGGGACGGGCAGCGCTGTGCTGAATGTGCATGAGCGGTGCGCCATGTCCACGCGCGGCGGCGAGCAGTTCCGCCGCGTGTTCGGCGGCCAATTCGCTGCCGGCCAGTTCCATCGCCCCGCCGGGGAAGTAGTCGTTTTGGATGTCGATCAGCACGAGGGCAGTGGGCATTCGCATCTCCCTAGTTGGCCGCTGGCAGGAGTATAGCGCGGCGCGGACGGCGCAGCTACCGCCGGTCCAGTTTCCCGCTGCCGGCAGTAAACACCGCCGTGGCCAGCGGGGCGATCAGCTCCACCTCGCGCGCGGAGGCGGAGGTGATGAACACCTGCTGGCGCGCCTGGCACAATTTCAGCAGCCGCTGCTTGCGCTGGTCGTCCATTTCGCTCAGCGCGTCGTCAAGCAGCAGGATCGGATCGTCGGCCAGGCGCTGTGCCGAGAGCTGGCCCAGCGCGAGCCTGAACGCCAGCGCCGCCGAGCGCTGCTGGCCCTGGCTGCCGAAGCGTTTTAAATCGCGCTCGCCGTCGAGGATGAACCCCAGGTCGTCGCGGTGCGGGCCGACGGTGGAATAGCGCAGGTTCGCTTCCGCGCCCGCCGCGTCCTTCAGCAGCGCGCGGAACGATTCGCCCACCGCGCTGTCCGGCTCCAGTGCGACGGTGCTGTGGTAGCGCAGCTCGACGCGCTCGCCGCCCGGCGGGGCCAGCGAGCTGTAAAGCGGGGTGAACAGCTCGCCCAGCACTTTCACCAGCCCGCGCCGCGCGCGGATCACCTGCGTTCCGGCGGCGATGAGCTGCTCGGTGTACACGCCGAGCAGTTTGCCCAGATCGCCGGACTGGTTGCGGCGTACGCCGGGGGCGGGATAGAGCAGCTTGAGCGTGCGGTTGCGCTCGGCCAGCGCGGTGCGGTACTGTGCGAGCAGGCCGAGCAGTTGCGGCTTGAGGCGCAACAGCTCGATGTCCAGCACTTCGCGGCGCGCGGCGGGGTCGCCGGTGAGCAGCGACAGGTCGCCGGGGAAGAAGAACTGGCTGTGCAGGCGCCCGATGAACTCTTGGAAGCTCGTGACGTGGCCGCCGTTCAGGGTAACGTAGCGCTTGCCGCCCTTAAGCACGATGCGCGCCTCGAAGGGGCGGCCGTGCCCGTCGGCCAGGTGGGCCTCGATCACCGCCAGCGGCGCGCCGTGGCGGATCATTTCGTGGTCGCGCGCGCTACGGCAACTGCGCAGGTAGCTTAAGTAGTGGATGGCTTCGAGCAGGTTGCTTTTGCCCGCGCCGTTCGGCCCGGTCAGCACGCTGATCCCTGCCGGGAACGTGGCGTCGACCCGGTGCCAGTTGCGGAAGTCGCGCAGCTGCAGGCGCTTAAGCAGCATCGCCAGCGATTATACCGGGCGCGGCGCGCGGGCCGCGCCGGCTAGCGTTTGCGAAAAAGCTGCAGGTGGCGCCCCAAGTCCTGATCACAACCTGCGATGTGCTCGTGCACCCAGTCGCGCAAGTAGCGCGTCACCTCCACGGTGAGTAGTACGTTACCTTGCTTGAATCCTCGGTCGAACTCCAAGATGCGCCGGGCGAACTTCAGATGCTCGGCGCGGTGTTGCTCCAGCTTGGGGTATTGCGTCGCCTTCATGTATCGCTCTTCCAAGCTGAAGTGCAGCAGGATGTAGTTGCCCAGCCCATGGAGCAGTTGCCCGAGCATGCGCGTGCCTTCGCCCCGCTTCATGGCGTAGTTCAACCCGTTGAGCAGGTCGACCAGCTGCTTGTGCTGGGTGTCGATTTCCGCCACGCCGGTTTCCAAGGCGGCGTTCCATTTGAGAAGTGTATGTTGCCGCAAGCTGCCCATCCGCGTGACTAATCATAATCCAGATGGTTGGAGAATCTGAGAATTTTGCATTAGTTTGATATTGAAGATTAAGTAGATGAAATGTGGAGAAACGGCATTCTCGGATTTGCCGATAGACCATCCTCGCGGAAATGAGTATCGGGAGTTGCATGAAGATCCTTGCATTAACCGCCTAGTGCTGTATAATTCTCCGGTTACGAGACTGAGTCTTAATATCACTGCTGCTCGCAGACAAGCAGCATACTGAATGGAGATGACATGCAAATGGTTATGCGATGTTTGTTCCCGTGCGTGCTCGCGCTCATGCTGGCGAGCTGCGGCGGCGCCGGGTACGGGGTTAATCTTGGAGCTTCCGACGGCGGCGGCCGGGCGGCCAGTTTCACGGCTTACGATGCCGGCACCGCCAGCCGCGAACCGCTGGCAGTCACGGTGGAACCGGCGGCGGAGAACCTGCTCGTGCGCGTGGCGGCTCCTGCCGGGTTTACCGGCACCGGGGTGTTTGTTGAACTCAGCTACGACGCGGACCGGTACCGCCCGGTCGCGGCCCAGGCCACGGAAGCCCTGGCCCCCTTGCCGGAAAGCCTGGTGCTTAAAGTGCTGGATGTGCCGGGCACGGTGGCGATTGGCCAGCAAGCGCTGAACGCCAGTCCGCGCCGCCTGCCGGACGGCGCCACCGTGGTCGAGGTGTTGTTCGCCGCGGAGCCGTTCGCCACAGGCGGCGTGTCGCGCTCGGTGAGCGCGGTGCCGGTGAACGCCTACTCCATCAGCCCCTTGACTTGGGACTCCGCGAACAACGAGCTGCGCTGGTATTACGTGCTGCACGGCGATTACGATCAGAACGGCGAGGTCGGCATCGCGGATTTAGCGCCGTTGGCGGCGCATTTCGGCGAGGCGGGGCCCTTTGCCTTCACCAGCGTGCAATCCATCATTGATGGCAATAGCGACGGCGAGATCGGCGCGGCGGACCTGGCGACCATCGCCCAGGAACTCGGCGCCACCATCCAGGGCTACCAGCTGTATGCCAGTACGAACGTGGCCGACATCCCGGCTTCCTATGCTGAACCTTCGGTAATCGAACCGCTGGCGGGCTTCATGCTGGCGGACAACGAGTCTGGCCCCGGCGAGCGGTTGAGCTTCAGCCACCAGCCCGGCCCGGAAGAAGGCGGCATGATGTTCTGGGTCCGCCCGTTCGCCGC
>CAYXMN010000136.1:0-3186 GCA_964465955.1 uncultured Planctomycetales bacterium
AAATAAGGAACATATCGGTTAGAGAACTGCAGGCTCGGTAAATAACCTGGCAGTCTTTTCATCGCACCGATTGCTGCAATAGCATTGTACAAGCCTGATAGAGAGTACATTGGTCCCCCATATACATTTCCTTTACACTTTACCGCAAGTGGTACGTACTTACCTCCCCACATCATCGAAGCACAATAAGTTGTGACATTGCCAGAAGTGTTGTTGTTTACATATGCAGCTGCGACACCAGCCACCGCCGTACCATGGCCGGCAGCAGTCGCGTTAGCTTGGCTGCGCTCCATCATCCACTCCCAAGGCTCGCCACCACCTTGGCTTCTTGGAAGGAATTGTGTAGTAGCCTTATTGTCCCCGGCATTTACTCCATAAGGAACAGACGATAAACTCAAATCTATCGGGCTGTAGTCTACTCCTGTGTCTATAATCGCTAACACTGAATCACCCGAACATGTAATGCCTCGATGCCAAAGTGATCCTACATCTGTGGAATAGGCAGAAACAGGATAAGTACTACCTGCCACCACATGATCCGACCATAAGAACCATGAACTACTTTGTAGATAAAACTGATCATTTGGAGGATCTTGAGGAGGTGTACAACCATGCGCCACCATGTCTGGATCCACCGCTTCGATCAGGTCCGGGTACTCAGCCGGCCAGTTCGCCACCGCATCCGCGACAGTCTGGCCCTCGGGCAGCACCGCTGCCAGCCCTGCCACCATCGGCCATTCGCTGTACACGTCCAAATCCTCAGCCGTGATGAATGCCGCAATTGCTGGATCGTTCAGCATCGTCTGCCCTTCCGCCGTTGTCGTCACGGTGTAGTTGTACACCACTTGGTTGTAAACGGGATCGGTGTCCAGCCGCTCAACATCGAAGTAATTTGGATCAACCTGCGGCAGCGTGGGCGGATTCTTGAACGCAATCAATACGCGCCCGTCGATGATGTCATACGGATCCGTGTCTGTGCGCGGATCGCTGAATGAGACGATGTCCCAATCCGCCGTCTCAAAAGGATCTAGTGATGGATCTACGGGATCACCGTCGCCAGTCAGTCCATCACCTAAGTCCCCATTCGTCCCTGTTCCACCGGTGCCAAGCCCGCCCGGCGCTAGACTTGCTGCCTCCCGCTCAGTACTGCCTGAGCCGCATCCCTCGCAAAGCAGCATTAGCGCTAATATCCCGGCAAGCAGTAAATATATATATATATATATATACGCATTTCCCTAACTCCTCCCAATTATTACCATGTCTCCCGCCTTGGGTTTCCCGCCTCCGGCGTGGTAAATAGATTATAGCATGATACTACTAAATGGCAACCCTAGACAACATGCATTCTCACTTATTCTCACGCTTTAAATCGCACCGCTTAGCCTCCTACCCCACTCCCTTCAGCAGGTGCACGCAGAAGCCGTCGATGAACGTCGCCAGCACGTGGTGGCGCGGGTCGAGCACGTCGCCGTCGGTGATGAAAAAGTCCGCGTCCTTGCGCGCGGCCAGGCTGCCGACGCGGCGCTCCAGCCCCATCGTCTTGGCCGTGTTGATCGTCATCACGTCCACCGCCGCCGCCTCGGGCAGCCCTTCCTTCACCGCCACCGCCGCCTGCAGTGTGATGTACTGCAGCGGGATCACGGGGTGATCGGTGCTAAGCGCGACGTGCACGCCGGACTTGTACAGGATGCCCAGCGTCCTCGGCGTGCGCTCGCGCAGCTCATACTTCGCGCGGTCGGTCAGCGTCGGGCCCACGTCGCACTTGATCGCCTCGCGCGCGAGCAGTTCGGCCAGCTTGTGGCCCTCGGTGGTGTGCTCCAGGATCAGCTTGACGCCGTACTCCTTGCACAGCCGGATCGCGGTGTAGATGTCGTCCGCGCGGTGGGCGTGGTAGCGCACCGGGTACTCGCCGCGTAGCGCGCCCGCGATGTTTTCCAGCTTGATGCTGCGCTTGAAGGGCTCCTTGTCGCGGTCGGCCTGCTTCTTTTTCTCCCACGCCGCCTGACGCTGCATGTAGTGCCGGCCCTCCTCGAAGGCGTCGCGCACGCCCGCCGCGCAGGCGAAGCGCGTGCCGGGGAACTTGCTCTGGCCGCCGTAGACGCGGAACGGGTTCTCGCCCAGCGCCATCTTCATGCCCTGCGTTTCGTTGACGAGCATCTCATCGATGGTGCGCCCGTAGAGCTTGGCTGCGACGCACATACCGCCGATCAAGTTGGCCGAGCCGGGGAAGATGCCCACGCAGGTCACGCCGCCCGCTGCCGCGTCCGGGATGGCGAGGTCGGCGGGGTTGATGCTGTCCTTAATGTTTAGGTGCGCCGTGTTGGGGTCGGTGTACTCGTTGCCGTGGTAGCCGAGCTGGCCGATGCCGTCCTCGAAGCAGCCGATGTGGGTGTGCGGATCGAGCAGGCCGGGGTAGATGCGGGTGCCGGCACAGTCAATCACGAGGTCGCCGAGGTCAGGCGCGGACGGGCGCTGCCCTACCGGCGTGAACGGCCCATTGAGCCAGGCCTGGTACGCCTCGTGCAGTAGCGGCAGGGCGGCGCGCTTGGCCGTCTTGGGAACCACGGTCTTGCCGGCGGAGCGGATCTTGCCGCCTTGAATCACGAGGGTCGCGGCCTCGTCGAAACCGCCCAGACCCTGATACACGGACGCGTTAGTGAAGAAAATCGCCATACCTAGATTTTATCTTACGCGTGACCAACAAAGCCCGGTTGGACAAGCCCCGCCGTTATAATTTGAGCCGGAGAACCGACACGGAGGTAGGAGTGCAAGGAACAAGCAGCGGGCAATCTCAAACCACCTTACCGCCGGAGTTGTTTTGGAAGGAATACAACGATCCGGTTAGTGAAGGGAAGTTTCTCGCCATCGCGATCAAGTCAAGCGCATTCAACGTGCGCGGGCGCGGCACAGATTTCGGCCCAATCTATGACGGCATCAATCCGCTGTATTACGGCGTCATCATCGCTCCGTCCGGACTGGCGGCTGAGGAGCAAGTGCTCAAGCGCTCGCCGCGCCTGCTCTTCCGGGATCGGGATGCGCTCGTCGAGAAGCTCAAGCCCGTCCGCGATGAAACCCGGTGGCTCCAGCCGCGTTCGGTGGAGGCGGCCGCCTTGGCCTACGACCGCGCGCTGATTTGCGCGGAGTACATGAAGATCCCGCGCTCGGAGCTGGCTTCGCTGGCGATGA
>CAYXMN010000136.1:3196-7381 GCA_964465955.1 uncultured Planctomycetales bacterium
AAGGCGAGCTGGATTTACCGGGAGTTGCGCGAACTGGATGTGGAAGGCGCTGAACAGCGATACATCCTCTATCGTAAATATGCCTTGGATAAGTATCTGGAGGCCTACGAGAGCGAGGATCTTTCGACCTTGAAAGTAGGCTATGCCGGCGTTGCCTACCTGATCGGCGAATTGCTGCGCGAGCGCGGCCAATTCGACGACAGCCTCCGCTGGCTGTCACGCGTCGTGACCGATCGCGAAGTCGGCGGTGAAGTGAAGCGCATGGCCCGCAACCAGCTGGACCTCTGTAAGGAACAGCGCGAACAGGCCAAGGCATCCGGCGAATATACCATGCCAGAGCCCGAACGTAACAAGCTGCGCAGCATGTACCAGCTGTATCACGACCAAGTTCGCTGGCTAGCGAATGCCGCCGCGAAAGGCAGCTTGAATGAAAGCGACTTACTGCGGGCAATTCTCGACGGTGTGAAAAACGCGAAACTGGATCTCTCACAGGCGCAGACAGAGGAGCAGCTGGCCAACTTCATCCAGCAAAGGTTGCAAAGCAAGCCGGAAGACAGATAAGGTATGCGCATGGGCGCAAACTCCCTGTCACTGCTGGTCGGGTCGGACTTGCATAACTCCCAGCCTGGCTGGGACTGGTTCCTAGGCTTGGCGCAGGAACGCCAGCCAGACTGCATCGTCTTCCTCGGCGATCTCGTCAACCGCGGACCACTGGATTTCGTGCGTCAGGCGCTCAAGGACCTGCATGGGCTAGCCCCGCACATCCTCGTCATCCCCGGCAACTGGGATCCCCGCGCAGCGCTGGTGGAGTTCGACCTGCTGGCCCATGACGGTTTGCGCAACCTGCACAAAACCAGCGCCTACGTAAGCGGGTGGGTGTTTGCCGGCCTCGGCGGCAGCACGCCAACGCCGGTGGGGACGACACCCCTTGAAGCGCCGGAGGATGGCTTCGCCGCGCCGCTGGCGAGCTGCCTACCGGCGGAAGTGTGGCTCGTGCACAACCCGCTGCTCGGCTTTCGCGACCAAGTGGCAGGCGGCGCGCATGTCGGCAGTGCGGCTTTGCGCGGGTTGTGGGAGGAACAAGTCAGCAAGCCGCGGCTCGTGCTCAGCGCACATATTCACGAGGCATTCGGGATGGAGGAATCTGGGGGTACAATCTTCGTAAATCCCGGTTCGCTCAAGGAAATGCGGGCAGCCTGGGTTGAACTGAGCAGTACTGATGTTGCCGGCCAGATCATTGAGCGGTAACTGGCTTGTGAGAGTGGAATGGACACCTTCGCCCTGCCAGAATTGGACAGCATTACCAGCGAGGCTATCTCGATCATCATTCCGGTGTTTAACGCACTAGGCCAAGTCGAGGGCCTGCTCACGCGCCTCCGCCACTTCGCGGAAAAATACGGGACCAATTACCAGTTCATCATCGCCGATGACGCCTCGACCGACGGCACAGGTTTCGAATTACCCAAACGCTATCCATTCATCGAAGTCGTGCGCGGCGATCACAATGTTGGGTTTGGCCAAAATGTCAACCGGGCCGCCGCCAGCGCGCGCCATAACTTTTTAGCTGTCGTAAACAGCGATATCGAACTGGTCGGCAATCCGTTCAAGGAGCTGATCCACGTGCTGCGGAGCGATCCCAAATGCTTCGCTGTGATGCCGATGGTTTACAACCGCCGGTTCGAAAAAATCGAAAACATGCAGAGGCTCTGCTGCGCCAAGGGCCTGGCCTGGAGCAACGATTTGCCCGTCGCCAGTGAGTGGTCCGATACCCTCAGTTCGCTGCTACTACATTACAGCGCCACTAAGGAACGTCTGCGCGATATCAGCAAGGATGAAGCGCTAATCCCCAGCGTACTATGCGGGGCATTTTTCACTTGCCGCACGGCGGAGTTCGACCGGATGGGTGGGTTCAGCCCGCGAATGTCGCCATTCTACTGGGAAGACGTGGAGCTGGACTATCGCGCGCGCCGTGGTGGGCAGTACTGCTGCGTGCTGCCGAATAGCGCGGTGATCCACCGGCACAGCGAGACGATTGACCGCCACCACGGGCGCCAAAAGGATTACTATTTCCGCATCAACCAATTGCGCTTCGCCGTCGATTACCAGCATGAACTGCCTGGGCTCAGCCAGCCGCATATTTGGTGGGGCCTGCGTGCGATCCGCGAGCTATTCGGCGGCGATCCGCGCCTGGTACGGGCTTACTGGCGCGCCGGCTTAGGGCGCTTGGACGTCTAGCCGTCCAGCCTGAAATTAAACCTACTCGTCCTGTTGCGCCTCAGCCGTTGTAATCATCTTGGACACGAACATGTGGAACAGCGGGTGCGGCCGCGTGGGGCGACCCTTGAATTCCGGGTGGAACTGCGTGGTAACAAAGAACGGGTGGTTCGCCAATTCGACGATTTCCACCAGCCGGCCGTCAGGCGACATACCGCTGAACACCAGCCCGGCCTTCTGTAACTGAGCGTGGTAATCCGGGTTAACTTCCCAGCGGTGGCGGTGGCGCTCACTAATCCGCGATGTGCCATAAGCTTCCGCCGCCAGCGTGCCTTTCTTCAAGCGGCAAGGCCAGGCACCCAGGCGCATGGTCCCGCCCTTGGATTCGATGTCCTTCTGGCTTTCCATCAGGTCAATGACGGGGTGGGGGGTGTTCTCGTCAAACTCCGTGCTGTTCGCCCCAGCCAGCCCGCAAACATTACGTGCGAACTCAATGACCGAGCATTGCAGCCCAACGCACAGCCCCAGCAGCGGAATCCGATTCTCGCGCGCATAGCGGATCGCCTCGATTTTGCCTTCCATGCCGCGGTAACCGAAACCATACGGGATCAGCACGCCATCTACTTTGCGCAAGCGGCGCTCGACCGTGTCGCGGGTTAAGCGTTCGGCGTCGATCCAAACGAGATCAAGCAGCGCGCGGTGATCGATCGCGGCGTGGTTTATGCTTTCCAGAATGGACAGGTACGCGTCCTTCAGCGCGTTGTACTTGCCCACGACACCCACACGCACACTCTTGGTGCGGCTGTGCAGTTTGTCGCGCATCCGCTCCCATTCGGTCAGGTCAGGCCTGCGCGCGGCGAGCCCCAACCGCTCGGTGCAAAGCCGCCCGAAGCTTTGCTCCTGTAACAGCGAGGGTACATCGTAAATTGATGTTGCGGTTAAGCCTTCAAAAACATGCTCCTGCGAGACATCGCAAAACAAGGCAATCTTGGCGCGCGCCTCCTTGGTCAAGGGACGGTTGGTGCGGCAAACGATCATCTCCGGTTGGATGCCGATGCTGCGCAGCTCAGCCACGCTATGCTGCGTCAGTTTGGTCTTCAGCTCGCCTGCCGCATCAAGGAAGGGAATCAAGGTGACGTGGATATTGATCACATTCTCGCGGCCCGATTCGATTTTAAACTGGCGGATCGCTTCCAAATAGGGCTGGCTTTCGATATCGCCGACAGTGCCGCCAACTTCACACAGCAGGATATCCGCGCGCGTCTTCTGCGAAACCAGCTTGATCCGGTTTTTAATCTCATCGGTGATGTGCGGAATCACCTGCACGCAACGGCCCAGGTAGTCTCCGTGGCGCTCCTTCTCGATCACCGCCGAGTAAATCTGCCCGGTTGTCACATTGCTGTAGCGCAGGAGGTCTTCATCAATGAACCGTTCATAGTGCCCAAGGTCGAGGTCGGTCTCAGCGCCATCGTCGGTGACAAACACCTCGCCATGTTGAATTGGGTTCATCGTGCCCGCATCCACATTAAGATACGGATCGAACTTCATGACTGAAACCTTGTATCCTTGGCTTTTCAGCAGCAGCCCAAGGCTGGCGGAAATGATGCCTTTACCAATCGACGAAACGTTTCCGCCCGTGATGAAGACATACTTAGTCATGGGGCTATACCTCCGGATTTCACGCGCCTGCAACGCGGAGCGGGCGCATCATAGCACCGCGAGCCGCATTACGTAAAGGCTCACGCGCAGATCTGCAAAAAAGTGGCTAAGGCTTACCTTTTTCTCAAGCAACACCGGCACAAGTCTAGTAATCAGGCGTAGTACCTGCAGCCATTATTCCACCTGTATAATATTGAGCCTTATTTGTTGCCGATGATTGGAGGAACCAGCCATGGCCTGGGAACGGACTTTTGCGATGCTCAAACCCGACACTGTGCAACGCGGACTGATCGGCGATGTGCTGGGGCGGTT
>CAYXMN010000137.1:0-7353 GCA_964465955.1 uncultured Planctomycetales bacterium
CCGCTGTTCGTGCGAATTAGCGCATCGGATTGGGAGGAAGGCGGCTGGTCGCTGGATGACTCAATCGAGTTTGCCAAGCGGCTGAAAGACCTCGGAGTGGATCTAATCGACTGCAGTAGCGGCGGCGCGATACCCGCCGCGAGTCAATTCCCGGTCGCGGCAGCCGGGGGCGGGCTGGAACCAGGCTATCAGGTGCAGTTTGCTGAGGCGATCCGCGCCAAGGCGAAGATACCCACCGCCGCGGTAGGTTTGATTACCGAGCCGGCGCATGCCGAGGAGATTATCACCGCAGGCAAAGCGGATCTCGTCCTGCTGGGCCGGGAGTTGCTGCGCCAGCCGCATTGGCCGCTGCATGCGGCGCAAAGATTGGGCGAGGTAGTGGATTGGCCGAAACAGTATCAGCGCGCCAGGTAATTATGCCACAGCTGCTTTAAGCGCGGCCTTGAGCTCTTCGCGTGAGAGGAAGTTGCGGTATGCTTCGCAGCTTTCCAGCAATTCGTCATGCGTGCCATGCCCGGCCACCCGCCCATACTCCAGCACAAGAATCGTATCGGCCTGGCGCGCCGTGGCGAGGCGGTGCGTGACGATCAGGCAGGCGGCATCCGGGTTGGCGGCTTGGAAGCTGTCCCAGAACGCGCGCTCATTCTCGGCATCCAAGGCGCTGGTGCAGTCATCCATCAGCAATAGGCGCGGGTTTCCCGCCAAGGCGCGGGCGATTGCCAGACGCTGCTTCTGGCCGCCGGAGATCGTCAGGCCACGCTGGCCCAGCACTTGGTCAAGTCCCTTGGGCAGGGCTTGCAGTTCGTTCAGCACCTGGGCCATCTGCAGCGCGGCTTGAGTTTTATCGCTGGTCAGGCCGCGCCCAAAACTCACATTCTCATTCACGCTTTCACTGAACAGCGTCGCTTCCTGGGGCACATAGCCAACTTGTTTGCGGTACTGCGCCAGGTTGAATTCCCTCAATGACCGCCCGTTAATGAGTAGATCGCCGGCGGTAGGAGGTAATAGTCCCGCGGCCATTTTAAGCAGCGTAGATTTACCGCTGCCCACCGCACCGACAATTGCCACGCGCTGCCCTGCCTTGAGTTTTAAGTCGACATCAGCTAAGGCTGGTAGTTCCTTCCCATCATAGGTGAATGATGCGCCGGTGAGTTCGATACTTTCCAATTGAGGCAGCGCGGCGGTGCCAATGTAAATGTTCTCAGTCCCGCCGCTAGTCTCCTCGATTTCAATCTCGCGATCGATGCATGCGAAGGCCTGGCGGCTAGTTACGAACAAGTTCGGGATGTCCATCAACGGCGGCAAGAGCAAGGTTACGTATAGGTAGAACGCGAAAAAATCGCCAACGGATAGCTTTTCGTAGACCACCATCAGCCCGCCGGCCAGTACGACGATCAGCTGTCCGGCCAGCATTATCCCCATGTAGATGTTATGCATCCCCATCCACAACTTCATGAGGCGCATTTCGATATCAATGCGGTCGGTAAGAACGCCGTAAAAGCGCTCGGCGGTTTGTCGCTCTGCGGTAAAGGCTTTGAGGATGCGGATGCCGGAGAAAGCTGCTTCAAGGGCATCGCTGGTGCGCGAGGTGATCGCCTGTCGCTCCAAGGCGCGTTGGGTCATCGCCATGCGCACACGGTAGAACAAGATGAACATGATCGGCAACGGCAGCAGCGTGAGTAAGGTGAGCTGCCAATTAATGATCAACATGAAGATCAGGCAAAACAGGAATTTGCTGCCGGATTCCACCGCGCGGAAAATGCCGCTGCAAGCGAACCAGGCAATCTTGGGGAAGTTGCTGATGTCATCTGTCAGGCGCGTCACTAAATCGCCGGTGCGGAACTTACTGAAGAAGCGATAGCCCTTTTCCAGGATGCGGCTGAAATAATACTGACGCACATCCATTTCAATACGCGCGTTGACCAACGCCCTCGTGCCGGGATACAGGTTGGATAGGCTGCGGGCGATGCCAATCGCGACGAGGATGCCCGTTAAAGTCCAGATATGCTGCGAGGCGAGCTGGGCGTTCGACGCGTCAGCGAGTTGCTTGATGTTGTCGATCACATAACCCAGCACCTTGGGAAAGGCCAGGGTGACTGCGCTGCTTAACAGGGTGAGGATCGCCAACACCCAAAGCCATGGCCGGTGCGGTTGCCAGAAGTTCCAAATCCAGCGGACGTGCTTCATGCCACCGCCTCTTCAGCCAGCACCCCGAACTGCAGCCGGTGCAGCTTGGCGTACAGCCCGTCCTTGGCCACAAGTTCCTGGTGCTTGCCTTGCTCGGCGATGCGCCCATCTTTAATCAGCAGAATGCAATCCGCGTTCTGGATGGTGCTCAAGCGGTGGGCGACGATGACTGCAGAACGCCCGGCCAGCAGGCGATCCAGCGCTTCCTGCACCATCCGCTCCGTGTGCGGATCTACTGAGCTTGTCGCTTCATCAAGCACCAGCAGCGCGGGATCATAGGCCAGCGCACGCGCAAAGCTGAGCAGCTGCCGTTCGCCGACCGACAGGTTTACCCCGCGTTCGGCCAATTCGCCGGCGTATTTGTCTGGCAGCCGGTCGATAATGGAATCCGCCTTGGCGATGGCAGCAACTTCCTGCACGCGACTGAGCGGGATCTTCTCGTCAAAGACGCGAATGTTGTCTTGCACACTGCCGGGGAAAAGGAAAATATCTTGCAGCACTAAGCCGATCTTGCGGCGCCAAGACTCGATGGGGAACTCGCGGATATCTTGCCCGTCCACCAGCACGCGCCCGCGCTGCGGGTCATAGAAGCGCAACAAGAGGCTGACAATCGTGCTTTTACCGTGGCCTGAGGCGCCGACAAGCGCGATGCGCTCCCCCTTGCGCAAGGTGAAGCTCACTCCGCGCAAGACCCAGTTGTAATTCCCGTCGGTATCCGGCGGATCATAGGCGAACCACACGTCATCAAACCGGATCTCTTGCTCAAAACTGAACTCCGCTGGAGCCCGCGGGCCGTCTTGAATTGCCAGGTCAGCCTCAAGGATGCCGAACACGCGCTCGATGCTGATAAATGATCGCTGGATGAAGTTGAGTTGCTCGGACAGCTGAAGAATCGGCTGGAACAGCATGCTGATGTATAGCAGGAACATGACCAGGGTGCCGATGCTAACTGTGCCATCGTAGACGCCTTTCACGCCAATAATCAAAACGGCGATGATCGCCAGGATCTCGCCGAACATGAACGCACCCCAGAAGCCGTAATCGAGAAACTGCGCGGGCACCTCGACCTTGTACTTGCCTAGGTTCACTTCCCGCATGCGTTCACGCGCCCGTTCCTCATAGTTGTACATCTGGATCACTTCAGTGCCCTGGACGTACTCCGTGACATAGCCCATCACGATGGCCCATTGCGCGCGCACTTCGCGCCAGAACTTGCGCATATAGGTGATGAACCAGAAGGCCGCGCCAAAGAGCACTGGCAAAAGCAGCAGGATCCAAACCGCCAGGCGCATGCTCTCGAAACACAGGATGACGAGGATGCCCGCGAAAACAATGATGTTACGCAGCAAATTCAGCGCGACGTTGCTGAATAGCTCCTTAAGCGTTTCCGTATCACTCTCGACGCGGCTGATGAGCTTGCCGGGTGAGTGGCTCTCGTGGAAGTCTAGTCCAAGGCGCAGGCATTTACGGAAAAGGCTGTCCTTGAGTTCGGTAACAATACTGATGCCGAGTTTAAAGAGCGTGATCGCTTGGATGTAGCCTACCAGCGTGCCGGCTATGGCGATGCCCAAATATGCGGTGGCGGCGAGCAGGATCGCCATGACCCGTTCGTCAGTGGTCATGGTAGATGCCGGGGGTTTTGAGCCGTCGATGATGTTGTCGATGATGTACTGGATGATCTTTGGCCCGATGAGCTGACTGGCAGCGATTATCAGCAGCAGGCCGAAAGCTGCCAGCAGATACTGCCGGTAGCGCCAGAAGTAAGGTGTGATTTTAGGCAGCAGCTCGCGGATAGTCTGCCTGCGAATGCCTTCCTCAGTTTCGGGTAGATGCCACATGGTTTGCTTCCGGTACTACCGGTAGAAGATGCCTGAGCGGTGGATTCCTTACCGCCGGGTGGTGGAACTACAACTAAAACCACACTTGCCGACTAGCCAAGCGAAACGACCGCGGCAGGATTCGAACCTGCGACTTTCAGCTCCGGAGGCTGACGCTCTATCCCCTGAGCTACGCGGCCGTGAACCTAAAACTATACCACGAGCCAGTGGCGCAGTTCAGGTTGCCTTCAGCTAAATAGGGGCGTTAGCGTCAACGAGGATATGGAATTGCGGTGAGTAATCAAAATCCAGCGGTCTGTCGATGTAGATGCCGGCATCATGGTCCTGGTACAGGTCAAGCACGCGGGGTGTCGGATATTTTGTTCCTTCGCTGCTGAACAGGACCTTGATTACAGGCAAGGCGATGGCTTCATTGTGCACGCGCGTCACCACGCCCGTTTCACCATTGCTGAGCCTGACAAATGTGCCGACCGGGAAGCGGCCGATGCCTTTTAAGAAATGGTTGACGATGCGCGTGTGGAACTGCGGCCCGGCGCCGCGGATCAGAATCGACACAGCGCGGTGGATATCCATCTTTGGCCGGTACACCCGGTTGGTGGTAACGGCATCAAACACGTCACAGACCGCGCCAACCATGTCCCAGACTGATAGCTGGGATTCAGTCAGGCCGCGGGTATAACCCGTGCCATTCAGCCGTTCGTGGTGGTTGAGCACTACCTGTTTCGCCATATCCGATAGGTCGGGTGTGTCTTTTACCAGGTTGTAGCCGTAAATGACATGGCGCATCATTACGGAGTACTCTTCCTCAGTCAGCCGGCCCGGTTTGTTGAGAATGCTGAGGTCGATCTTGCTTTTGCCGATGTCGTGAAGCAGCATGCCAATGCCCAGCTCCAGCAACTCGTCCTCGTCGCGCACGTAGTCCTGGAATAGGGTGGTAGCCAGCACGCACGTGTTGATACTGTGGAAGTAAGTGTACTCGTCGTGGTTACGCAGGTCGCGCATTTTAAACGCGGTGATCTGCAGGCTCTGCGCGCGGTTGATCAGGTTCGCTGCCAGTTCAGCCGTGGCTGAGAGATCGAGTTTTGTAAGATAGCGGCAGGCTTCAAAGATCTCTTTGACCTTGCGCGTCGCCATCTGGCGGACCTCAAGGCTCAGGTTGTCGGCGATGCCCGCTTCCTCCAGCAGGCTTTCCCGTTCGGCGTTGACCTGGTTGACCATATCCAGATCAAGGTTCTCGCTGTCGGTTCTGGCGCTCAGATCAACCTTGGAAAAGCGCAGGTTTCGCGGCGGCAGATCGAGGAGTTTATCCACCAGCGCTTGGCTAATGGTTTGCCCAGCCTGGGCAATGGGGATTTCGTTGTGGTAAACGTTGACGTCAAGCGGTTCGCCCACCCTGGCGGCAAGATTATCGAGCTGCTTGAAGACTTCGCTTGAATCCAAACCGTTTCCCTTAACTCAATGTTGTTCTTTTGCTACGATTCAGGCATGAGCCTGGCCTATAGGGTATTGACCGGACCCACCGCCTCCGGTAAGACCGCCTGCTTGCTTAGGCGAGCCCGCACAAAGCGCTTGGCGGTCATTTCCGCTGATTCGAGACAGGTCTACCTAGGAATGGACATCGGCACAGGCAAACCTGTTGCATCTGACCTTGAAATACTACCACACCATGTATTAAATTTATCTTCAGTACTAATATCATTTAGTGTATATCAATTTATTATTGAGTCTGCGCGAGCTTTATCACACCTAGAAGCGAACGGAACTGAGGTTTGGGTTTGCGGCGGTACCGGCCTGTATATCCGTGCGCTGGTGGAAGGCTTGCCTTTACGCGACGGGCCTCGTCCTAAGCTGCGTGAGGCATTGGAACGCGCCATCCGCGCTGAATGTGCGGAAGCTATAGTCGAGCGCCTAGGGCTGGAACTAAACGAGAGGACGAATCCTGCTCGCGTTATCCGAGCTTGCGAGGCGGCGTGCACAGGTATGGCGGCACTTGACCGGTTTTATCTTCCGCTTGGACTTAAGGCCTTAGATTGGGAAGCGGATGAGCAATCACAAAAGCAAGACACTGCTTATTCCGCAGCATTGGCGTATCTCAAGCGCTGGAGCTGCGCAGGAATAAGTGTGTTAGACCCGCCTGTCACACACCATCAGCTAGTAATCGAGCAGCGCGTGCGCGGCATGTTTTCCGCTGGATTGCTCGAGGAGGTACGCCGGCTTGCGGCAGAAGGTTTAGCCGACGCCCCGGTTGTGCGCGATGGCATAGCCTACCGGGAAGCTCTGGCTGTGGTCAGGGGCGAACTCGCGCTTGAGCCCGCCATCGAATTGGCGGTGATCAGAACCAGGCAGTACGCCAAACGCCAGCGCACCTATTTCCGCGGGCAAGGTTGGCCGAGGTTCCCGGACTGTAAATCATGCCTGGCTTCATTCGGCTTGGACTAGATATCTTGGTCCAGTCCACACATAAAACGGATGGTACGCCAGATCCTCGAGGTTCGCTGGCCGGGTTGCGCGTTGAAGCGTTGCGGGAGCTGCTGCCAGCTATGAATCGGCTTGAGCAGCACTGCTGCCGTGATGATCGCGATCAGGTAGAGGATCAGGAGCGCTTGGAAATGCAGCATCACGTTCAGATGGAAATACATGGCGTTTTGCAGGAAAGTATACGCGCCAATGCCGCCCATCAGGATCACTGCGATCAGCAACCACCAGAGCGAGCGCCAGGCCGCCAAACGCTGGCGGTGGCCGGAGAGGATGCGGGAGTTTCCGCCGAACAACTCCCCCTCGACGGAGACATCATTTTTCTCATCAGCGACGAACAACAACGAGCACAGAATTTCGTCACCGGGGCCCAACCGGTCGAATTCAATTTTGCAAAACACATCATTGCCTTTGAACAAGGGTGACAGGGTGACGCGCGCTTTGTCGCTAATCAGGTGGTTGAATCCGATGTAACGGCAGTTCTCGTTACCAACAATGATGTTTTGCCGTTCCGGCGCATCACTGGACTGGATATCGCGCCGCCCGCTGTTGCGGAGCGCGAGATAGCTCGCCCAGAGCCAGCGCGGCTCGGTGCCTTTGTACGTCAGTCTTAGAGGGATGTTGCGGTTGGAGAACTCGGAGACATCTATGTACTCCGTGTATAAGTCCCAGGTCAACTGCTTGCGGCGCATCACCCATTGCCAGAACCACAACATCGTTGCCAGAAAGACGACGGTTAGGCTAACGGCATAGACCGTTAGCCAAAACGCGTAGGCAGGATCAAGCATTTGCGCGGCATTTTCCATCTTGAGCTCCAGAACGTCCCGCTATCCCTTACTGTAGGAAAAACGGT
>CAYXMN010000138.1:0-7345 GCA_964465955.1 uncultured Planctomycetales bacterium
CAGGGTGGCAGCCACGACCTCGCCGCGAGCATCCTGCACGACCGCGGCGGCGACGACCGCTACATGGGCGCCACGACGTGCAACGGCGCGGCCCTCACCGGCAGCGTCGGCATCCAGATTGACCGCAGCGGCAACGACACCTATGGCGGGCGCAAAGACAGCGGCGTGAACCACACCGACAACCGCTCGTACAACATCGGCGTCCTGGTGGACTGCGCGGGCAATGACGACTACCTCGGCATCCAGGCCGACGGCCTGACCACGCTGATGCGCAACCTGAGCATGACGGCGGACATCGCGCCGCCGCCCGCGCCGGAGGCGGAAGGTGAAGCGCAACCCGCCCCCACGCCGGAAGGTGAGGATGGCGCGAATGTCCCGCTGCCGGAGGTCATCTCCTATAAGGGCGAGCTGACGCAGGAAGTGTTCGATGAGCTGTGGGCGATCTGCTGCCGCTGGGAAGTAGGCGACAACCGCTACATCGTGCCCAAGGCGCGCGAGCGCTTGCTCGCTTTCGGCCCGCAGATCCTGCCTTACCTCGAACCGAAGATGAACGACGACGAATCGCTAACGATGCGCGGATACATTGGCATCCTCCAGCCGCTTTACGAGGGCGAGGGCAAGCAAGCGGTGATCGACTTGCTTAAGCGCCAGGCCGCAACGGATGACGAGACGCGCCAGAACAACGCGCTCTACATCGCTGGCGACATCAAGGTGACCGAGCTGGCGGACACGGCGGCGGGCTTCCTCGATAGCGAGAGCAGCCTGCTGCAGCGCCGCGCGATGGGCGTGCTGGCAACGCTGGGCAGCCACGCAGGCGACGCCAAGCTGATCGCCTTTTTGTCCAGCGATGACGAGGTGCCGCTGAAGTCCGCGCTATCCGCCGCGATCACGCTCAAGATCGACTGCTACCCCGCGATCCAGCCGCTGCTCAGCCACCCGTTGATTAGCGTGCGCGAACTGGCCATCGACCGGCTGGCCGGGCAATGGGAGACCTACGGCCCCGCTATCGAGGCCGACATCGCAGATCTTGCGGCGCGCGAGGCCATCGACGGCGCGAACCTGCGCCGGGCACGCTCGCTACAGCATGTACTAATGCGCCTTACTACCGTCCCAAGCGCGGGCACGGTGGTGGCGGTAAGCAACCTGCTATCGGCAGAAGACTGGGGCTTGCGCGGCGACGCGGTGCGCACGGTGAAGCAGTGGGAGAAGCTGGCGCAGGCAGATCCAGCGTGGGGTTCCGCCAATTCACAGCTAGCTGACGCGCTGGAAACCGCCGGCGCTTGGGCGGCGGAAATGCTGGAGGTCGAGGAGAACCCGTATGTCAAGGCGTGCGGCGATACGCCTCCTCAGTAAACGAGTGAGTTTGAGACAACGCCTGGAATGCTGCGGAAGCAATCCCGGTAGTATCATAGTAAGGCCATCCTGGCGTGAGGTAATCCACTATGAGTAGCGACAAGCCGCACTGGCGCGCAGCCAAGCAGCCTGAACCGTTTTATGTGAAGTCGGTAGCCCCGATCCGGCTGATCAGTCCGCCCGAGCGGCAAGAAGCGCTGGAACGTGCACGCTACAACTTGTTCAACTTGAAGAGTGAGGATGTCTATATCGACCTGCTGACCGACAGTGGCACAGGTTCGATGAGCCAGTTCCAGTGGTCGGCGCTGATGCGCGGCGACGAGGCCTACGCCGGCAGCTCCAGCTTCGAGGCCCTACAGAACACGATCCACGACCTGTTCGGCTTCAAGTACGTGCTGCCGACCCACCAGGGCCGCAGCGCCGAGCTTGTGCTGATGACGCACTTCCTCAAGCCCGGCGATTACGTGGTGAACAATATCCACTTCGACACCACATCCGCGCACGTGCAGTACCAGAAAGCCTTCGACATCAACCTGGTCAACGACATCATCTACAACTGGGATAGCGAAAACCCGTTCAAGGGCGACATGGACCTGGACAAGCTCGAAGCTTGGTTCAAGGAACACGGCGCGCGCACACCGCTCGCCTGCCTGACGCTGACCTGCAACAGCGGCGGCGGCCAGCCTGTCAGCCTCGGCAATGTGAAGGCGGTCAAGGCCATTTGCGAAAAGTACGGCAAGCCGCTGTTGATCGACAGCGCGCGCGTGATCGAAAATGCCTACTTCATCCAGCAGCGCGATCCGGCATATCGCCAGTGGAGCATCCCGGCAATCCTGCGCGAGATCATGAGCCATGCAGACGGCATGTGGATGAGCGCGAAGAAGGACGGACTGGTCAACATCGGCGGCTTCATCGCGGTCAACAGCGAGGAGCTGTACAACAAGCTGCGCATGTACGGCATTCTGTTCGATGGTTTTTCAACTTACGGCGGCATGGCCGGGCGCGACATCGAAGCGCTGGCGGTCGGCCTGTACGAATGCACCGACGAGGCCTACTTGCAGCACCGGACTGGGCAGGTGGCGCTCCTCACTTGCCTGCTGCGCGACCATGGCATCCGCACCACCTGGCCTCCCGGCGGCCACGCGGTCTATGTGGACGGACGCCACTTCTGCCCGCACATCCCGGACGAGCAGTTCCCGGCGCATGCGCTGACCATCGCGCTCTACCTGGCTGCGGGCGTACGGACTGTCGAAATCGGCACGATTCTGCGCGGACGGCATCCCGAGACACGTGAAAACATCTTTGAGGGCCTCGATTTAGTGCGCCTGGCAATTCCGCGCCGCACATACAGTTTCACCCAGCTTGAGTTTGTGGCGGATGCGCTAATTGAACTGAAAAAAAGAGCCCACGAGATTCGCGGCGTGAAATTCGCTAATGAAACGCCGGTGTTACGCCACTTTACCAGCGAATTCGCGCTGCTTTAACTCGAACATAATAAGAACGAGAAGAAAGCCCGCCGGATTAACCGGTAGAATCTAGTGCGCGAACTAATATTGAAGCCGAGTGGACAAACCTTGCGCAGTGCTACTCGTTTGATAGCACAATAGCCGGCGAGGGAGTATAATTGAAATCATGGCACGCTGGACTCTACTACTAAGGGGAGCGGTCCTGGCAGCGCTGATTATCTGCGCGTGCTCGTTTGCGCCTGTTCCCAAGTCAACGGATAGCGCGATCCTGGCTGATCTGCTGGGTGGTAAACGCATTGAATTGCCCTCACCGTCTATGGAAGCGCGCAGCTACCCGCAGGCGCTGCCTAACGACGGCTATTCCGAAGCAACCATTAGCGTGCAGTTGCTCAGCGCGGGGGAACCGGTCTCCGAACGGGTTGTCCAAGCCGAAGTGGCAATGGGCGACGGGTTTTTAGGCTATTCCGAAGCGGTAACAAACTCTGACGGCGTGGCGATGTTCAGCTACCGCGCCGGCTTGATGCCTGAGCCTGGCGTGGTGAAAGTGCATGCTCCTGAAGCCGGGTTAGAGACGATGGTCAAGATCCCCCTGGCTCCGGTGACCTACCTCGACGTGAACCTTGTGACGCCGGAGGAGTACGCGGCGCACCGCCAGCGCCAAGTGTCGGCGGCACCGATCTACACGCTGAATATCGGCGCGTTCCCGCTCCAGTTAGCGGCGGACGGCCGTTCGCTTTCAACCATCACGGCGACACTTAAGCACACTGACGGCAAGCCTGCCGCCGGCGTACCGCTCACCGCAGAAATCATCTCGGGTGAAGGCTCCCTTGACGTCGATCAGGTGGCAACTGACAAGCAAGGCAAGTTTACCTTCAACTTCTCCCCCGGCTTCCTGCCGGGCACCGCAACGATCCGCGTGCTGGAACCTTCCACCGGTTTAGTTGCAGCCGTGGACATCGTATTAGTCGAAGCTGGTCCCGCGCGCGTGCAGTTGTATTACCTCGATCCGTTCGCAGCCCTGAAGAGCCGTGAAGGCGCCATTCTTCCCGCCGACGGCTCGACCGGATTGGAACTCGTGGCGGAAATTACCGATCTCGCCGGCATCCCACTTAGTGGAGTTGAGCTGAAACTGGAAGTGCTGGATCAACCCAACGGCTGGCTGGAATGCCTCGATCCGGTATCGGATGCGTCCGGTGAGGTGACATTCACTTACCATGCCGGTGCGGTGACAGGGCCGGTGCGCCTGCGGGCTTACATCGCGGATGGCCTGCCCTCGCCGAGATAGAACAAACTATCTCCTAATCCGCCAGGCAGGAGCATATTAGACTCGGCGCAGACCTAGCACCTATCCCAGCCTTGGTAGAGCATTAATGACTAATAAGCCCAGCCGAAGCCGGGCTTGATCAGTTACTCGCTCGATGCGAAATCCTTACGGCTTGCCGAGTGCATCGTTCAACGCTTCACGGTAATACTCCGCAGCCTTGCGCGCCGCTTCCGCGAACTTGGTTTCGCCATGGTCAGCAGGTTCGGGACCGTACTTGTAAGCGTAAATGATGGAGCGTGAGAAGTTAAAGTACGCGCCTTGGCCATTGGCATCACAAAATGCCGCCGCATCTTGCACCTTGCCGCCCTGCACGCCGATACCTGGGACGAGGATCGGAGCATTTGGCGCGGCTTCTCGCACCTGGCGCGCGCACTCTGGATAAGTCGCGCCGACTACCAGTCCGAAGTTGGAATAGCCATGCTCGCCGATAAACGGCTTGCCCCATTCCTGCACCTTGCGCGCAACATGCAGATAGAGCGGATCCCCAGACGCCATTTTAATGTCCTGGAAGTCGCCGCTGGATGGATTGGATGTTTTGCATAGCACAAACACGCCCTTGGCATCATGCATATAGCGGGTAAACGGCTCAAGCGAGTCGAAGCCGAGGTAAGGGTTCGCCGTAACAGCATCGCTGAGCAAGCTGGCGCGGTCTTCACCTTCATGGTGGAAGAATGCCTCGGCGTAAGCTTCACTGGTGTTGCCGATGTCGCCGCGCTTGGCATCCATGATAAATAGCATGTCCTCGTATTCATTTAGCAAACGCTCGAGAATATAAAGACCGGTAGCGCCGAATTTCTCAAAAAAGGCAATCTGCACTTTATACGCGATCGCGATATCCGCGGTCGCTTCAATGATGCGCTCACAAAACTCGCGGATAGCCCATTGGCGAGCCATGCCGATGGTGCCGCCCAGTACAGTCTGCCCAAGTGATTGCATCTGGAGGGATCCCGGCGCGTGATCGCGCTGAGGATCGAGGCCCACGATCACGCGGGACTGCTTGCGTTTAGACGCGTCAACTAGAAGGTCTGCGAAGTTATGGGTGCTCATGCGCAGTATTTTACTACTGGAGGATGTTTTTATCTGCATCAGGACGTGGAGCTTACAGGAACCCGCGCAGATAAACCGGCTCCGCGTACTCCAGGCGTGCCGAGGGTAGCGCGAGCCTTCTCAGCCCTTCCGCCGGCACACCCGGCGCACCTTGCACCTCCACACCTCTGCCAGCTGCCACCGCGATAATCTCACGGCGCAACTCCGGCCAATTGCGACCACCCTGCGGCCCGTCATCAAGCACCAATTTGACGCATCCACGTGCGTGCAGCGCTTCACCCAGCTCAGCCAGCGGCAACAACACGCAGTCCACGCCTCCAGCGCTTGGCCCGTGCAGGAACACTTCCCCTCTCCGGGCATCACGCACAACTGCCGTCCGCCCCGCGCCATACACGGCCGCAATAGCGCCAAGGCTCGCCACACCATATAGCGGCACGCCCCCAGCGGCTGCCAGCCCGTTCGCAAAACTGATACCCACGCGGGTGCCAATAAAAGTACCTGGGCCAAGCCCTACCACTACACCGTCCAGATCGTTCGATCGAAGCGAACCTAGCACTTGCCCGGCAAGCTCGCCGAATTGGCGGCTGGCCGCTGAGCCTGTAGGAGCGCGCTGTTCCAGGATGATTCCTTCGCCGTCGGCTAAAGCACAAACGGCTTCACCGCCACTAGTGTCGAGCAGCAAGCGCACGCAGCACCCCCTGGAGCAATTCCGGCACATCGTCGGTCCAACTCACATCCAGCCGCCTCAGGATCGCCTCTGCCTCGGTGGCTAATCCCGGCTTGGCTAGGTAACCGAAGTTGATTGTCAAACTCGGCATCTCGCGCGCCGGGGGCAGGTATCTTCCGGGCCACTCCACAGCCAGTATGCCTTCCGCCGCGATAATCTCAGTAAGTCCGAGTTCTTCAATTTCGGGCGCTGAATGTGTGCGGTAGAGATCTGCATGCACAAGAATGCAGCGGCCGTCACTGTAGCGTTTAACAATGTTATAGCTCGGTGAACGCACGGGGCCACTGACGCCGAGTCCGGCGGCCAGACCTTGGACGAAGGTTGTCTTACCCGTGCCGTAGTCGCCCGCAAGCAAGATCGCCAGCGGACCGCGCGCAACTCGCCCCAGCGCTTCGCCGAAACTGCGCGTCACCTGCGGGCTGGTGCTGATTAGGCGGCGGCTCACTCGGCAAACACCACCTGGCGTAAATCGAACACCGGTCCGTCCTTACAGACGGTCTTGTACACCTGGCCGTGAGCGGTTTGGATGCGCGCGGCACAACCGTAACACGCGCCAACACCGCAGGCCATGTACTCCTCCAAACTGGCAAAGGCTGGGACACCGGGCGGCAGCGCGCCTTGCAGCGCTTTCATCATCGGACTCGGCCCGCAGGTATAGATCACATCAAAGTCGCTCATGTGTTCCTGAAAAGCCGCAACCACTGTCCCGCGGTAGCCCAATGAACCATCATCTGTGGCGAGCATTATTTCAAGCGGATAGCCTTCCAGTAAGTCTAAAACCAAATCGTCGGCAGTCCTTCCGCCAAAAAAGGCCTGGACGTCCATGCCGCTGCCATACGGCATCAACTGCCGGGCAAGGAACAGCAGCGGAGCCAAACCGACACCACCGCCGACTAAAGCGGTGCGCCGCCATTCCGCGGTCCAGGGGAAACCGCCACCCAGAGGAAAGAGGCAATCCAGTTTTTCCCCTGGTCGCACTACGGATAGCTGCGTCGACAGCCGGCCTAAATGCTTGTAATACACTGCAAGCGTACCATCATATGGGTCGGCATCCAGGATGGACAGCGGCCGCAGCAGCGAGTGCTTGTCATGGGGGTCGCAACGCAGATTCAGGAATTGCCCAGCTTTGATTTCCGGCAGCGGCGCGTCTGCCACAAGGGTGAGCAGCCAGTTGCCTGGGCTAAGCTGGCGGTTGCTGAGGACTGTCAGCGGCTGGTAATCCATGTGTATATCTTAGTATCCTCCGGCGAACCATGATGGTTTGGTTCAGCCGCAAGGCCAGCACCGGGTATAATCCCGGCATGGAACACCGCTGGCTATGCCTTGCTCTTGTTGCACTCGCTGCTGGTTTATCTTACCCCTCAGCCGCGTGCGCTAAGCTCGCCACCCTAGCAGACGATATCGCGCTGGCGGTGCGTTTCTTCGCGA
>CAYXMN010000139.1:0-7277 GCA_964465955.1 uncultured Planctomycetales bacterium
CGATGCGAAGGGGATTGAATATCGATTCGTTAAACAGACAGGCGGGAGAGGCCAATATGGCCACGTAATCATTGATGTGAAACCGCTAGATACTACGCAAGCTGGCGGAAAGCAATTTGTATTCAATGATGCGGTGAAGGGCGGCGAAGTGCCCAAGCAATTTATTAACTCCGTTGCCCAAGGTTGCGAGGGCGCGATGAAAACCGGGCCGATCGCGGGCTATCCTGTGTTGCGTGTGGAAGTGACACTTACCGGCGGTAGTTCGCATGAGGTGGACTCCAGCGAGATGGCATTCAAGGCGGCAGGCAGCCTCGCAATGCAGGAAGCGCTACGTAAAGCACATCCGCGCCTACTGGAACCGGTAATGTCCGTGGAAATCAATGCTCCGGATGAGTTTACCGGTGCTGTCCACGGCGACTTGAACACGCGGCGCGGGCAGGTTGAGGCGATTGAGCAGGGCGAGCCGGGGTTCCAACTGATCAAGGCGAACGTGCCGCTTGCGCACATGTTTGGTTACACTACCGACCTGCGTAATAAGACCCAGGGTCGCGCCACTTATACGATGGAGTTTAAGGAATACTCCGAGGTGCCGGCGAATGTTGCCCAGGAAATTGTGCGCAAACAGGGCGGGCGGACTTTTAACTAGTCTACGCCGCGCCGGCGAAGCCCTGGTTTAAACCTTGACGCTTTTCCAGCGGCCGCGGCTGAAAACAAGTATCGTGATTACTGAGTTGATCGCGCCCGCGATTGCCATTATCCAAATGATAAATGCTGGATTCTGCCAATGGGCAACAAGTGCACCGTACAAGATCAAGGGGAGCTGGATTGCGTAGGTTGTACCTAGTGTAATCCACATCGGAGGCTTAGTGTAACCACTACCCCAGAACGCAGCGCCGAAGGTCATGCTCAGACCCATACAAAACATGAATATTAAAGCGATGCGGAGGAAGCAAACAGCCCAGCGAGCAGTTTCCAACGCGGCCGTATCATGACCTGGGATAAATACATGAACTAACGGCTCAGCCAATATATATACAATGATCAGAACTGCAGCAAGCAATAAACTAGTTATACCAAAAGCGACTAGCACACAACGCTGAGCTCGTTCTGGTTTTCTTGCGCCAAGGTTTTGTCCCACCATAGTCATTACGGCCTGGCTAAGTCCGCCCACAGGGACGAACACCATCCCAAACATCGTCATTACAACACCGTGAGCGGCAAAAACTGCAGTGCCGAAAACATTGAGAATCTTACCGTTTACTATTTGCGCAATGCTATTCAGATTCTCCCCGATTGCCGGTGGAACCCCAATACTGGTGATGCGATGTACGGTATTCCAATTCCACGAGAAGAATAAGCGCGCCGGAACACGGATGAATGTTTTCCCAGACACAAAGTAATACTGGACAGATCAGCAGCAGGATGGCTACGAAACTAGCCCACGCTGCACCAGCTACACCCAGACCCAAGCCTGGCATCAAGTATACCGGTTCTGATATTCCAAGAGCAGGAAAGGGACCAAAATAGATGCGCTCAAAAATCATAATTGGATCGAGCACTACATTTGTTATGGAACTGATAATGCTGATCTTAAGCAAGGTCTTCATGTCGCCAATTGCTGTAAGCGAAGTGCGCAGTGTGAATGCTGAGAAGTAGAAAGGGATGACGCTAAACATAATCGTGGAGTACTTAAGGCCAGATTCCACAACCTCAGGCTTTGATCCGAAGGCAGGCCAAGCCCAATGTTGAAGGGATAAGCCTAGTCCCATTACAACAAATGCGATAACCAGTTTGAACGCGAATGTCTGGCCGATTAACCGACGGCAATCATGGTATTGCTTCGCACCGAATGTACGTGAGATGAGCGAAATACTACCCAGCCCAACGATTTGGTTAAAGAAAACCAGCACCATAAAGAAGTAGTGGTATGTGGCGGTTACAGCAATTGCATGCGGGCCAATCCTTCCTAACCACAGCATATTGATGAAGTTGTAGCTAAAGTTTAAGAGATTGGTCAGAGCGCTGGGTAAAGCTAGTCTGATAATGAGCGGCAGGATCGGGCCAGTGGTGAGATCGAGGTTGGTGCGTTTTCTCACTCTTGGTAATTTAGCGCTTTCTGTATCTGGAGTCGTGCCAGAGGAATTATTACCTGTTGGTAGTTGTGTTGGGTCATCTGGCATAGGCGGGGATTGTAGCATCAGCCAGCCAAACATCCGATAAACTTGTGTTATTTCTGTTCCTCTTATACAAGAGGAAGGATTATTGCGCTGGAGTATTCGCCTCCAAAGTGCACGGTATCATCCTGCACGATATATTCGCAGCCGTCGGTCCACACCGCGCCTGTGCCGGGATTGAGATCCCAGCGCGGGAAGTTACTGCCCGACAAGCTCAGGCGCAGGCAATGCCCGGCGTTGAAGATCATGCTCGTGCTCCACAAGTCGACCTCGACGCGGTACACCACGCCGGGTTCCAGCGGGTCGCGGCGGGTCTTGGAGTTGCGTAGGCCGAGGCGTAGGATGCCGTCGGCGATGAGCAGCGACCGCCCGTCGGGGTAGACGTCGCACAGCCGGACCGCGGCGTCGGTGTCGAGCGCATCGGAGCTTAAGTACAACACGCATTTGATCCGCCCGGTCACGTTGAGTGGCTGCTCCAGCGCCGGCGTGGTGAAGACCAGCACGTCGTCGCGCGCTTCCACCGCGCGCTGGTCCATCACGCCCGCGGCCAGCACCAGGTTGCGCCCGCCGTGCGTCTCGACGGGGTTCGCCGGGTCGCAGGCGTACTCCAGGGTGCCGGGCTGCGGCAGCTCCCAGGCCAGTGCGCCGTCGGCCGCCAGATACAGCGGCGTCTCAGTGCACTCCACGGGCCAGTCGGGCGCGGTGCGCCACTCGTTGCCCGGCGCGCCTTCCTCGCCCAGCGCGCCCATCGTGTAGTACAGCACCGGTGGCTCGGCGAGCAGGCCCGTGTCCTGGCCCTGCAGCCAGTACGCGAACCAGCGGTCGCGCCAGTTGCCGGGGGCGGCGGCGGCGTTCTCCGGGAACGTCACCTCGCCCACCTCGCGCACGCCGGTGCTGTGCGTCCAGGGGCCCATGATCAACCGCTGCTGCCCGCGCGCCCCGGCCCCCGCCGGGCTATCGCGCTGGTCGCCGCGCGCGCCTTTGCCGCCCAGATGCTGGCGCAGCACGTAGCCGTCGATTGTGCCTTGGCTGAAGGTGTCGAACCAGCCGCCTTCGTGGATCGCGGGCGCGGTGATTTCGCCCACCACGGTCGAGATGTCGAATTGCGTCCAGAAGTCGTTGTAGTACGGATTAGCTTTATATAATTCCAGCGCCAGCGGGTCGAACTCCGAGTCGGTGAGCCAGCCCACCACCTGCGCCTGGCGCAGCGCGCCGCCCTGGTAGGCGGCCTGGTCGAACAGCGAAGTCGTCGCCACGCTGATGTACTGGCAGCGCAGGCCCGGCGGCTGCGTGGGCGCGGACAGGTTCTGCGTGATGCCCAGCGCGCTGTTGCCCAGGGTGCCGATGTTGCCGTCGCACCAGCTCTGCTGCGTGAGCCACTGGCACATGTCGTAGCCGTCCTGGCGCTCGCCCCAGCCGTCGGCGATGAACGGCAGGTTCTCGCCCTCGCTGGCAAAGCGCCCGCGCATGTCCTGCGCGACCCAGGCGTAGCCCATGCTGGTTGCCGCGGCGGCGTGCTCCGCCAGGCCGTCCTTGTTGTACGGCGTGCGCAGCAACATCACCGGCCACGGCCCTTCGCCTTGGGGCAGGTAGATGTCGGTGGCCAGCTTCACGCCGTCGCGCATCGCTACCATTTCGTGCTTGGCCTGGCCCACCGGCGAGTCCAGCACGATGGTGATTTCGAGGGCTTTTGTGAGGTCGTGGGCTTGCACGCCGTCGCGGCGCACTTCGCGCAGGGTGGGCACGCGGCCGGCCAGCGCCAGGCCGCCGGAGAGCGCGGCGGTGTAGCTGTCGGCGGCGGCCCAGACCAGCACTTGCTCCAGCCCCGGCGTGCCCGCGGGCGGGGTGTAGGCGGCGGTGCCGGTGTTGTCACAGGTGACGACGGCCTCAACCGGGATCTCGTCCTCCGGGAGCGCTTTGGCGAGCCCGGTGATGCTGGACATGCGCGTGGCGGCGACCAGCGCGCCGGGCACCGGAGCGCCCTTGCCGTCAACCACGTGGAACGTGACGCGCTCCTGGCACGCGGCCAGCACGGGCAGGCACAGCAGCAAGCAGGTCACAATCGCGATACGCATCCCTTAGTCCTTAGAGTCGCGGTAATGGGAATAGCATACCTGACGGGGGGAGGGGAGGAAATAGAAGCAGGGATGGATAGAGGTGAAGTGGGGAATCAAGAAACAAGGGAAGCATGAACGGTAGCGGCGGGTCTTTGACCCGCCGGCGATTAACGCACCATTACTTATGCTTTTGGGAGTTATTGAAACGCAATGGGTTGGTTTGGATATAACCTCTAAACTTATCCAACTCATCGTCGCTGCGAATTATCCTGTCGATAAATCCCCGCTGCCATACTGGTTGACCTGTAGTTGCATACAGCTTGTTGATCTCCAAAGCGCTGAATGATTTCCAGCCACGGATAACTTCACTAAGCGATACGGTATCATCTTTACATGCGTGAATATTATCCGGTTGAGTAAGTCTCACATCGCTTATGTACAGAATTGCATGTACATGATCGGGCATAAAGCAAACCGCATCATTTACGACGCGTGGGAAATGCATTTGCAGGTTGTTCCAATGCTTCTCAACGATTAAACCTGCTGAAGTCAGTTCTACAGTATCTGTGCATATTGTGCTGAGTAAAGGACGGCGGCTAGCAGTTACGAATGTGATGAAATAGACGGCTCCAGACCGGTAATCATGGGAAGGAAGGCGCATAGTTCACTTATCCAATACAGCTATGATTGAGATAGATGCTTCAACATTAACGTCGTTCTCATTATGTCCGCGGGTTAAAGACCCGCGGCTACCGTGTTGTTTGTTGCTTTTCTGTGAATCCCTCGTACTTACTCCACCACCACGCTCTTAGCCAGGTTCCGCGGCTGGTCGATGTCGCAGGCGCGGAGCTGCGCGCTGTAGTACGCGAACAGTTGCAGCGGCAGGCTCATCAGCAGCGGGGAAAACACCTGCGGGCAGTCGGGGAAGGGGAATACGTGCACGTCGTAGCCGCTGAAGCGGTCGGGGCGGTTCGTGATCACCATCACCTCGCCCTTACGGCTTAAGATTTCCTCCATGTTCGCCACCATCTTCTCGAGCAGTTCGCTGCGCGGCGCGAGGATGCAGCTGGGGAAGCCCGGCTCGATCAGCGCGATGGCCCCGTGCTTCATCTCGCCACCGGCATAGCCCTCGGCGTGGACGTAGCTGATCTCCTTCAGCTTCAGCGCGCCTTCCATCGCGACGGGGTAGCTGATGCCGCGGCCGAGGTAATAGAAGTGCGCCACCTGGCGGTAGACGCGCGCCAGACGCTCGATCTCGCCCTGGTGCTGCAAGATCGCCTCCATCTTGCCGGGGATGTCGAGTAGCTCGCGCTTGAGGCGGGACAGCTCGTCGGGCGCGACGGTCTTGTAGCGCTCGGCGATCCACAGCGCGGCGAGCATCAGGCAGACGAGCTGGCAGGTGAAGGCCTTGGTGGAGGCCACGGAGATTTCCGGCCCGGCCATGGTGTAAAGCGTGAGGTCCGACAGGCGCGTTAGGCTGGAGCCGACGACGTTGCAGATCGCCGCGACGGGCGAGCCCTTGTCCTTCTGCGCGCGCACCGCGCCGAGCGTGTCCGCGGTCTCGCCGCTCTGGCTGACGGCGATGGTCAGGGCAGAGTCGCTGATCGGCGCCTGGTGGTACTGCGCTTCGTGCGCGTAGGTGACGCGGCACGGCACGCCGGAGAGGCCCTCCAGCACGTAGCTGCCCACCTTGCAGGCGTGGAACGCGGTGCCGCAGCCGACGAGGCTCAACAGGCGGATGCGGCGGCCGGCGACGAACTCATCAAGGCCGGGCAGGTTGACGGGCTTGTCCGGGTCGGGCAGGTAGAGATTGAGCATCTGCTGGATGACCTGCGGCTGCTCGTGGATCTCCTTGAGCATGAAGGTCTCGAAGCCGCCCTTTTGCGCCTGCTCGATGTTCCAGTCGACGCGCTCGGTGTCCTTGGGAATCTCGCGCCCGCTGGGCCAGTCGAAAAATTTCACACCGCGCTCCGTGAGCACGGCCAGCTCGCCGTCTTCGAGGTAAGTCACGTCGCGGGTGTAGGCTAGGAAGGCGGTCACATCGCTGCCGAGGTAGCTCGCATCCGCGCCGTGGCCGACGAGCAGCGGCATGCGGTGGCGGATGCCGACCATCATGCGCGGCTGGTCCTTGGCCATCACGCACAGGCTGAAGCTGCCCTCAAGCTGCTTGGCGGCCAAGCGCACCGCGGCGGGCAGGTCGCCGTCGTAATGCTGCGCGATTAGGTTGGCCGCCACCTCGGTGTCAGTCTCGGTGGTGAAGGTGATGCCGTGCGAGCGCATCTCGTCGCGCAACTCGGCGTAGTTTTCGATGATGCCGTTATGCACTAGCGTGATGGTTTTGTTGCAGTCCTGGTGGGGGTGGCTGTTTAAGTCACTCGGCGCGCCGTGGGTGGCCCAGCGCGTGTGGCCCAGGCCGACGGTGCCGGTCAACTGGTCGTCGCCGAGCAATTCCTCCAGGCGGCTGATCTTGCCTTCGCGCTTGCTGATGCACACGCCGTCGCCGTTGAGGATCGCGATACCCGCGCTGTCGTAACCGCGGTACTCCACCGCGCGCAAACCGTGGATCAGGATGGGGCGCAGCGCCTGCGACCCTTCATGGACAACGATACCCAGGATGCCACACATGAACTAACCCTCCTTGCACCGGCGCCATCGCGCCGACGCCTAGTATATCGGGGAAGGGCGCAAAAGTATAAAAGACGCCGTGCAACAGGCCGGCTACGCCCGGCGCAGGCCGCCAAGTTTTGTATCATTAAGGTGTATGCAGCGGCGGAGCGCTTTGCTAGAATACTTGTTCGCTCAATTTTTGGCGGGAATACCCCCTTTTGACGGAGAAGTGGAATGTCCACACCGATGGAGAAAAAGCGTAACGTAGCACTGATCGGCCATGGCGGCGCGGGCAAAACGATGCTCGGTGAAGCGATGCTGTTCTTGAGTGGCACGATTACCCGCATGGGTGCAATCGAAGACGGCAATACCGTCACCGACACGGATCCCGAGGAAATCAAACGCCGCTATTCGATCCGCAGCAGCATCCTGCCGTTCG
>CAYXMN010000140.1:0-2220 GCA_964465955.1 uncultured Planctomycetales bacterium
TTGCTTATGTCCGGGCCACAGATGCGGATGGCAGCAGCTGGAGCACGCCGAAAGTAATCTTTACGGATTACGTCAGCGGCGATTGCAGCAGTCTTGCGGAAGTAGATGGCCGGCCGGCAGTGTGTTTCTACGTATGGGATTCCTTTAGAAACTCCGGCCAGCTTCGTTATACATTCGCGATCGATAATGTAGGCGATTCGTGGCTCTATAATATCGCGATACCGATTGAGGGAGATGATGACTTGGACGTAGGCCGGGGAACTTCATTAGCCGTAATAGGAGGCTTCCCAATTGTGGCTTACTACGACTCAACGAATTTCAAGGTGAAACTCGCGACGGGTTCGGATAAGTCTGGGCTTGAATGGAATGCACCGGTTGTCATCGATGATGCGACAAGGACTGGCGAGTATCCTTCCTTGATCAATCTCAACGGTTTCCCGGCAGTTTGCTACTACGAGTACCAGCCTGATGCAGACTTGATGTTCCAGCTCGTCGCCGACTAGTCCGCGTGCTGCCGTCATGCGCGGACTGCCAGCCGCGCCACCGCGGCGCCCAGCATGATTGACCCGAGTTGCAGCAACAGGATTGCCGGCAGGCGGAACCACTGGGAGGACTGCAATCAGCGGGAAATCCGGGTCAAGCCCAGCCCTGCTTTGACGGGTAGGTCAGCGGATTGCTCAGCGACAGGCTGCTGGTAATCCAGGCGCGGTTCATTTTGAAGTCGCCGCGTAGCGTCACCCCCTGCAAACGCGGATTCGCGATGCGGACTGAGGCGGATCGCGCGGCAACGGTCACGAGCCGCCAGGGCGACAGCAGCGCAGCATTTTGTTTAGCGACCGTGTCCGCCATGCCCCCCTCCAGGCAGCGCCGGTTGCTGGGGTAAATTGAACAGCGCCAGGATCTCTCCCATGGTGCGCATGAGGCCGCCGCCGTCAAAGGTAGCCTGTCCGGCAGTACTAATGCGTCCGCGCTGGTGCTGATCGCGGAGCAATAGAGTCAGGATTCCCGCCAATCCCTTGCTGCTGGCCAGCGCATCACCTTCCGCCGGAACGCCCGGCAGTAGCCCGCCGTAGCGGCAGCATTCCGCCGCCGCCAGCTTGCGCCCGGTGCGCACCTGATGCCCGGCCACCGCCACGCACACCGCCGGGATGCCAAGGTACGCCGCCTCATACAGCGAGAGCCCGCCGGCCAGCACAGCCAGGTCAGCCGCCGCTAAAATGGCGTGGAACTCTTCGCCGCCGGGCCGCCATTCAATATCGAGACCGTGCGCATCTCCTGGCGGGCCGTCCCAGGGCATCACCACCAAGCGCCCGCGGTAATCCGCCAACCTTAACGCGCCAAGCGCCAAACCCACCGCCTCATCATTTGCATTGCCGCCAAAGCTGACCAGCACTACTGCAGCCTGCCCGGTGAGCGGCGCGACGGGCTGGCGCAATCCAGCCTGCATGGCGTGCACCGCCGCGGCGCCACCCCGGCGTATTCTGATCGCGGCCGGCGGCAGTTGCACAAACGGCGCGCCAGCCAGCACCTTGGCGCGTCCCACGCGCTTTTCCTCGAACCGCAACGGTGACAGCAACGCATTAATCACCACATCCGCCTGCGGCTGGGCTGGGCCGTAATCATCAAGCAGGCACACCCGCGCGCCTTGCACAGCTAACGTGGCCACCTGCTCGGGCGAGCTGTCGAGCCAATCCACCACGGCAACTGCACCCGGCGGCGGCAGGACCGTTTTGCCATGCATGTCGCTGTGGAAATGGACGTTGATGGGCTGCCCGTGCCAGAATGCGCGCGCCTCCGCGGAGTCCGTACAGCAGACCAGCACCTCCGGTGCGGGATGTTGCGCGTTGATCGCCGCGGCAAGCCAGCTCACGCGGTGCAAGTGCCCGAGCCCCCACAGCCGGTCACCCCGCGTGTAAAACGTCACCCGCGCTTTCATGCCATCATTTTATCCCGCGGATGGATTGACTCGAATAATTGACCGGCGCGGCATGCCGCAGGGTGGCTTGGTATCATGGGGTAACACAGTGGGAGGTGTTTGATGGACGCTCAAGACAGCATGGGGATGATTCCTTTCACCGACGAGCACCGGATGCTACGCGATATGGTTCGCAAATATGTCGAGGATAAGGTTGCACCCCGGGCGGCTGAGCTTGATCGCACGCATCGCTTCCCGCTTGAAGCCCTGCAGGAAATGGTGGAGCTTGATCTCCTGGGCGCGGC
>CAYXMN010000140.1:2230-7162 GCA_964465955.1 uncultured Planctomycetales bacterium
GGCGTTCCCCGAGGAATACGGCGGCGCCGGGCTTGGATTTATCGCGTATGTCATTGCCTTGGAGGAACTCGCCCGGGGTTGCGGCAGCACGGCGCTGACCTATACCGCGCACGTGAGCCTGTGCATGATGCCGATTAACGCGCTGGGCACGGACGCGCAAAAACGCAAGTACCTCGCGCCGTTATGCAACGGCCAGGCCATCGGCTGCTTTGGCTTAAGCGAGCCGGAAGCGGGCAGTGATTCAGGCAATACGAAAACCACCGCGATATTGGATGGCGACCATTACGTCGTGAATGGTTCGAAGATGTGGATCACCAACGGCAAGCACGCCGATTTGATGGTCGCCACGGTCAAGACCGACCAATCCGCACCGCGCAACCATGGCATCAGTGCGTTGATCATCGAACTGGACAGCCCCGGCGTGAGTGTCATCAAGGAGGAGGATAAGCTAGGACTGTGTGCGAGTTCGACGGCGCAGATCTTCCTCGACAACGTCCGGGTGCCGCGCGAAAACCTGCTGGGCGAACCAGATACCGGCTTTAGAGTGTTCATGGGCACCTTGGAAGGCGGGCGGATTGGCATCGGGGCCATGGCGCTGGGGCTGGCCCAGGCGGCCTACGAACGCACGCTCAAGTACATGGCGGAGCGGCGCACCTTCGACCGCCTGCTGGCGGAGCACCAAGCGCTGCAGTTCATGGCCGCGGACATGGCGACCGAAATCGAAGCGGCGCGGCTGCTGGTTTACAGCGCAGCCTTCATGAAAGAAGCCGGGCAGAACATCGCGAAGGAAGCGGCGATGGCCAAGCTATACGCCAGCGAGATGGCGATGCGCGTCACGGAGAAGGCGGTGCAAATGCACGGCGGATACGGCTACACCCGCGAGTATGAGGTGGAGCGCATCTGGCGCGACGCTAAGCTCTGTACTATCGGTGAAGGCACCAGCGAAATCATGCGCATGGTGATTGCGCGCAGTGTGCTCGGACCGGCAGCAAGAGGTAGGAGCTAACTCCGGTCGAGCTTCGGCAAAGAGAATCGGGAATCGTGTATACCTGCACGACCGGGAGCCAGGCAGGTTACTACTATTTTAGATTGAGACTCAGTTAACTGCATAGCAAGTCTCATTTAGCACTACTGGAATTTAACTTCCGCATTCCCGACCCTCGTTATAATCTAATGCGCAGTACTGGGCCGCAGTGGAGTTGGCGTTGACCGAGCAGAATGAGTTAATCACGGTTTTTCTAGCTTTCATTGTGCTAGCCTTCGTTGTGACTAACTTGGCGGGAATTCGCACTGCAGTCAGTTCCCGTTTGCTGCCCGCCGCATTTTTCGCAGGCTGTGCTGCCTGGCTGCTTACCGTCCTCGAAGGATTCGCATTCCACTCGCTTTGCAACCTGCTTGAACATGTTTGCTACCTCACGGGAGCTGTTCTGCTGGCGGCTTGGGTGTGGAAGCTTAAGGCTAGGAACGGCGTGGCGGGCATATGAACATCATCGTCGCATTGGATGTTCTTTCCTTCCTCACTCTATTCGGCACGGTAGTTCTCCTGTCAACCGGAAGGCGCAGATTCCTCAGCCGCGACCAAATCTTGATTCTGAGCGGCATTCTCACATTGCAGTTAATCCGGGATGTCAGCAATGTGCTGGAATGGTCCGGCATTTATCCCAGCGTCGGCATGTTGGAGGACTATCCTGGGCTGCTCGAACCCCTGGGCTGGGCGATTCTGTTCTATTCGTTCTACCAGCAGCAGATCCAGCAGAAGCTGCAAGCTGAGGAGGAAAAGTACCGGTTCATAGCCGACAGTATGTCGGATATTCTGTGGTCTGCCGGTTTGGATGGCCGGATCACCTACATTAGCCCTTCAGTGGAGCGCTACCAAGGATATAGCGTCGAGGAATTACAGGCAGGCGGGCTCTACGGATTCATTACCCCAGCGGCGCGGCACAAAGCATTAACCATCATCGCGGAGGAACTCGCGCGGGATGGCCAGCCCGGAATAGACCCGGCCCGGAACATCATCGCGGAGTTGGAGCTGCGGCATAGAAACGGCTCTACGGTCTGGTCCGAAGTTAATGCGTCGTTCCTGCGTAACAAGGATGGCGTACCCATTGGGATCACCGGCGTGACCCGGAATATTACCGAGCGTGTGCAGAGCGCCATCGAGCGGCAGAAACTTGAAGCGCAATTGCGCCAGACGCAGAAGCTAGAGGCGATCGGCATGCTTGCCGGTGGCATCGCGCATGATTTCAACAATGTGCTGTTTGGCATCCTTGGATTTAGTGATCTAGCCCTGGATTCCTTACCGCCGGAACATGAAGCTGCAGGATACGTCAAGGAAATCAGCGCCGCCGGCAAGCGCGCCAGCAGCCTCGTCCGGCAGATTCTCACCTTCTCCCGGCGGACCGACCGGCAACTTGCCGATATTGACATTGTCCCGATCATCGGGGAAGTGACGAAGCTGCTGCGGTCAGTGCTGCCTTCCGGCATTAGAGTCGAACTTGATCTGCAAGTTGATTCCAGCTTGGTTTACGCAGATCCGACGGAGATTCACCAAGTCTTATTAAACCTCTGCACGAATGCCAGCCACGCTATGCAAGAGACAGGCGGTGTGATCGAAATCAAGAACTGGCGCCTCCTGTTCACTGCGGAGAATGACCTCAACCAAACAGGGCTGAAACCCGGCCAGTACCATGTCTTGAGCGTGAAAGACAATGGGACAGGCATGCCGAAAGAAATCTTGGAACAGATTTTCGATCCATTCTTTACCACTAAAGGCAAAGGAGAAGGGACCGGCATGGGCTTGGCCACTGTTAAAAACATCGTAGAACAGCTTCACGGCATAATCACCGTAGACAGCACCTTAGGCGTGGGTTCTGAGTTCCGGGTCTACCTCCCGGAATCTACAGAGGAAGCAAAGCCTGTTGCCGAGAAGAAAATCGTGCTGCCCCAAGGCAGCGAGAACATCATCGTGGTCGATGACGAGCCAGCATTAGCCACGATGCTATCTTTGATCCTCGAAAGCCTGGGCTACCATGTCTCGAAGTTTGTGGAAGGCCGCAGTGCCCTTGCCGCCCTGCGCACGAATCCGCAGCGTTACGACCTCGTGATTTCCGATCATGCGATGCCCGGAATGTCAGGGCGCGAGTTGGCGGACGAAATCAAACGCATCCGCGCCGATTTACCTGTCATCATCTGCACGGGTTATAGCCCCACAGTGAAGGACCAAGGCGTGCAGAGCACCCAAACAGACAGTATTACAGCCTGTGCCGTCAAGCCAATCACCACGGAAGACCTGGCCGTGCTCGTGCGCGAAGTGCTGGATCGCTGATGCCGGGAGCGGCGCGCTGCGCGAACCAGCAACGAGGCAGCTAAGTCTCACATCGCGACATGCAACGATGGTTGAAGCGCGGGGGCTGGATGCTGCTGGTTTGCCTGGCGGGGGCCATGCTCCTCGCCGGAGCCCTCGCGGCGGATTGGACGCTCAGCCAGCCACGAACGCGTCCGGCGTCAGCAGCCACACCTGGGATGCGGGCCAGCCAGGTGGTTGTACGCCTAGTGCCGCTTACACCGGGGCCGCAGACGCAAGCCGCCATTTCAGCTGAAGCTGCGCCAAACCGCGCCTGGGCCGCGCGCCTGCTCACCGCGCCTGAGCTTGAGGCCTTGAGCGGATACTTATCCGGCACCTTCCCCTGCCGCTACGAGATGGGTGCGGCGCTCACCGTGCCGGACGAGTGCTTCGTAACCGCGCGCGCGCAATATGACTTGGATAAAGTGCTGGTCTGGTTGCAGGGGCAGCCGCGCGACGGAGCGGATAAGGTGTTGGGCTTGCTGCCGGGCTATGCCTACGCGGACTGCAAGCCGTGGCTGACGGGCCGGGCGCGCTTGGGGGCCCCGGTTGCCGTGATCAGCTCTTGGCGCGTCGGCCTACGGCTCACTGAAGAGGACGACGGCGCGCGCTGGGCGCACACGCAGCGGCGCTGGCACGTCGTGGTCTGCCACGAGCTGGGGCACACCTTCGGCCTCCCGCATAACCCGAACCGCGCCAGCTTGATGTTCGGCGGCCACACCCTGGAAGACCTCGACGCGCAGAGCGAGACGCTGCTTAAGGGCGACTTAGCCTGGCTCGACGCGCACAGCGGGGTGGACTGGGGGAGTTAGGTGTGGAAGAAAGATTTCTATTCACGAATTAACCTAGATTTAATACTATTCTGCTGCAATTCTCAGTTGACACGTTATACTATCGTGTGAAACGTGTTTCACGCGAGTCCTCTTGTCAAAGAGGTTCGTTATGTTGTCGTTGTAAGCATACAGAACCTGTATGTTCCATATCATTGTACCTTTAAGGAGGGGACAATGGACATCATCGAGATTGGACGTCAACAAATGGCTCCAATAAACTTGCGTTTCATCTGCCCGGACTGCCAGAGCGAACAGTCTCACTGCATCAGACCCGGCACTATGTTCGGACGTGATGATACGTTTAAGCCGATCTACGAGACCAGGATGGTTGTCTGTGACAGATGCAAAATGTTGTACTCGTTGGACATCTATCCTAATGGAAGAGGTGTCCTTTGCCGCAAGGCTACGTTAGTTACTGCTGAGCCATGGATAACGAAAGAGATTGAATGGTTACTTCAAGAGCAGCCATTCTTTGTCGAGTTGAAAGATCCTCTCACTGGCCAGTGGAACTTTCAGTCGAACGGTGGCTGGTAGATGGGCTAGTTTATTTCTTCGTGGGACGGGTAGTACTACCCGTCCCACAACAACAACGGTTCGTGCCTCATGACAATGGGCGAAGCATGGCTTCGCCCCTACGGGGAATGGCGGACACGGCGGTCCGCCCCACCAAGATAGCAGGGACGCCCGCCCCCCCCAGTCGCCCCGGTACAATTAATATAGGAAATCTCATTCACCAGCGTTACCAGCGCCAGGTTG
>CAYXMN010000141.1:0-7086 GCA_964465955.1 uncultured Planctomycetales bacterium
GACCTCTTTCCTCGCCGAGCCGACCGATGGCCGCGTTTTCGCTCTGTTCGAGGCCATTTACCGCGGTTACAGCCCGGATTTCCTGCACCACCTTACCGGCGTGAGCCGCTATTTCATTGATCGTTTCGTCCGCATTGTGGACTTGGAGCGCCGGCTGCGCGAGGCGGGCAGCGTGCTCGACACGGAGCTGCTGGCGGAGCTGAAACGCTGCGGGATCAGCGACGAGCTTGCCGCGCGCATTCTCGATGTGGATGATACGCAGGTGGCGATGCTACGCGGGCAGCTCCACAGTAAACCAAGCTATAAAGCAGTGGATACTTGCGCGGCAGAGTTTTTCGCGCAATCACCTTACTACTACAGCACATACGCCGAGGAAAGCGACCCGCTGATGTCGGAGCGTAAAGGCCAAGGCCGCAAGTCCAAGGGCAAGGTGATGGTGCTGGGCAGCGGTCCGATCCGGATCGGCCAGGGTATTGAGTTCGATTACTGCTCGGTGCACGCGCTCATCGCATTGCAGGAACTGGGGTATGAAGCGGTAATCGTCAACAATAACCCGGAGACGGTCTCGACCGACTTTGACGTGAGCGACACGCTCTATTTCGAGCCGCTAACCTACGAATCGGTACGCGAAATCATCATGCGCGAGAAGCCGCTGGGCGTGGTGTGCCAGTTCGGCGGGCAGACCGCGATCAACCTGGCCGCGCCGCTCGACCGCGCGGGGGTGCGCATCCTGGGCATTACCCGCGACGCCATCGACGAGACCGAGGATCGCGAGCGCTTCGACGCGCTGATGGAGCGCCTCGAAATCCCGCGCCCGCCGGGCAGCACGGTGACGGACTATGACGACGCTGTGGAAGTGGCGCATTCGATCCGCTTCCCGGTGCTGGTGCGGCCGAGTTACGTGCTGGGCGGCCGCGCGATGCAGGTGCTGTTCACGACGGACGATTTGCGCCAATACATTAGGGACAACCGCCACGCATTCCTGGGCCAACCGCTGTTAATCGACAAGTTTTTCCGCGGCATGGAAGTGGAAGTCGATGTTGTCAGCGACGGCGAGAACGTGATCATCCCTGGTGTGATGCAGCACATCGAGCGCGCCGGCATCCACAGCGGCGACTCGATGGCGGTCTATCCGCCGCAATCGCTGAGCAGGCAGGTGATCGACACAATCTGCGACTATGCGACGCGCACCGCTCTGGCGATCCACGCCCAGGGCCTGATCAATATCCAGTTCGTCGTGGATAAAGCCGACCATGTGTATGTCATTGAGGTCAATCCGCGCGCCAGTCGCACCGTACCGTTCATCAGCAAAATCACTGGGGTGCCGATGATCAAACTGGCAATGCACGGCATCATGGGCGGATCGCTGAAAGACTGCGGCTATCCGCTGGGCCTGCAGCCTGTTCGCGGCATGGTCGCGGTGAAGTGCCCGGTATTCAGCTTCCTGAAACTGCGCGATCTTGACGTACAGCTCGGCCCTGAGATGAAGAGTACCGGCGAGGTGATGGGCATTGCCCCGGATTATCCGACTGCGTTGCGCAAAGCATTGCTGGCTAGCGGCATCAGTGTGCCGCGGAGGAAGGACATTGCCGGGCAGGGCCTGCTGGCAACTATCGCGGACATCGATAAAGACGATTCAGTGGAGTTGATTCGCGGATTTGCCGATCTCGGGTTTCAGATCTATGCGACTAGCGGCACAGCGTCGTTTTTCAGACTGCGCGGCATCCCGGCCCAAGCAGTTAAAAAGTTGAACGAAGGCCGCCCGCACATTATTGACGAGATAAATAATGGCAAGTTTCAACTCGTGGTCAACACGGTGAGTGAAAACCAGAAAGCCGAAGCTGAGGCGCGGTTAATCCGCCGGAGTGCGGTGGAGCATAACCTGCCAGTGTTAACGAGCCTGGACACCGCGAATGCTTTGCTGACGGCAATTAGGCAAGCTCCGGTGGAGCAAGTGCGGATCACGGAACTGGCACAGGTTTTCCTGTAGGCGAAGGGTGGGTAAGCCTTTGGACCGCAAATTGCGCTCAAGAATGAGATTTCGCTGGGATGTACTGCTGAGATTAATAGCTAATAAGCACTTGCCAATAGCTCCCGAACGAGTGGTAAAATATCCGTTCAACATTTTTCCCGGCGATTAGGAAGGAGCGAAGGCACATGAGCCGCCGTGGGTGGAACTGGATCATCATTTTAACTGTTGTTGTTATCGCGCTGATCAACCCGCTTTACCGTCAATACGGAATGAAGCCGGCGCAGCCGATCGTAACCCTGGGCCTCGATCTGCGCGGCGGTGTGGAAGTGCTGTTGCAGGCAGTACCGGAAGAGGGCGCCACACTTGAGCAAGAGCAGATGGATGGGGTTTCCTTGGTTGTCCGCAACCGGGTTGATCCTCAAGGCCAAAAGGAGATTAGCCTAAGCCAAGTGGGCACCAACCGGCTATTGCTGCAAGTGCCCGGCGAGAAAAACCCGGATTCAATAATCGAGATCATCGGTGAGACGGCGATGCTGGAGTTCGTTAACACCGCCACCGAGAGCTTCGAAGAGGGGCTTGACTTTAATGATGAGCTAGGCAACCGGTTGGAAGCCTATGCTATGTATGAAACTATTCTTACAGGCGCGGATCTTGCAAAGGCTTTCCCAACTTTCGACCAAGGCAATCAACCGGTAATTGGATTTGATTTCAAGTCAGCCGCGGCGGATACCTTTGGCGAGTTTACTAATAATCATGTTGGGCAGTACTTAACTGTACTGCTGGATGGCAAAGTGCTGACCAGCCCGCGCATCGACGACGCGATCTGGGGCGGGAGCGGCATCATTCGCGGCGCATTCACCATGGATGAGGTGGACAAGGTCGTTCGCCAGCTCAACGCCGGCGCGCTGCCCGTTCCGCTGAGCATCTTATCAAGCTCGGTCGTGGGTCCGACGCTGGGCCAGGAAAGCATCAACGCCAGCTTGCTCGCCGGGCTGGCCGGGTTCATCGCTGTATTGGTATTCCTTCTATTGGTTTACCGCCTGCCAGGCGCGGTGGCCGGCTTCGCGCTAACGTTGTATGTAGTGCTGGTCCTTGGCTATTTTAGTTTGATCAATGCCACGATGACCTTACCCGGTATCGCAGGCTTCCTGCTCTCAGTCGGTATGGCGATTGACGGCAACATCATCATCTTCGAACGCTTGAAGGAAGAGATAAGGTGGGGTAAAACACTCTATGCTGCCTACGAGGCAGCATTTTCGCGAGCCTGGGCGGCCATTCTCGACGGCAATCTGGTGACGATGATCGCGGCGGCGGTGTTGTATTTTTATGGTACAGGACCAGTCAAGGGATTTGCGGTTACGTTATTCATCGGTAACGTGATTGCACTGTTCTCCGCCGTCTTCATAACGCGGAACGTGATGGATTTGGTGATTCACTGGCAGCACAACGTTAGCTTTTACGCTGCGGCAGTTAAGCAGTGGTTTGTGCCAGGCGAGATTATTAAACAAGGCTTGTACTATCGCTATGTTGAACGCACTGCGATATGGCTTGGTATTAGTTTCGTAGTCATCGCCGCTGGTGTGATCTTCATTTTTATCAATAAAGCCTCCACAGGTTCCATGTTCAACCTTGGCCTTGATTACACGGGCGGTGAACAGCTAGTATTGGAGTGCACGGAGAGATTTGCTCTGGATGGACAAGATCTTGCAGCAATCGTTGCGAAGTATGCCGAAGGTGAGGCAGTCATCCAGGTTGATCAAACAAATCCAAATGTGGCAAGCATCCGGATGAAGGTGAGGGAGTCGGGGGAGGATGACAAAACGAAATCAGATAGCCGGACAGCCGCTTTACGCAGCCTCAAGGAAGACATCGGTAACTCGTTTGGAGGGTTTGTCGCGGAAAGCGCGGATGGGGCTAACCCGCGGGTAATCCAGCAGGATTACGTCGGTCCGACTGTTGGAGCTGAATTAGTACAGAAGGCCATCATTTCCCTTCTAATCGGTTGTTTGTTGATTACGATTTACATTTTCATTCGGTTTGCAAAGTGGGAGATGGGCTTTAGCGGAATTCTCGGGGTGTTCCACGATGTGTTGGTAACACTGGCAGTTGCTGCGATCCTTAGACTTGAGATCAACGCAAGTTTTATCGCGGTGATCCTAACCATCGTTGGTTATTCCATCAACGACAAGGTGATCGTCTACGACCGCATCCGCGAGAACTTGAGGACATTTGGCGATAGCGTGCCCTTTGCCCAGTTGTGCAACCTTTCGATCAGCCAGGTCATTCTGCGATCAGTGAATACGATGTTCGCGGTGATACTAACCATTGTCGCGTTGCTGCTCTTTGGTGGAGCCAATATCCGTGACTTCATGATCGCGATGCTAGTAGGGATGATCGCTGGCGGTTATAGTTCGATCTATGTAGCAACCCCTATCATGCTCTGGTTAAGCCGCGGCAGAACGTTGAAACTCGATGCAGCTGCGGTTGGCCCAGCCTCGGCGGGTGTCGATTTAACCGTGGTCCCCGAAGTTGAAGTCGAGTCGCAGGTGGCGCGGGAACGGGCCCGGCGCGGTGCTGAGGAAGATGAAGCGAAGGCGAAGGCCAAGAGGCAGCAGCGCCGCCGCTAAGGCAGGTTCTCATGGCAGATTCCCGCCTGGCCCCGCTAATCGAGCGGTTGTTCCCTCCTGGGGCGAGGTTGGCGGAGCGCTTGGCGCTGGCGGAGCAATGCGCGCAGCCCGGGCGCTGGGCAAAGCTCACACCTATTCCGCAAGCAACAGCCTGGCCGGCCGTGCGGGAGGTTCTACTCGACGCGGTAAAAGGCAAGCGCCCCACGCTGGTTTACGGCGATTACGACGTGGACGGAATTACCGCCACTGCGCTGCTGTATCGCTGGCTGCGCGGGCAAGGGGTGCCGGGCAATGTATTCTTGCCTAATCGCCAGCTCCACGGCTATGGGCTGGATCCCCGCATCATCCAGCAGGCCATTGACCACGGCTATCAAACGTTGATTGCGCTGGACTGTGGCACTGCCGACCACGAGGCGGTGAACCTGGCGCATGCCGCGGGACTTAAAGTGGCAATCATCGACCACCACGAGCCTCAAGGCGCGCTGCCCGTGCCGCTGTTAAACCCGCATCTGGAATCCGCGCTACCTGCGCTGTGCACCGCCGGCTTGGTCGCTTTCTGCCTGGCGGCATTACAGCCAGACGCACCTGGCAGTCTGGTTGGCGATGAACCGGAACTGGCCGGCCTCGCCACGCTTGCGGACATCGTACCGCTTGAACCTCTCAACTGGCTGTTGGTCCATGCCGGGCTCGCCGCATTACCAGCGACCATAAACCCCGGACTGCGTGCGCTGATTGTTTATAGCGGTCTGGACGGCCTCGATGCGCTGACACCACGCCAACTGCAATTCTCGCTAATCCCGCGGCTTAACGCCGCCGGGCGCCTGCGCAGCCCGCGTATCGCCCTGGACTTGTTGCTTGCGCCTGGCCAGGCCGAGGCCCGGCAGGCTGCGCAGATGCTGGAGCAGTTGAACAACGAGCGCCAGGAGATATCCAAAACCGCTGCGCGCCAAGCGGTGCTTGCCGCGCTGGATGAACCCGAGGCGGCAGGTATCGCGGTTTACAGTCCGGACTGGCATATCGGCGTGCTAGGCATTGTCGCGGCCCAGGTGGCCGGGCAGCTTAACAAACCGGCGATCATCCTGACGGATGCCCCGGCCGGACCAACCGGGGGGGAGCATCTGCTTTCAGGCTCAGTGCGCTCCGCCCGCGGGATTGATGTCGTGGCTGCGCTGAAAGAGTGCGCAGGCTGCCTGGCGGGCTTCGGGGGGCATATGAATGCCGCCGGCGTGAAGGTTCGACGCGCCGCATTGCAGGAATTTAAGACAGCCTGGTCTGCCGCTGTAGCGGCTCAGCTCGAACAGCCGCTGATCACTGCCGATATCGCAGTCAAGCCTGAGCCGGTTTCCGCGCAGTTAACAGATCTGACTGAGAAGTTGGAGAATGACTGCTGGCGGCTACAGCCGTTCGGCACGGGGTTTGAGCCAGCACCATTGCTGTTCCTAGGCTGCCAAGTGGAGCGAACCAGTTTAATGGGGCGGGATAAAACGCACCTGGCGCTGACGGTGAGCGACGGCCTGCGTACCGCGCGCCTGACCGGTTTCAGCATGAGCCACCTCTACCAGCACCTGCGCCCCGGGCAGGCGATCCGGCCCATAGTCGCCCTGGATGCAGACAACTACCAGAACAAGCGTACAATTATGTTGAAGTTGCTGGGTATCGAAAACTAATATGCCGCGGCGCGAAACGACAACCGGTGCCTTTCCAGAGGCGGACTACCTGTTCCAGGTGATCCTCGACAGTCTGCGCGCGGAGGACAAGGAGCTCGACGAGAACCGGCTGCGCCAAGCCTATGAGCTGGCGCTGGCCGCCCATGAAGGACAGCAGCGCAAAGACGGCTCGCCGTATATCATCCACCCGTTGGAAGTGTCGGAGATCTGTGTTGAGCTCAACATGGATGAGGATGCCATTATCACGGCGCTGTTGCATGACACCGTGGAGGATACCGGGGTTCGCCTGCAGCAGATACGCCAGCTTTTCGGGCGTGATGTCTCGCATATGGTCGATGCCTTGACCAAAATCAAACGCATTGACTTCTTCGCCCGCTTCACGGGCCGGAATAAAGCCTCAGACCAAGCTCGCAACCTGCAAAAGCTGTTTGTGGCGATGACGCGCGACACACGCGTGATCGTCGTGAAACTAGCTGATCGATTGCATAACATGCGCACCTTGGGCGCGATGGTGCCAGCCAAGCGCCAGCGAATCAGCCGTGAAACGCTCGAGTTTTACATCCCTATCGCGCGCCGCCTGGGCTTCGGCCAGCTCGTCAGCGAGATGGAAGACTATGTTTTCCAGCATTTGCTGCCGGATGAATACCATGCTTTGGATCTGGAAGTGGATAAGGCAGTCGCTTTGGAGGAAAAACACCTTCCGGCGATGATCGACCAGATCCGCAAATTGCTTCACAAGTACAGCATTCCAGTGGCGGAGGTTTACGGCCGCCGCAAGCACCTGTTCAGCACCTATCAGAAAATGCAGCGGCAAGGAGTG
>CAYXMN010000142.1:0-7084 GCA_964465955.1 uncultured Planctomycetales bacterium
CTCCTCAACCGCCGCCGGCTCAAGCACCGGATCTAGCTCCGGTTGCGGCGCAGGCACGAACACGAGGAAATCCGCAACGCGCGGCTGCTTGCTGAACATTGCCGAGTCGAGGTCTTCGCTGAGCGGATCACCTTGGCTCAGCGGCAAGGCTGGCCGGAAGGTGACTGAAATGATTTTGTCTTGCGGACGAAGCGCTTGCAGCCGGGAGAAGGCACCTGCCTGGTAGTCGCTGTGGAAACAGCCGTTCACGTGCATGACCGGGCGCAACGGATCACGCTGGCGCTGGCGGGCAATGCTCTCCGCCATCGTATCGTCCTTGATGCACTGCGCCTGGTAGATCTGGCACACCACCTCCTGCCCCGCCGGCAGGCCCGGCGGCAGCGTAGGCCAGACCGGCCCGAAACTCGAGTGCAGGTTAAACGCCGCCGTGCCCGGCGCATACGGCTCGTGGAAGGCTTCCTCGCTGAGGAAGTTTGGCGCCGGGGCTTCCACCGCAGGCTTGCCGCCCATACCGGACGGGGGCATCGCCGGCGCGGCCTGGCTTGATTCGCCGCCGCCATGCCCGCCCATCATCGCACCCATCGTCGCGTAGAACAGCTCCCAGTAAAGGTCGAGCGGCGCGTGCGCTTCCGCCGCCATCCAGAACCATTCCTGCACGGTCGCTTCCGCCTGCGCCGGTTCCAGCCCTTGCTTGGCAACGCGCGCGGCAAGCGGGCGTGGTATGTTCGCCGCCACCACAGGCAAGCCCGCGGCTTTCGCCAGTTCAACCAGTGGCCGGTAGTCACTGGGGTAGTTCGGCCACGGGCGGCTGCCTGTAAGGAACTCGTCTTCGCTCAGCTCACCGCGCAGGTATGCGTTGAGCAGCTGCTGCACATCGCGCTCGAACATTTCCAGGCTCAACGCTTGGTTGCCATGGTGGCGCGCGGCCAGATCGCGCAGGATGCGCCATTCCATGTAGTGCGTCGCCGGATCATCGTGCTGCTCGCCGAGGAACACCACATCGGCGCTGGACAGCTCATCCAGCAACACTTGGTAACTGGTAAGTTTCGCCGCTGGCGAACCCTGGCGCAGATCATAGATCCGCAAGGCGGGATGGTTCTCCGCCGGCTCCGCCCTCAACTTCTCCGCCGCGCTGACTGCCGCGCAAGTCTCACTGGCCCAGGTTGATCCGCTGCCGGTGATCCAGCAGGCGAACAGCACTCCGTACAAGAATCCCACACTGAGCCGCATCCATTCCACCTAGCTACAGGTCTAGGTCAATTATAGACCGGTGCGGGATAAACGCCGGGCCCGCCGCAAGTTTCAGCTGAATCGAACAAGGAGCTGCAATGGCGCACCTAGAGTTAGGCTGGCTGGCGCCGTGCCTGAGTGTGTCGGATTTAGCGGCGTCGCTGGAGTTCTACCAGCAGCTCGACTCTGTGCTCGCTGGCGGCGGACCGGCTCAAGGCTACCTCGTGCTGCAACAGCGCAACTGCGAGCTGCACCTGCACCCGCAGGCGGCCTTTACCGCGCTGACTTGGTTCGCTGGCAAGCTGCGCCGCCCCTGCAGCGTGCTCCGCGTCGCGGTGTTGCGGCAATGGTACCGCACCGGTGCCTACTAGCGCATCCTGAACGGCGACTACATCCGCGATCCGGTCGGCGAGCACCAAGTTCTGTCTTGATTGCGGCAATCCGCGGCAGGCGGCTTGTTTCAGCGGGCAGCTCGACGGGTATAACCGCTGGAGGTTCAGCCATGGCTAGCCAGCGGTTAACAAATGCGGAAATCAAATTGCTGCGGGAGCAAAGCAGCCTAAGCCATGCCGGGGTGGACGCGCGCTGGCTGTTAATCCTACTGGCCTGCGCCACCTTAGGCTGGCTGGTCCTGGCGATTTGGGGCGCGAAACTTGCGGTGAGCGGTATTGCCCTACTGCCGGGGATGTGAGCAACTCTTCACCTATATGTAACTTGAATCGAATTGCGCAGAGGTTCATCCTGCTTTACGATTGAAATGCAGTGGAGCCCCTCCAAGATGCACGTGAGTACCTCCAGCGCGCCTATACCTGGGCGGATGCGCAGCTCGCGGAAGCGATCGAGGCCATCTACCGCGGGGATGCCGCCACTGCGACGCGAGGGCTGGACGACGCCGCCGCCGCGCTCAGTGCCAGCGGCCTGCCGGATGATTTAGCGGAAATGATCGCTGTCCGCGTGCGGTACCTGCGCTGGCAGGCTGAGCGCATCGGCAAAGCCCCGACGGAAGTCGCGCAGCTGCGCCTGAAGCTGCTCAACGATCTGCACCAGTTGACTGGGTCACGCTACGCCATTGGAACTTCCCGCAGCTACATCATCCAACTGCGCACCATCGACCTGCGGGACCAGGGCAAGCCGTATCCGCCAGTTGAGTTCCAGGCCGATCTCGCGCAGATCCCGGCAGAGCTATTCACCAAAGAGCTCAGGCTCTACCTGTCAGCCTGGGCATTCCTAAACGGCGATCTTGAACTTGTCGACGAATGCTACGGCGTGTTTATGCTGGAGGCTGACGGGTTCATGTCCGCCTTTCTGTGGCAGCGGGTCAACCTGATGCAGCTGCTGCTGCGCGGCACGGCGCAAACGCGGGATGTCGAGGAACTGCTCACGTTGATGGAGCATCCCAATCAGTGGCATGACTTTGAGATGCTGCTGTTGCCTGCCTGTATCAAGCACGGCTTGCTGGACAGCCCGGACACTTGCCAGATTCTCGGCCAGACGCTGCATGATTTACACACCGGCTCTCAGGAAATGCCCAAGCGTAGGCGGCGCACCGGGCGCATCCGGCGGGACTAACGCCAGCGGCGCAGGTTTCAACGCCAAAGTTAACAATTGACCAACTTGTGCACATCTCGTGTTATTCGTTGTTACAATCCCATTAGTGGATACGGTGATGGATGTAGTCGAGTATCTTCAAGAAGCATATACCTGGGTTGATCATCACCTCAGCCCCGCGGTGCAGGCGGCGTTCCGCGGCGAGCGGGAGCTGGCGCTGGCAGATCGAATGCTTGGACGCCACGCCAGCGATGGAGGCCGGCCTGCGCTCAGAGCTGATTGAGGAGTTCTCCCGCTTTGAGGGCTCACCCTACGCCACCGCCTGCGCCCGTGTGTTCCTCATGCAATTGCACACCATCGCCTGGCGCGATGACGGCATCACTTACCCGCACAGCGAGTTTCGCGCCAACCTCGCCGCGCTGCCCGAATGGGCTTTTACCCTGGAAGCATACATCTATATCGCCACTTGCGCGTTCCTGCACCGTGATATGGAAGTGCTGGAGGATTCCTTCACCGTGTTCATGACGCACTCCGACGGCTTCATGGCAGACTATCTCTGGCAGCGCGTCAATATGATGTACCAGCTCCTCAAGGGCGCCGCCACGGAGCGTGACGTGGAGGAACTGCTCTGCCGGATCGAGCATCCGCATCAGTGGCATGACATCGAGCGCGTGGTGCTGCCTGTCTGCATCGCACACGGTTTGTGCAACAACGACAGCGTCTGCCACGCGCTGGGAGCCTTGCTCTACCGGCTCTACAGCATCCCGCCGCAAATGCCCAAGCGCCTGCGCGCCACAGGCCGGATCAGGCGGGACTAGCGCGGCGATGAATGGGCTCCGCCGCTGCTACACTATTCCCATGCCGCTCAACACCTGCTTCCATCTCGCGCTACTCGTCCTCCTGCTCAGTCTCGCCTGCGCCGCCAGCGCCGCACCCACGCCCGCGCCGGTGCGCGTGATGACGTTTAACATCCGCTATGGCACGGCGGACGACGGCGCGAACAGCTGGCGTTTCCGCCAGGACAAGACCGCGCAGGTGATCAAGGACTATGCGCCGGACATCATCGGCACGCAGGAAATGCTCAGCGCACAGCGCAGCGAGCTGCTGGAGTTGCTGCCGCGCTACGGTGCGTGGGGCGTGGGGCGCGACGACGGCGTGGACGCGGGCGAGCAGTGCTGCGTGCTCTATGACAAGGCGCGCTTCATCGTCACGGCGGGCGGCACGTTCTGGCTGAGCGAAGCGCCGGGCGTGCCGGGCTCGGTGAGCTGGGACTCCAGCTTGACGCGCGTGTGCACCTGGGTGCGCCTGTACGAACCGGCGACCCAGCGCGGGTTCTACGTGTTCGACGCGCACTTCGACCACCAGGGCGAGACGGCGCGGCTGAGGAGCGCGGAACTGGTGCTGGCCCGCATCGCGGCGCGCGAGCTGGACGAGCCCGTCATCTTCATGGGCGACCTGAACTGTGGCGAGGGCAGCGCGCCGGTCGAGCTGCTCAGCGCGCGGCTCAGCGACAGCTACCGCGCGATCCACCCTGGCGAGACGGCCGTGCGCACGCACCACGCCTTCACCGGCGCGGCGCAAGACGACGACAAGATCGACTACATCTTTGTGGACGGCGGCTGGCTGGTGGACGACGCGACGATCGCGCACGACAGCTACGAGGGTCAGTACCCGTCGGACCACTTCCCGGTGGTCGCCACGCTGCGGCTGAAGGACTAGCGCGTGTTTCCAGAGGTGTTTCCACCTGCCCCAATACCGTAGGGGCGAAGCCATGCTTCAACCGCGGCGGCACAGTGTCCGCCGCCCCCCACTCGCTGTCGTAGGGGCGAAGCTATGCTTCGCCCAGTTCGCCAAGGGACCACCTTATTCAAACAAACCGCCGCCGCTGGGCTTCAGCGCGCCCTCCAGTTCGAGCAGCGCGCGCTTCACCGCGATGCCGCCCGCGTAGCCCGTGAGCGAGCCGTCCGCGCCGATTACGCGGTGGCACGGGATGATGATCCAGATGGGGTTCAAGCCGTTGGCCCGGCCCACCGCGCGGATGCGCAGCGAACCGCCGGGGGCCTGCGCCGGGTCGAGCCCGGCCTGCTGCGCTGCCGTTGCGCCGAAGCGCGCGTCCACCCGTCGCGCCAGCTCGCCGTAAGTGATGGTCGCGCCGTAGGGGATGCGCGTCAGCTCGTCCCACACCGCGAGCTGGAATGGCGTGCCCTGGGGCTTAAGCGGCACGGTGAACTCGCGGCGCGCCCCGGCGAAGTACTCGTCAAGCTGGCGTACTACCTCGCGCGCGGGCGCGGGAAGGGAGGCTGAGCCGGTGGCCGCTTGCCAGCTTGCCTCTTGGCATTGTGTTACCTCCCTCTCAACAACCTTACCTTCACCCACCTCCTTCACAAGGCTCGCTACTTCATTGTTTTGCGACTGCGTCTCATTCGCATCGCACGAGGATTGGCGGGAGGCTGAAAGGGTCGAGGAATTTGTAGCGGAGTGGCGGGGTTGGGCGGGTGCGCCGCCGTCCTGTGTTTTGAGTGCGCCGCCCCGCGCGAGCGTGAGCCGCGTCAACGCCCCAGCATCGTCAAAGGCCAGCACGGCGGGGCCGAAGGGTGTGGTGTATAACATGGTAAATCCTCTATGACAGTTGCCAATCCTATTGCTCTACGGATCTTTATCAGAATTAATCCGTGCTTGCTCTAACAGCTCAAGCTCTGCAAATAGACATTGATTCGTGTTCGATTAATTTGCAGAAGATCTGTATAAGTCATGAAGCTTATTCCCTTCTTTATATCAATTCGATGATAAACAGTAGGATCATGTTCCTGTCCTAATAATACACCCTCAATTTTACTTTGTGTTTGGTATTTCCTTAATACTACTAAATAATCTTCGAGTTGGTGAAGTTCCTTAGCACCGATTTTTTCAGAAGGTCTTTTCAGTTCGATGATCAACATACTCCCTTCTGTTGTTACTGCACCAATATCTGGTCTACAATCTTGAAATTGTTCTAAAGCAGTGCCTTTTAATTCACGATCTAAGATCACTTTAAAGGTTTTATTGCTGAACCACAGTGAATATCTCTCATCTATCATCCATGGTTCCGAAGCAATTAGCTTATGCAATTCAATTTCCTTCGTATCCTTTATTGTAAGTGCCTGCTCCAAACTATCAAGCATAATTTCTCGCCGTTTCATTTCTGCTGTCCCTAACTGGTTCTTAGCTAAAATAAGTGTATCAAATGCAGGTTGAATTTCTCTAACCTCATCTTCATCCATCGATAACATACTTAGAATCAGAGAATGGAATGCATCTGCATGTGTAGAAGTCAATCGTGCAAGTAGCTGTTCTAGAACCTGGATAGTATCAAGTTTTTCTGCAGGTTCACTATTTGCCAGGTAATTTTCAATTGCTGATACTAAACGTAATGAAAACTCCGGGTTGTTCTCAAGTTCTTTCTTAATAGGTAGTCTACTAGCAATGGCTTGTTGGATCAGTTGCTTTCTATAATGGGATTTCCACTTAAGTTTTGAAAACAAGTGCTCTTCTACAGCATAAACTATGTTATCCCACTGCTGAGCATTGCTAATATTGAGAGAATCATGGGTTGATGGAACGTTGATATCAGTCTTCTTTTCCTGAATAATACTCAAATAGTATTCGCCTTCATGTTCAGGTATTATGCTGCTTTTTACTAAGGCCTTTATATGTGATTTTCCAATGGGAACAAGTTTAACCGTTCCAGAAGGAGCGTGGTGCGATTCATAGCAGTTAGTACACGATTGCACATCGAAATTCTCATTTCCACAATTCCAACATACCCAAAAGTCGGTTTCATTCGTCCCACACACTGACGCACCTCTGTCCATGTTTAAATTTCACATCACCCCGCTCACTTTCGCGCCGAACTCCTTCGCGCAGGTGATCGCGGCCTCGTAGCCCGCGTCGCTATGCCGCATCACGCCGGTGCCGGGGTCGGTGGTCAGCACGCGCGCCAGCTTCTCCGCCTGCAGGTCCGTGCCGTCGGCGACGACGACCAGCCCCGCGTGCAGGCTGTAGCCGATGCCCACGCCGCCGCCGTGGTGCACGCTCACCCAGCTCGCGCCGGAGCACGTGTTGACCAGCGCGTTGAGGATGGGCCAGTCCGCGATGGCGTCGGAGCCGTCCTTCATGCCCTCGGTCTCGCGGTTCGGGCTTGCGACCGAGCCCGCGTCGAGGTGGTCGCGGCCGATCACGATCGGCGCCTTCACCTTGCCGTCGCGCACCAGGTTGTTGAACAGCAGGCCGGCGAGATCGCGCTCGCCGTAGCCCAGCCAGCAGATGC
>CAYXMN010000143.1:0-2077 GCA_964465955.1 uncultured Planctomycetales bacterium
GAGCCAGCGGTGCAGCGCCCTCTTTTCGGGGAACAGCTTCTTGAGGGCCGCGTCCGTGGTGTAGATGTCCTGCGGGTCGCCCGACAGCGCCACCCACCTAAACGGCCCGGTGCCCGTGCAGAACAGCGGGCGGATGTAAGCGGGCACGAAGCCGGGATAGCTGAACGCCGTCTTCTCGTCCATCCCGCCGGCGACGGCCTGCGCGCGCAGGTTGTTGCCGTAGTCGAAGGCGATCGCGCCCGCGGACTGCAGGTCCACGATGGCCTGGCAGTGCGCCGCCATGCTGGCGTAGCTACGCTTGATGTACTCCTTGGGTTTAGCCTGGCGCAGCGCGAGCGCGTCGCGATAGCTTAAGCCCGCCGGAACGTAGCCGTTCAGCTCGTCATGCGCGCTGGTCTGGTCGGTGACGATGTCCACCTTGACAGAGCGCTTCACCAGCTCGGGCAGCACCTCGGCGGCATTACCCAGCAGGCCGACGGAGAGCGGTTCGCGTTTAGCGACGGCCTCCGCGCACCACGCGAGCGCTTCGTCGAGGCTGGCGGTGTGCTTGTCGAGGTATGCCGTCTCCATGCGGCGCTGGATCCGGTGCGGGTCGATCTCGACGCACAGCGCCACGCCGCCGTTGAAGGTGACGGCCAGCGGCTGCGCGCCGCCCATGCCGCCCAGGCCCGCGGTGACGGTCAGCGTCCCGGCCAAGCTGCCGCCGAACTTTTGCTCGCCGATGGCGGCCAGCGTCTCATAAGTGCCCTGGAGGATGCCTTGCGTGCCGATGTAGATCCAGCTGCCGGCGGTCATCTGGCCGTACATCGTCAGGCCCAGACGCTCGTACTCGCGGAACTTGTCCCACGTCGCCCAGTGCGGCACGACCAGCGAGTTGGCGATCAGCACGCGCGGCGCCCACTCGTGGGTGCGGAAGACGCCCACCGCCTTACCGCTTTGCACGAGCAGCGTCTCGTCGTTTTTCAGCCCGCGCAGTTGCGACAGGATCCCATCAAAGCAGTCCCAGTTGCGCGCGGCGCGGCCCGTGCCGCCGTAGACGATCAGCTCATTGGGGTTCTCGGCCACGTCCGGGTCGAGGTTGTGCTGGATCATGCGGTAGGCCGCCTCCTGCACCCAGCCTTGGCAGGTGAGTTTCGTGCCCGTGGGCGGGTGGACGGTGCGCGGCAGGCCCGGCAGCGGGTAGGTTCCAGGAATGTTGTTGCTCATGCCACGATTGTAACGCGCTCCTGCGCCGGCGAACAGGCTGCCGGGCGGGTTGTTTCGCCTGCCAAAGGCGCGAAGCACGGTTATACTGCCTGCATGGAAAAATGCATGATGGACTTTGGCCGCGGCGAAATGGCGTTGATGCTCGACGGAACCCTGGAGTTCCCCAACCCGCCGATGATTCTAACAGGGCTCAGCGCCGAAGAAGCGTGCCGCAAGATTACCGGGCTGCCCTACACCATCGCGCAGATTGTGTTCCACCTGCACTATTGGCAGCAGCGGCAGATCCACATGACGCATGGGGAGGACCTGCCTCTGCCGGAGGGCTTCGAGTTCGGCGTGACAGACTTCGCGCCGGTCGAGCCGCACGAATGGGACGGCCTGCGCGAGGAATTTTTGGAGTCGTTTGAGGAGCTGCTGCAAGCCGCCGAGCGCCCGGAGCTGATGCAGCGTGAGCCAAAGCCGGGGCGCAATGTGGCGTGCTTGATGGCGAACCATGCGCTGCATAACGCGTACCACCTGGGCCAAGTCGTGCTGCTGCGAAGACTCATGGGGAATTGGAGCCCGGTCTACCCGGTGCAGTAGTCCGCCACCCACCAGCGTGCTCGCATAATGCGGTACGTCCTAGGGATTGCAGTTTCGGCGGCCCAATCGCCACACCTGCCCCGTCATACGCAAGCCGCCTGGCGCCAACGACCGCCAGACGTCGTGCATCAACCTCGTTCCTCTTCAGGGACTTGGCTGTGATTAGCCAAATCGAAGTTCGACCGCATTGGGAACTTGGATGAGCGAGTACGTGAAAGAATTGAGATTATTCCAGACGCGAAACAGCCCGGCAGCCACCTGGCCTGCCGGGCTATTTAACGAATTGATG
>CAYXMN010000143.1:2087-7069 GCA_964465955.1 uncultured Planctomycetales bacterium
AGAGTGTCGCCGCCACCCTGGCTATGCGGGCCGGGGATGTAGGTTTCATCGTCGGAACCGCAGCAACCAGAGATCGTCAACACCAAGCACGCGATCAGAATCCAGAATAGTTTCCGCATTACGTCCTCCAGAACAGAGTTATGAATGATGACCGATTATACGGGAAAATTCCCGAATTGAAAAGGCACGGACGGAATGCTTCCGGACGCCAAGCCTTTCAACAGCCCATTATACCACAACCAATCAAAATCAATAGCTGCCTGGGATAACTCAGCGGGAAACACCGGTAACGGTTATGAAGCTGTTTTACGCCCTGTCGGGTTAGAAAGTCTCGCCCGTTGCGGAGTCTCGTTCCTGCCCGGCAAACAAGCGTAAGGTCCGGGCGCGCTCGCCTTCCACGACCACCGCCACCTGCCAGCCCGCGCTCCCGTCCAGCCGCTGCGTGCGCTTCTCGAAGAACTCGCATTGCGCCCGTGGTAGAACCTGTTCTAGCGCACTCTCTACAACCGCCGCCGGATCGAAGGCTGGATGATCAAGTTCCTTCATGGATGGCTGGCTGATTTGCGCTTGCACCCTGGCGGCTAGCTGCGGATTGAGCCGGCCGGTGGTATCTTGCACCACGACCGTAACTGCAGGCCACTGCGCTTCAGGATTGGTGTTCTCCGGCGGGTTCGCCAGCAAGTTGAAATACCCAAGGCAATCCGTCACGGTTTTTTCAATCAGTTGCTGTTCACTGTCCAGTTCGCCGGCGAATCCGGTAACCGCCACCGCCACGGGGAGGGGCCAGCTGGGCAGGGTGAAATCGTACCCGGCAGGCAGATTGTCCAGCCGGTCCACGAACCTCAGCCCTGTCAGCTCATAGCCGGTTGCTGACAGCCGGGCGCCCGCCTCGGCCTGGAGTACTGGCTCAAGGAGCAGCAGCCGTTCAGCTTGTTTGCCGTAAGCTCCTGCGAGCCCGTAGTGCGGCCGGACATCGGGAGTGATCCAATCCGTAACCGCCTGGACCAAGCTGACGCGCCGGCCTTGGCGGTATTCCTCCGCCGGGTAGTACAGCGGCTGCGCTTCGTTCACCACGCTCGCCAGCGCGTCCTCCGCCTGGCTGCGCAGCCACCCGCCAGACACACCAGCGGCCCCCAAGCGCAGCGCCACCCGCGGGGCGATGGCTTGCCGGGTCGCCTGAGTCTGACGCTGCTCAATGCCCACGGTCACTTCCGGCGGCAGGTTTTGCACTATCGCGTCGATCGCGTCCTGGGCCCGCGCGGGAGCGAGCGGCCGTTCAAACTCGACACGCAAGATGGTGTAACCCACCTGGCTTGGGATAAACGGGGCAAACAGCAGCAGCGCGGCGACCGCCACGACGGCCGCGCCTTTAGCCGCCTTCTTCCAGAATTGGGGCGGCGTGTAGGGCGCCATGGTCTGCGCCTTGTACAGCACATCCTTGACCGCCGGCGCACTGGCGGAGACTGCCGCGAAATCAATTTGCGTGCGCGCCAATTCAAGCGGATCACGGGCCGGGGGGTGGGAGTGGTGCATCATGCTCCCACCTCAAAATCCGGCCCTAAGAATTCCATCAACTTTTTCCGGGCGCGGTGGATCCGCACTTTGACGGTGCCTTGGCTCAGGCCCATGACCGTGGCAATCTCGGCCAGGCTCATATCTTCCAAAGTGCTGAGCGTTAGCGGCGTGCGCAGCGGTTCGGGCAAACGGTCCAGCGCGCGGAAGACTTCCCGCGCTTCCAGGCTGCGCAGCGGCCCGGAGATAGTGGGATACCGCCCGAGGCGCTCCCAGACTAAGGTGTCGCCGCCGAAATCCGCCACGTCGAGCTGGCGTTTGCGGCGGCGCAGATGATCAATATGCAGATTCCGCAGTAGGCGCAGGAACCAGGGCTTGAATTTCAGTGGGTCCTTCAGCGAACCGAAATGGCGGATCGCGCTGGCCACCCCCTCGGCGAGCAAGTCTTCGGCGTCTTCACGGCGTCCGCAGAGATACAGCGCCAAGCGCCAGGCCTGGGGATGCACCTCCTGATACAACGCGACAAACTGCGCATTCCGCACGGAAACCGCTTCGCCGCGAATCAACGCCATGACAAACACATAATACCCAGACGGCTGGTTACCTAATAAGTTACACAAAATTGTTGGGAATTACTCTGCAACACGCCGCCGCTGGACTAAGTCTATCTAGGCAGGTAGGGGTTGGGGGTGTTGAAATGTTGATGCACAAGATGCACAGAATGAGCCCGGCTGAAAAGCGGTTAATCCGCGAGCAAAGCGGTATGGAGCCTACCGCCGACAACCTGATGCGGCTGGGTGTGATCCTGCTGGCGCTTGTCCTGGGAACCCTGCTCGCACTACATTTTGCTTACCTTACCGTGACCAACGGCGGCACGCTGTACGCGGCGTACTAGGACTTTGGGAGCTGGTAGCGGGACAATCCTTGCATAGTACATGCGTCTGATAGTGCGAATCCAATCTTCGGCGGGATTCCGCCCCACATGCGAAGTGAGCTTAGCCGGTGCAGGCCAAGCCTGCGCCAGGCGGCTTACTTACGCCGGCCCGATCCGCCCTGGCGCTTGCGCACGTAGAACAGCAAGGCAATATGCGTACCGGTAAGGTCGAAATGCTTGCGGATCGTGTTTTCCACGAAGCGCTTATACGCCTGGCGGATGATCAGCTTGTCGTTTACCTCCAGGAGAAATACCGGCGGGCAGTTGGCGATTTGCTTGAAGTCGGTGAAGCGCAGCTCGCGGTTTTTAACCACCGGCGGCGGATTCAGCGCGATGGCTTCGGTCAGCACGGCGCGCAGGCTCTTGTTGTCGATCTGCCGGTGGAAGCTCTCGCGCGCATGATCTACCGCCTTGAGCAACTCACCTAAACCGGTGTGTTCCGTAGCGCTGGTAAACACGATCTCCGCCCAGCGCAGCTTGCCCAGCTCGTGCTTCACATAGTCTTTGTAGAGCTCCTGCGCGGCTTCGCCCGGCGGCAGCAGGTCGGCCTTGTTCACCACCACGACGATGCCGCGCCCGCGCTCAGCGATTTTCGCCGCGACACGCTTGTCCTGCTCCGTCACGCCCAGTTCGGTGTCGATGGTCAGCAGCGCCACTTCGCTGGTGGACAGGCTCTTCTCCGCGCGGATCAGCGAGTAATAGTCCACGTCCTGCTTGAGGCGGCTGATGCGTTTCATGCCCGCGGTGTCGAGCAGCTCATAGCGCTTGCCTTCCCACGTGAACTCCGCCCACAGCGGGTCGCGCGTCGTGCCCGCCAGGTCCGAGACAAGCGCGCGGTTCTCCTGCAGCAGCGCGTTGGTCAGGCTGCTCTTACCCGCGTTCTGGCGGCCGACGAACACAAGCTGCACCGGCTCGTCGCGCCAGCTCTCGTCCGGGATGAAGCGCGGGCGCTGCCGCCCCGGCTCAGCGCCCCAGGCAAAGCTATACTCGCCACCGACTACTTGGTCAGTGAGTTCGCCAAGCTCCGGCTCTGTGTCGAGCAGCTCGAAGTCCGCGAAGTCCTCGTCGACGAAGTCCTCATCGGCCACATCCAGTTCCGCATCATCCTCGTCCGCGGAGTCCTCATCCTCAAAGTAGTCCTCGTCCTCCGCGAACTCCGCATCATCCTCCGCCGCGCCCGCCGCGCCCGCCAAGCGCGCCGCCACCTGTTCGCTGCGCAAGCGCCGCCGCGGCTCCTCGGGCAGGCCCAGCGGGTGCGACCCCTCGCCATAGCGCCACTTCATGTAGTCCGGCCCGGCCTCGGGCCACCGCGCCCAGTCGAGCTGCCTGATCACCAGGTCGAGCATGTCGCCGACGTTGTAGCCCGCCAGCGCGCTGATGAACACCACGTCCGGATAGCCCAGCTTGTAGAACTCGTAAGCTAGCAGCTCGTGGTTGGGCGATTCCACCTTATTCACCGCGACGACGACGAGCTTCTTGCGCCCCCGCAATTCCTTGAGCACCTCGTCGTCGCTGACGGTCAGTCCGGTGCGCGCGTCGCCCATGAAGATCACCGCGTCGGCCTCGTCCAGCGCGCGGCGGGTGTTGTCCGCCACGGGCCGCCACAGCGGGTCCTCGCTTTCCTCGCCCAGGCCGCCGCAGTCGATGATGGTCAGCTCGTAGCCGTCCCACTCGCAGACGCCGTACAGCCGGTCGCGCGTCACCCCCGGCAGCTCGTCGGTGATGGCCTGGCGGCGGCCAATCAGCCGGTTGAACAGCGTGCTCTTGCCCACGTTGGGGCGCCCGATCAGCGCGATCTTCGGCCTGTTAACTTCCTTACGCATCGCCGGGATTATACTTGGCGGGAGAAGCGGCGGCTCCGGAGGCGGCGCGCCGCGAGGTGAGCGAGGAGACCGGCATTCCGGCTGGGAAAATCGACGTGCTGGCCTACCTCGGCAAGATCGACTACTCCTTCCCGCCCGTGCCGCGCCACGAGCTGCACCGCAAGACCGTGCACTTCTTCCTGATGCAGGCGCGTGCTGGCCAGCACGTCGCTGACGCGCGAAGAGGGCAGCACTAGCGCGCACTGGTTCCCGCTGGAGGCGGCGAAGGAGATCATGCGCTACGACGGCAACCGCGAGATCATCGAGCGCGCGGAGATCATCCTCGAACAGCTCATCGCGAAGCAGAACCAGCTCGACAGCGTGTAAGGGCGGGTTAGCCACTGTTACCGCTAGGTTTACGGCCCGATCGCGTAGAGCTTGTTGTCATAGCTCCCCACATATACTGTGCCGTTCGCCCCGATCGCCGGGGAGGAATACACATTGCCTCCGGTCGTGTATGCCCAATTCAAAGACCCGTCGGGGTTGATGGCGCGGAGCTTGCAATCATCGCTCCCCACATACACCGTGCCATCCGCCCCGATCGCCGGGCTGGAATTCACACTGCTTCCCGTCGTATACGACCACTTCAGAGTACCGTCTGGGTTGATGGCGTAGAGCTTGAAATCCCAACTCCCCACATACACTGTGCCGTCCGCCCCGATCGCCGGGCTGGA
>CAYXMN010000144.1:0-7056 GCA_964465955.1 uncultured Planctomycetales bacterium
CGCGAAAAGCAGATGCTGCGCTCCCAAGGATTGCCGGTGGAAATGTGCTGGCGGTCTTTCATGCTTGCCTCCGATCTGTCATACTACTATTGTCTATGCCGTTTCGACTGGGATTATCGCTTCATCTAAACGCGCGCCCGTTCGCGTTGGGTTTGCTCAGCCGGCCAGGCATCCAGCTAGTCCAAGCCTCTCCCGCGCGCTTGTGTGACTTGCTGCGTGCCGGCTGGGTGGACGCGGCATTGGCCAGCAGCACGGAGTATTTCTGCGGCGACTACCGCATCATCCCCTATGGCGCGATCAGTGTGGTAGGTCCTGGCGCGGATGCGCTGCTGGTGGGGAATGTTCCGCTTTCGCACATGCGCACCATCGCGCTGTCCCACGCCAGCCGTTCAACGAACCTGCTGCTTAGGCTGGCGCTCCACTGGCTCGCGCCTGGCCGGGTGATTAATTTCCATCACCGGCCTGAAGACACGCTGCGCAGCTTGCACGAGGTCGATGGCTGCCTGCTTATTGGCGACGCGGCTCTTGAATACAAAGGCCAGGCTGCTTATAAATACAACCTCGCGGACATCTGGCTGAACTACACCAGCGGTAAACCACTGCCGCTCTCGTGCTGGCTAGCCCGGCCGGAAGCCGACCTCGAACTGCTGGAGATCATCCGGAAATCCACAGAGGAAGCCGTCCGCCAGCGCCAAGCGATCGCTCAGGCTGCCAGCTCAATGATGGACATCAGCGGAGAAAAAGCACTGGCGTATTTGATTGACAGCTTAGACTACATGTGGGACAACCGCCATGCGGAGGCGCTGACTTGGTTCGCGACCGCACTTCAGCGTATCGGGGCGCTTAAGCAGGTGCGTGAGTTGATCTACCTTGGCGGAACCTCTCAAACCCCGGCTGCCCCTGTCTCCAACCACGCCACGTAATCCGCTACGCCTAAGTTGGGCAGCCACTGCGGGTTGTAGCCTATCCCGGCTTTGCTGTTGCTGAGATCAGCTTCAGTGTGGTTCTGGTAGAACGCCTGGTACGGATTGTCGATATATTCCGTGGCTTTACTTGTGCCCAGCGCTGCATTCAGCAGGCCGATGATCTCGTTAAAGTCAGTCGCAACGCCGCTGCCGAGATTGAACACGCCGGTGGACTTGCTGGCGCCCGCCGCGAGCGTACCGGCGACAGCGTCCTTCACATACACGAAATCTCGTTTTTGCTCGCCGTGCTTGAAAACGCGCGGAGCCTGGCCCAGTTTGAGCTGTAAGTAGAGTTGATAAACCATGCTGGCCATCTTGCCCTTATGGGCTTCGCGCGGGCCGTAGACGTTGAAATACCGCACGCCGGCGACACTTGCCCCGCGCAGGTTCGCTGCGCGCGCCAGATTATCCAGCACCATCTTGGAAAAACCGTACACGTTCGCCGGGGCAGGGGGCTGATCCTCACGCATGATACCGTTAGCTTGGCCGTATGTCGCAGCGCTACTGGCGTAAACCAAACGGATACCGCGCGCTTCGGCGAACGCGAGGACCTTGCGGAAACCTTCCACATTGCGTTCAAGCATCGCTCTTTCATCGTGAAACGTGGTGTCAGTGATCGAAGCGAGATGGTAAATGCAGTCAACCTCAGTTTGACCAAACCGGGCTTCCCAGTCTATTTCTTCACAGGGTAGGGCGACCACATCCCCGTGAAACCCGGTCAGGTTGCGGAAGCTTGCCGAACTGAAATCGTCAACCACTGTGACCCAATGTCGCGGGTTGCGGGTAATTAGCGCCCAGGCCAGATTTGATCCAATAAATCCGGCGCCGCCAGTGACAATCGTCTGCATGCGCCGATCATAACATCCGAGTGTGCATCTACCACCATGCATACTGTTCCAGGACTTTAGAAAGGCGAAATTCTTTTCACAATTATCCGGCGACTTTCATCTTGTCATCAGGTATTGATAATGCTAAGATTTCTAGTTCGTGATTTACCACCCGCATGGGGTAGCTGGAGTTTGTAATGGTAGATGAATTCAGCAACCTGCTCGAAGAGGACCTGTTAGGCCGTTCTCTATCGGTAGGTCAGATTGTCGAAGGCACGGTTGTCCAGATCAGCGAAGACGGCGTATTCGTTGACATCGGCGCGAAAAGCGAAGGCCATCTCGAACTTGATCAGATTCTGCAAGAGGAACTGGCTAAGCTGCAAGTCGGCGACCCGCTCACTGTCCGTATCGTCAAGAAAGTCGATGGCGAGTACATCCTGAGCAAGAAGAGCGTTGACTTTGAACGCGCGTGGAACGACCTCAAAGAAGCCAGGGACAGCGATGTGACCGTTGAGGTCAAGATCGTCGAAAAAGTCAAGAACGGCTATATGGCCGAATATGACGGCCTGCTGCAAGGGTTCATCCACCACACCAATTTCCGTGGCCGCCCGGCGCAAGGCTCGGGCTATAACGTGAAGGTGCTCGACTTAAACCGCAAGGCGCGCAAACTAGTGTTTACACGCCGCGACATCCTGAAAGATGAATACGAACAGGCCTTGGAGCGCGATTTCGGCGTGCTGCAGGAAGGCATGGTCGTGGAAGGGGTGGTCGACAAGCTTTCGCCTTACGGTGCGTTCATCAAAATTACCGAGAATATCACGGGCTTGCTGCATATCAGCGAGTTCAGCTTCGAGCATGTCAAGAAGCCGTCCGAGGAGCTTAAACCCGGCGACACCGTGCAGGTAAAGATTCTTGGCATCGACCGCGAAAAGAATAAAATCAGCTTGTCGCGCAAGGCGACAATGAAGGATCCGCTGATGTCGATGGTGCCCGGCGAGGAAATCGACGGCATCATTGAAAGCATCGCGGAGTTCGGCGTATTTGTGAAGCTCAACAACGGTGTCACAGGCCTCGTGCACATCAGCGAGCTGTCCCACAAGCGCTGCAACCACCCCAGCGAGTTGTTCAAACCTGGCGATCCGCTACGTGTCAAAGTACTGCGGGTGCAGCCGGAAGACCGCCGCATCAGCTTATCGGCCAAGGCCTGCGAGCGCGATCCGTGGCAGGAAGTGTTCTCGCGTTATAGCGCCGGCCAGAAAGTCGAGGGCCAGGTCACGCAGATCATGCAAAGCGGCGTGGTGCTCAAGCTTGACGAGTTCTTTGAGGCATTTGTGCCCATCAGCGAGATGTCGGAGGAGCGCGTCAATCACCCGTCGGATGTCGTGAACGAGGCGGATGAAGTGGCGGGTGTGATTCTCAGCATCGATACCGCCAAACGCCGCATCCGCGTCAGCCTGCGCCGCGTGGGCGAGGCCGACGGCCGTGGCGAGCAATACCAGCAGACCGAGATCATCAGCGTCGGCAGCATTGAAGATCAAGCTGTCACCGCCGGCAAGGTTACTCTCGGCGACATCCTCGGCAGCAAGCTAGACCTGACTAAAATCGCCAAGCGCGAGAGCGAGGTGGCGGCCCAGGCCGCAGCACAGAAACCCGCGCCGAAGGCTGATCCGGTTCCGGAAGTCGTGACCGACACAGCGCCAGAAGATACGCTGGCGGATGACGATGAACCCGGCACGGAAGAGGAGAACGGTTAATCCTGCCGTTAGCGTTACCGAGTCCAGGCAAGGAACAAGCATGATAGTCGGCCTGACTGGGGGCATCTGTAGCGGTAAAACAGAGGCGGCCCAGGTCTTGGTCGCGCTGGGCTTGCGTGTGCTTGATGCAGACAGCATTTCGCGTTTCCTTACGCAATACGATCCGCAGGTGTTAAGGCAGATTGAGCAGCGGTTCGGCAGCGAGGTCTTCCATCCTTTAGGCGCGCTCGACCGCCAGCGTTTAGGAACGATAGTGTTCAGTGATCCGGCAGCGCGCCATGCCCTGGAGGCTATCCTCCACCCGCCAGTTATCGCGCTGCAGCGTGCGAACATTGCTCAATCCCGCACAGCAGGCAGGCATCTAGTCGTCAGCGCACCGCTACTCATCGAATCCGAGGCATACCGGGATGTCGATACAGTAGTGCTGGTGAGTTGTTCGCCAGAGCTCCAACGCCAGCGATTAATGGCGCGCAACAACCTGCCGTTAACCGACGCCCAAGCGCGGATTACTGCGCAAATGCCGCTCGCGGAAAAACATAAATTCGCGGATGTAGTCATAGAAAACAATGGCACGCTGGCAGCCTTTCAAGAGGCAGTGCGCACAACATTCAACTCATTATTGCAGGAACCGCATGCGTAGAATTTTGCCACTGATGTTTGCTGTCTTGCTGTTTGGCCCTGCCCGGCCTGGGCTGGCCGTCGAGCCGCAAGATGTCACGCCGCAGCAATACAGCGCCGACCAAGCTTACCGCGAGATCCTCGCCTGGGCCTCGGGCAGCAACTCGGACCAGTACTTGGATGCACTGTTCCTCAAGATTGAGCGGGAGGCTTACCGCTATAACATTCTGCCGGAATTCGCACTGGCGATCGTTGCCGCTGAAGCGCGGTACGGATACGGCATTAGCTGGGCGCGCTATGACTCCTGGAAGATGTACGAGCTGACTACAGGCACCAGCAAGAAGCCGTACCCCAGCGCTTTGGATGATCTGTCGACAGCGCTCTCGGAGCTGCGCGGCATTATGTCGTCCAGCACATCGGTGAACCAGGTGCTGTCTGAATACTGGTGCGGCCCGCGCGGAGAATTCAACAAAGATTCATACGGTTCGTTCGCCGAGGCCGCCAGCAAGCTGTGGAACGCACTGGAACCTTACGCCCGCCAGCGCGTCGCCGCGCAGGAAAAAGAGAAGTTTGAGCAAAGCCAGAAGCAGTCAGGGCACGATCCAGTAGCTAATCCTTGGGCCGGGCTGGCATACGGCGACATGGACGGATACAATTCCTCGATGAATAGTATGCCGGCGCTGGCCGCGCAACTGGAGTCATTCGGGGAGGACGAGACGCGCTATGCCGCGGTGGCTAAATCGATCAACAAAAATCTCACTGACGCGGAGGCGACGGTGATCGCCCGGGCGATATTGACCTACTGCAAACAGACGGAGTGGCGGGTGGACCCGCGCTTGGTAATGGCGATGGTCAAATGCGAAAGCGCTTTCCGCCCCAAAGCTGTCAGCAAAGCCGGTGCGCTGGGGCTATCCCAGCTTATGCCGGCGACTGCCAGATCCTTCGGGATCAAAGACCCATTCGACCCTGTGCAGAACCTATATGGCTGTGTGCGCTACCTGGATCGCGAAGTTTACCGGTGGAGAAATCGTGAAGATTGGCTCGATTTGGTAATCGCGAGTTACAATGCTGGGCCGGGGGCGGTGCAAAAGTATAATGGAGTACCGCCGTACCAGGAAACCCGCAACCACGTCAAGGTTGTCAAGGGCTATTACTTCAAACTCGCACCCGAGGTAGCAAGAGCATATGGCAGATAACATCGTCAAGCGGACGGCCCTCTACGAAAAACATGTAGCGCTCGGCGCCAGAATGGCTGCCTTCGCCGGCTTCGAAATGCCCATGTGGTACGAAGGCATCAAGGTGGAGCACCTCGCGGTCCGGGAATCCGCGGGCATCTTCGACTTAAGCCACATGGGTGAAATCTTCATTGAAGGCCGGGAAGCGTTCGACCTAATCCAATACCTAACATGCAACGACCTGCGCCGCATCGGCGACGGCCAGTGCCAGTACACCCTGCTGCCCACTCCCGCCGGCGGTGTGGTGGACGACTTCATCGCGTACCAGTTCCATCCCGAAAGTTACATGCTCGTGGTCAACGCCTCCAATATCGATAAAGACTTGGCTTGGATACTGGAGCATAATAAGTTTGACTGCAAGGTGACGAACCGCAGCGATGATTACAGCCTCGTTGCCGTGCAAGGCCCTAAAACCAACGAGATTCTGACTGCGTTCGGATTGAAGAAGGTGGCCTCTCAAGCGTTGTTCACCTTCCGCAAGCTTAAGCTTGATGGACGTTCGATCATCCTCGCGGGGACAGGATATACGGGCGAACGCGGCTTCGAAATTATCGTGGAAAACAAGGACGCCGTATGGTTGTGGGACGGCCTGATGGCGCATAAGGATAAGTTCGGCATGGTCCCCATCGGGCTCGGCGCGCGCGACACGCTCCGGCTTGAGATGGCCTATAGCCTGTACGGCCACGAACTCAGCGATGAGATCTCCGTCCTGGAAGCGAACCTGGGCTGGACGGTGCGTTTGGGCCCGGATTTCATCGGTAAGGACGTTCTGGTCAAGCAGAAGCGGGATGGGGTTAAGCGGTTGGTGATGGGCTTTGTTGTCGATGACAAGCGCGGCGCTCCGCGCCATGCAGCGCCGGTATTTAACGAAAGCGGCCAAGAAATCGGCTTTGTTACGAGCGGCAGTTACAGCCCGTCGTTAGAAAAGGGGGTAGCCTTAGCCTTGCTCGAGCCGCAGTACAACGTACCTGGTACACGCATCACAGTGGAGATCCGTGGAGCACGCGTGAATGCTGAGATAGTGGAGCTGCCGTTCTATTCGAAGAAGTAAGCAACCTGTAAAAACAAAGCGGTACGTGTCTTACCGGCACGTACCGCTTTGTATTAGCTAGTTCATTAAATCAATGGCGGAAATGGCGATTCGGCGCGAACATCAGCGGCAGGTTAAGTTTATCTGCTGCGGCAACAACTTCCATATCACGTTTGCTGCCTGCCGGAGCTACAACGCAGCCGATCTTCGCCTTGGCGGCTAAATCAAGACTGTCTGCAAATGGGAAAAATCCATCGCTAATCAGCACCGCACCTTTTGCCCGCCCACCCGCGGAGGCCAGCGCTTGTTCAGTCGCATCCACCCGCGACATTTGTCCCACGCCGCGGCCCACCATGATGCCGTTTTTCACGACGCACAGCGAGTTGCTTTTGAGAAAGCGGATATAGGTTAAGCCGAGCAGGATATCCCCGCGCAGGCTCTCCGGCGGAACGCATGTTGATGCCTGTTGCAGCTTGCCCCATTCCTCCTGAACGATGTCGTGCTCCTGGACGAATCCGCCGAACTGGGTCATCGTCACGCGGCCGGTGGACTGTAAGATGTGCTTGTACTCATCAAGCTGCACCTGGACCAATCGCAGGTTGTGCTTGCTGCTCAGCTTGTCCAGCG
>CAYXMN010000145.1:0-7029 GCA_964465955.1 uncultured Planctomycetales bacterium
TGAGGGTGATTCTGGTAAAACCTGGTTGAAACGCAGCTCAACCAAGCCAAGCTTCGTAATAATTACATTGAATTACACAACTGAACCACATATAGGTGTTGGACCAATGACCATCAAATACCGCAACCTGGACGACGGTGAACGCATTACTCCGGAAGCGGAGTTTCTCACTAACGAAGCGGACTTTATCAAGTTTATCGAGCGTCTTTATGCTGAAGAGGGCATCGACCTTAGCCAGTATAAGCAGAACCAGATGCGCCGGCGGATCAACACGCTGATCACTCAGAACGGCTGCAAAGGTTATGTGGAGTTCCTCGATAAGTGTAAGGCCGACATCGATCTCTACCGCAAGTTCATTGATCGCATCACCATTAACGTTAGCGAGTTCTTCCGCAATTCGGATAAGTACGAGTTGCTGGAGAAGCACTTTTTCGCGCCGCTGCTCAGCCGCACTAAAACCCCCGTCATCTGGTCGGCGGGCTGCTCCACCGGCGAGGAACCGTATACCTTGGCTTTATTACTGGAAAAGTACGGCGCCGCCCCTTCCTGCAAGATTCTAGGCTGGGACTTTGACCGTAACGCTTTAGCGTCCGCCGACAAGGGCGAGTATGATGGCAAGGCGCTGACGGCAGTGCCCAAGGATCTGCTCCATAAGTATTTCGAGCCGGTCCAAGGCGGGCGGTTTCGGGTCACCCAGGCGCTGAAGAACCGTGTGCGCTTGGAACGCCATAATATGCTGGAAGATCGCTTTCCCGCCGGCGTCGACATGATTCTCTGCCGCAATGTGGTGATTTACTTCAGGGAGCAGGCGAAAAACGAGCTGTTTATCAAGTTCGGTAATGCGCTGGCGCGGGAAGGAGTGCTGATGATCGGCGCCTCAGAACGCATTCCCAACGCGGATGAAGCCGGATTGCGCACGCCTGAGCCATTTTTTTATGTGCGCAAGGAGTCCGGCCATCCGGAATCCCTGGGCAGCCGCCGGTTACAGGTTTCCCGCTGAGAACCAAACGCAACCCGGTATAATCATCGGCTTAAGCTAGCGCAGCGCCAAGCAGCACTTGGCGCGCGCAATGCAGGTGCCACATGACTGATGATCAGCGTGAACAGGATACGCAGGAAGCCGCGCCGCCCACGGCGGAGCAGCTCGATGATTACCGCGAGGTAAAGCTGGGCAAGCTCAAGGCGATGCAAGATGCCGGGCAGGACCCCTTCCGGGAAGTGCGCTACGACCGGTCGCATTGCGCGGCGGATATCGAGGCGGGGTTTGACGAACTGGACGGCAAAATGGTCACGATCGCCGGGCGCCTTGTGGCTAAGCGCGTGCAGGGCAAAGCCGGCTTCGCCGACCTGATTGACGAGAGCGGCCGGATCCAGCTCTACGTCAAGCAGGATCACGTAGGCGAGGCCGCCTTCGAGTTGTATAAAAAGCTCGATCTGGGCGACATCCTCGGCGTGACCGGTGTTGTGATGAAGACACGCACAGGCCAGGTGACCGTTTCGGTCCGCGAGTACAAGCTACTCGCCAAGATTTTGCAGACCCTGCCGGAGAAGTGGCACGGCTTGCAAGACGCGGACCAACGCATGCGCCAGCGTTACGCCGACGTGATCGTCAACCGCGAGGTGTTTACGCGACTGCGCCTACGGAGCAAAGCAGTCAGCGAAATCCGCCGCTTTCTCGACGCCCGCGGGTTCCTGGAAGTCGAGACGCCGATGCTGCACCCGATTGCCGGCGGCGCGACGGCAGAGCCATTCAAGACCTACTGGAATGCGTTGAAAAGCGATTTCTACCTGCGCATCGCGATTGAGTTGCATTTGAAGCGGCTAATCGTCGGCGGGCTGGAGCGTGTATATGAGATCGGGCGCGTATTCCGTAACGAAGGCGTGTCCACGCGCCACAATCCTGAGTTCACCATGCTTGAGCTCTACTGGGCTTATACGGACTACACGGATATCATGCAGCTCACGGAGGACTTAATCGTCCACACTGCGGATACGGTTTTTAAATCTCGCGAAATTGAATACGGTGAGTACACGCTGAACCTCACCACGCCGTTCAAACGCATGAAGTTTGACGAGGCTCTGCGCGAATATGCCGGTTGCGGGCTGGACCAGCTGAAAAACCTGGAAGATGTGAAGCGGGAAGCAACGCGGCTTAAAATCGACCTGCCCGTCGAGCGGGGCTATGCGCATTGCCTCGATGAGATCTTCAAGGAGACGGTTGAGCCGCATCTCGTGCAGCCGACCTTCATTTACGATTACCCCGCCGCGCTCAGCCCACTGGCCAAGGCGCACCCGGACAATCCGGAGATGACCTATCGCTTCGAGCTGTTCATCGCTTGCATGGAACTGGCCAATAGCTTTAGCGAGTTAAATGACCCGCTTGATCAACGCGAGAGATTCACGCAGCAGATCAATGAGGTGATCCAACAATATTGGAGCTTTATCCCCGAATTGAGAAATGTCGAAAGCAAGGCGGAATGGCGTAAGAAGGCCGAGCAGCTTGGTGCTGCCGGCCATGCGCAGGTGGTGAAGCTTGTCCATGCTTACACAGCGCCGGTTGAGATCGACGAGAAGGTCCTGAGCACGATCGATTTCGACGCAATCTCGAAGTTCGTGTTTATGAACCGCGTCTTCTCGCAATTCTCTTCCGCGACCAGGCAGATGGTCAGCTTTGAGTCGCTCAGGCCGGTATTGGAGGAATTCTGCGGACGTTTTCCGAAGCATCCTGGCGTGCGCCAACTCGAACAAGCGCTTGATGTGACAAGGTTCGATCAGCGTCTCGACGATGATTTCCTGGCTGCACTGGAATTCGGCATGCCCCCGACGGGCGGGCTCGGCATCGGCATCGATCGCCTAATGATGTTGCTGTCCGGTACGCCGTCGATCCGCGAGGTGATGTGGTTCCCGCAGTTAAAGCAGCGCTAAGCTGCGTTAAGGCCGCCGCGTTGCGCCAGTCAGGCACGCAGCTGTTGCTGGAAGCGTACCGTTTGCGCAACGCTGCGCTGGATTTTGCGTACCGGTCGAGGAAGCTCTGTGTGAGATTGCATCCGCAGTAAAGAGAAGTTCGAATTCGTTTGCGTTCAATGGTGCGTATCCTACTTGGGTGAACTTCCCTTTCAAACTTTCTTACCTCAGCAAGCGTCGTCTGGTTGGCGTGTAGAATATTCGTTCACGCATGTCCCAGATTGAATTTACCGAAATCGAGTTCCCTCCGTTGGCCGGCCAGCCGGCCGATCCGCGGTGGCCGCTGGGGCTTTACGCCCAGCATACTATCCTGACGCGATTCAGAGAACTACTCGATCAACGCCAGGTGGTTTGGCTGAATGAGGAAATGGAAGGCGTGCATCAGATTCGTGTTGCCGCCAGGCGCTGCCGCACTGCGCTGCAAACTTTCGCGCCGCTTTGGCCGCCGGCTGATGTTGAGCGCTTTCTGCGCTATCTCACCGGGCTTGCCGATACCTTCGGCACGGCGCGCGACCTTGACGTCATGCTGATTTATCTGCGCGAACAATTGGCAACGGCAGCAGGGGATCAAGCCGTGGCGTATCGCTGGCTGCTCCAGCGCAATGAGCAGATCAGGGCCGAGGAGCAGCCGCACTTGGAACGCGTGCTGATGAAGCTGGAAGAGGACCAGTTCGCCCAAGCGCTGGTGGCGTATTTCTCCTCCACCCCAGAGGATATGTGGTCGCAGGAGGCGAATCATGGCTAAGGCTCAGGCCATTGAGGGCTTAACAGCGGCCACCCCCGCCCGTAACAATATGCCGGCGATATTCAGCGTGCGGCTGGCGGAGCTCTGGAGCTGGGCCGGGCATATGCCGTATCCTGATCGCGTTCGTGAGTTACACGATATGCGCATCGCCGCGAAACGGGTGCGTTACTGTTTCGAATTTTTCAGTCCGGCGTTGGAAGACAGTTTCAAAAACCTGCTCAAGCAGTTCAAACAGTTGCAGGATTATTTAGGTGAGATCCACGACTGTGATGTGTGGGTGGATTACCTGCGCAACCAGTTGCGCGATGCGTTCCGCGAGCTTAACACGCAGCGCAAGGAATTAGGAAGCTTTGTGGGCGCCGATCCCAGGCTGGCTCAAGACTGCACCCAACTCGCCAAGATGCTGGCCCACGGTCCGGCCCAAGGCCTGCTCATGATGCTGGAAGATGTTTGCGCTAGGCGGGCGCAATTGTATAAAGACCTGCTCGAATTCTGGGATAATTTGGAGGAGGATGATTTTCGCGGCCAGCTCGTGCGCGCCGTGGCGCGCGCGGCGAGTGACCCGCAGCCAGGAGCAGGCGATGGGTGTTAAGGCGGCGTTGGACATCGGGAGTAACTCCAGCAAGTTGCTTGTGCTAGATATTCATGCCGGCGGCTACCAAGTGTTGTGGGACGAGAGCCGGGTCACCGGCATGGGCAAGGGCGTGTCAGCCGGCGGGGAGATCTCAGCGGAAGCGCTCGAACGAACCTGGGCAACCGTGGGGGAGTTCATTGTTCGCGCCCGCAAACTCGGTGCGGAATCCATCCGTGCCGCCGGCACCGCCGCACTACGCAGAGCTGCCAACAGCGCCGTGTTCACTGAGCACATTCGCCGCGAGCATGGCATAGAGGTGGATATTCTCTCGGGGGAGGATGAGGCCCGCTTGTCGCGCCTCGTCGCCTTGCGCGAGTTGCCGGCGGGAGCTGAAAACGTAGTGTTTTTCGATACTGGCGGCGGCAGCACCGAGATTACACTTTGCCAAAGCGAGCAGGTGCTCGGCACGGTGTCCCTGCCACTCGGCGCGCGCAATTGCACCGATGAAACCAGCCTATCCCAGCCTGTCACACCACAGGCCTGGGAGCGTTTGAATTCCATGATTTGCACTAACCTGGGCGATGCTCCGAATCTCCCGGCAGCGCAACGCAAGGAAGGAGCGGTGCGCATCGCCGGGCTGGGCGGGACGGCGACCAATGTGGTGTGGATGCTGCAGGGGACCCGCGGCGAGGGCATCAGCGATCCGCATTTAGCCCAGGTGGCGCGCGGCGAGTTGGAAGGCCTGCTCAAGCTGCTGGCGCCGATGATGCTGCGCGAGGTGCAAGCCCGCCCGAATCTCGATCCGGCGCGTGCTGAAGTTATCTTCGCCGGCATCGCCATCATCCTGGGCATCCTTGAGCATTATCAGGCCGGTTGTTTCACCCTCGTCGATCGCGGTCTGCGCTGGGGCTTGTTGCTCTGTGAGCGATGCTGAACAACGGGGCGCGCTTGACGGTCATAGCTGGCACGATGCTAGAATTACCGGACCAGGCGCGGCGGCAGCCGTCCTGGTGGATTGCGGATAAGGAGACGAGGATGCGAGGCACCCGAGGCCATACCCTGGCTGTTTCAGTTACGCTACTGGCGCTGGTCGCGTGCGGCGGGACGGGTAACCGGTTGGATACGGACTACGACGGTGGTCGGTACTTGCCAATCGTTCAGCAAGTGGACAGCGGGTGGATCAACCTGGAAGTCGATACGGGCACCGACGATAAAGACGGCAATCCGATTATGCAAGACGGCCGCCTGTTCTTGGACGGTAACGATCTCGTCTTGGCTGATCCTCACTCCGGCACCGCGGTCCGGCTGCTTGATAACAGCAATGTGACAACCGCCGAACAAATCTACGACATCGACGGCAATGGATTGCCGGACTACATCGTCGTCACGATTCGCGCCCTCAGCGCACAAGCGGCGGCCGGCGTGACGGCGACGGACGAAAATGACATCCCCATCGCCCCGGCGGATTTCATCAAAGTCGGCGGGGCGGCCTTCCTGCCGCTGGACGCCAATTTCAGCGCCGGCGTTGAAGTCACCTTGCCTGTCCATCCCGCGGCCGAGCCGACTCCTGGCGAGGCCTTCTCCGTCTACAAGTTTGTGGATTACACCGTGGATGATCGCCAGACCGCCGCGGATGTGGGCACAGGGACCGGCCTGTGGGAGTATTTCGGCGAGGCGGAGGTAGATGGCTCCGGCACGACCGTAATTTTTAACGCAAAGGCATTCGGCCAGTATTGCATCGCCACCGACCACGTCGTCCACAACCAAGGCGGCGGCACCGACCTGTAACCACGGCGGTGTATCATAAAGCGAGGATGAAGGCGAGGAAGTTACTTACCGGGCTGGCTACGGTGTGCTGTATCTGCGCGGGAATATGCGGGCAGGCCCAGGCTGAAGCGTCCCTGGACGGTGCCAGCGGCCTGCTGACCGTTCCCACCGCGGAAGTGGTAAACGATGGCGAAGCGGTGTTCAACCTGGGACGCTATCTCACGAATGACCGTGAAACGGATCCGGAAACCGTGGTGCGCTCATACAGCGCCACGATTGGTTTCCTGCCCCGGCTTGAAATCGTGGCCCGGTTTGCCGACTATCCCGATGTCGCCGAAACGCGCCATGGCATGCCGAACTATCAGGACCGCGTCGCTTCCGCCAAATACCAGCTCTATGCCAGCCGGCGCTGGCTTATCGCTGGAGGCATCAAGGATTTCGCCGGCGAAAGCGTGCTATCGCGCGGCTATTATGGCGCAGTCACCTACCACGCCACCCCTGAGCTGTCGTTGACAGCCGGGGCGGGCGGCGAATCTTGGGAAGGCGTGTTCGGCGGGGCGCGTTGGCAAGCGCTGCCCCAACTCGCGCTACTCGGCGAATACGACACCGAGGACTTCAACTACGGCGTCCAGGTTGAGCCAATCAAGGGCTTGAGCCTGACCGGCGGTTTGGTCAAAAACCATCCGGCGTTTGGCGCGAGCTATGCCGTACCGCTGGATTCGCGCGGCAAGGAGACGCCGTGCGCTCCGATCACCCTCGCGCGCAGCGGATGCGAGTACCCCTCGCCTTGTGCACAGGCGGAAGCGGTGCGGGATGCGCTGGTGGCGGAGAGCTATGAGAACGTGCTGGTCGGCAGCGACGGGCGCACACTTTTTGTGCAATACGAAAACCGCCGGTATACCGAACAACTGGATGCGCTGGCGGTGGCGGCGGGTTTGGCGGCGCATTTTGCAGGCGTAGGTATCGAGGACCTGGTGCT
>CAYXMN010000146.1:0-6881 GCA_964465955.1 uncultured Planctomycetales bacterium
TTGTTACTTCCTTGCCCGGTTCCGCGCCGGTTCACGCCCGCCTTGGCTCAACCAGAACGACCAGAGGGAACAAACGAACGCGCCAAAGATAATCTTGGCCCAAGCCCAGATCTCAAAACTCACTCCTGCCGGCGGGTAAAGCGGAGTGATGAAACCCTCAATTAAACCGGCTACCACAAGTGTAATCGCAACAATCAACACCAGCCTTCCGGCGAGGCGCGCGCCTTCCAACAACGCCACCCGGCGCGACCGCGGGCCGGGGAACAGCCAGGACAGCCCCAGCAGCAGCCCAGCGCCGCCGGCAACGCAGATTGCAGGCAATTCGATTCCGCCATGGGGCGCGATACCGGCCCAGAAGTAAAGCGGTAAGCTGACGCCGGCGCCAGTCGGAGTGAAGTGGTAGAGGTAGCCGATCGCGCCAAGCAGGTAGCCATTAAGCCCCAGCAGGATCGCAGTCGGAATCCCACCCAAAATTCCAAACAAGAATGCCCGCACTCCAACACCGATGTTGTTTAGAGTGATGGCAACTGCGGCGAATCCGCGCACCTCTTCATCGATCTGTGCAGCAAGGCGCAGCTCACTTTGATCCGTCGCGCTGCGGAGTGCGTGGTCCCATTCCTTGAGCATATCCGGGCCCATCAGCGACAGATTGGTATGCGCTAGTTCAGGTGCTATCGAGTAATGCAACCAACCCAGCACAGCAAACACAACGGTGATGCCCGCTGCCGACCAAATATACCCCGCCGCTTGGCGCGCCGCTTTTGGCAGTTCGCAGGCGAGATACACCCAAAATGGCACGTGCTGGCTGCGGCGGCGCTGATAAATTACCGAATGCGCCTGGTTGCACAGCATGCTGAGTTCCTGCACCAGATGCGGCGATTCACCGCGGCTGCGCAGTAAAGACAGATCGGAGATAACCTTGCGGTAGATGCCGGGCAGATCGCGCAGCTCTTCCTCAGCCAGGCTACCCAAACCATTTGAGTTGACGCGCGTCACCAGTTCACGCAAGCGCTCCCATTCGTGTACCCGCTGGCCAATCGGCGGCATGCGCAGATCGTACCAGCAACCGTCTTGCGCTGCGAGCGGTGGTATGATCTAAAAGCGGGAGCTTGGTTACACTCAACACCCCAGCGGTAATAACATGCGGTTGTGCGGCTGCAGGTTCAGATCCCTGGCCCACCGCTCCAAGGAAAGAGACATGACAGATAACAACATGCTAACCGGTTCGTTCGCCACCAAGGTCGGCTTGGCAGAGATGCTGAAGAACGGTGTGATTATGGACGTGACCAACGCCGAGCAAGCTACCATCGCTGAACAAGCGGGTGCGATCGCGGTGATGGCGCTGGAACGCGTCCCGGCGGATATTCGCAAGCAAGGCGGCATTGCGCGGATGAGTAATCCGACGATGATCAAAGAGATTATCGCGGCGGTTTCCATCCCCGTCATGGCCAAATGCCGGATCGGGCACTTTGCTGAGGCGCAAATTCTGGAAGCGCTAGGCGTGGACTTCGTGGATGAAAGCGAAGTACTCACCCCGGCTGACGAAGAAAACCATGTCAACAAGCACGATTTCAAAGTGCCGTTCGTCTGTGGCTGCCGCAACCTCGGCGAAGCCTTGCGCCGCATCGGCGAGGGAGCGGCGCTGATCCGCACAAAAGGAGAACCCGGCACCGGCAACATCGTGGAAGCGGTGCGCCACATGCGGATGGTGCAGCAAGAGCTCCGGCGCATCCAGACTTTGCGTACCGACGAGTTGATGGCCACGGCCAAGAACCTGCAAGCGCCCTATGAATGGGTGTGCTGGGTCAACAAGCATGGCAAACTGCCCGTGCCGAACTTTGCCGCGGGCGGAATCGCGACGCCCGCGGATGCCGCGCTGATGATGCAGCTTGGCGCAGAAACCATTTTCGTAGGCAGCGGCATCTTCAAGAGCGACGACCCTGCTCCGCGTGCCAGAGCGATTGTGCAGGCCGTCCTGCATTATAAGGAGCCCAAAGTTTTGGCGGAAATCAGCGCGGGTCTCGGCGACGCGATGCCGGGTATCGACATTGCGACGATGCCAGAGGAAGAGCGTATGGCGCCGCGCGGGTGGTAGCCTCGCGCCAAGCAGCCATCGCGCTTTAGTAAAGCCAATCAGGCCAGTCTGCCGCGGGTAACTCACCAACGGTGTTATCGTGAAATGCTGGGGCTTTGTCCCCCGGCAATTCACAAGTTGCGCACCTGCTATCAACAGCCAATGCTAAAATCAGTACGTGGTGACGGGGTCTGCGAAATTCGCATGGATCACCATGCTTGTGGCCGGATGCTGCACCTTGAGCGTCGCGGCTCAGGCCGCCGGCCCACGGGACGCGGTGAAAACCCTGCCGCGGATCACCCATACTAGCGATTACCGGATCACCGAAAGTGATAATCCGGACAGCCAATCCTATGAAGACTCGTATTACGATACTTGGGACGTCAACTGGCAGCCGCAGCCTATTTCACTGCCAGTAGGCGAAATCGGGATCCAGCTGCACTACATTAAAAGGCTGAGCGATCGGCTCTTCCGACAAGAGGGTACGTCCAGCGATAGCCGCTCCGACCAATACAACTTTGTGGTGAGGCTCGATCGGGCTAATTTTGTGAAAGGCCATTATGCCATTGAAGAAGTTGACACTGCTAACGGCAGCTATCCTTCGAGTTCGGCAGCTAGCTTCCAAGCCTACACCCGCAAGGAAGCATTCCTGACCTGGAACCCGCCGCAATTCCCCTCGATTTCCGCCGGGCATGCCGTGACCACCACGTCAAGCTACACTGGAACCGAGCGCAATCACAGCTCTGAAGGCGAGTGGACGCAAATCAAACTAAATTACAACCACGATCTTGGACTCGCCAGGCAGCAGGTCCAATACCTCGGCGAGCTGACCCGTACATACACGTTTTATCCTAGCCGCGCCGGTAAAAGCGTGGCTAAGCAAGTTTGGGACGCAGACCGCACGATGCCGCTTGGCAATATCGGCAATCTCAACCTCGGGGCACATCTCGAGGAAAACAACAGCCGCGAAGAGACAGACGCGACAGGCACCAAGGTGATGGCGGCCCAATATTCAATCGGGTTGGACGGTAATGTGGCCACGTTCCCCTTGAGTTATAGCGTGGGATATTTGGCGAACAGCCAGAGCATCCAGAACACCAGCAGTTACGACCGCAGCCAGCGCAGAATCACCTTGAACTTCAATCCACCGGTGCCTGAGGGGCGCAGTGCCGGTCTCAGTTATAACAATGTTTACGATGAATATTCCGATGCGTATAACGACCGAGGCGTTATGAGGCAGCAGCTTAGCTGGAGCTTCAGCCCGAACCGCCGCGTAGCGAGCAACATCGGCTATGAATTGGCCACCACGGTTGACCGTCTGGCCCATGTGGGAACGCAGGAGGACGAAACCATTTCGGGCAGCCTGTCCTACAACATTCCCGGTAATCGCGGCAGCTTTTCCAGTACTTTTTCGCAAGGCATTCAACGGGTGCCTACAGAAGATGCCCGCAACACCAGGAATTCCGTCAACTTAAGTACGAGTTTCCGTCTCGGTAATAGCGCGAATATGACCCTTTTCTATACAGAGAACCATAGCGACAATCACACCAGGTATCTTGTAGTGCCTGCGATTACTGACAACATTACTTCCGGCGTGCGCTACCACATTTCTCCTGGCGGAGGCTTGTCCCTGGATGCAAAATGGCAGCAGTTCTATCAGCTTAACCTGCCCAGCACGAAGAAAACGGCGACGCAGAATATCGAGTTAGTATTCAACTGGCAGACTGCCGCCAACTGGAACTACTCTTTAAAAGTAGCGTCAAACGACACATCAGTCCAGCCTGGCAATGCAACCGGGTCCACCTATAGGACCGGCGACGAAATCCAAGCTTTGATAACATACTCATTCTGATGCAAAAACTCCTAGTCCTTCTGGTTGTTTTATTGCTCTGCGCTTGCGGAGGAGGTAATGCGCCTGTCACTGCCGTTGAAGTCCAGGGTGTCCTCGCCACACATTTAGCGGTCATTGCCAACGGCATCGTCCGTGAAGATCCCCTGCTTGCCAGCCAGCCAATTAGCGAACGCTTCCTGATGGGAGATAATGTCGGCGTGCGCTACCGCGACGCAGGTTGGGAAGGCAGAGGCGTGCAATCCTTCCGCGATTATTTCAATGCAGTATTCGCCGTCTCCGAAAACCTCAGTATAAACTTCTCGATCCTCAGCCTGGATGTGAATGGAGAAGTGGCAACTGCAGTAGTTACCAGCACTTGTTCCGGCGTGAAAGTCGGCGCCACGCCGCCCGAAAGCTTCACCGCCGACGGCTACGACTATATGATCTGGCAGCTTGAAGCCCGAGGCTGGCGCTTAATCACCTGGGATGTGGCTCCAGAAGGTGCGCATAACCAGGGCGATGGTGAGACCTTCTAGTGCGCCCCGCAGTGCTAATCCTCAAATAACTGCACGTCTGCGCCTTTGCCCGCCACAGCTTTGAGCCCGAAGTACTGGTAAGCCCTGGCTGTCGCGACGCGCCCGCGCGGCGTCTTCTGCAAATAGCCCATCTTGAGCAGGTAAGGCTCATGCACTTCGGCCAACACATCGCGCTCCTCGTGAAACACTGCGGCGAGGGTGTCAAGCCCCACCGGTCCGCCGTCGAAGCGTTCGATGATCGCCTGCAAAATCGCGCGATCCATTTTATCCAGCCCGTCCGCGCTGATACCAAGCTGCTGCAGCCCTTCAGCGCATAGCTGGAGCGGCACTACGGACTCGCCTTGCACCTGCGCAAAGTCGCGGATACGGCGCAGCAGGCGCAACGCGATGCGAGGCGTGCCCCGCGAATGCTCGGCGAGATGCATACGCGCCGCCTCGTCGAGCGACAGCCCTAGCGCGGGACAAGCGCGCCGGATAATCTGCGCTAGCTCTGCCGGTGCGTAAAAATCCAAATGGAACAATGCTCCAAAGCGATCGCGCAACGGAGCTGACAAGAGCCCGGAACGCGTCGTGGCGCCGATTAGCGTGAAGCGCGGCAGCGGCAGTGTGATGGTTCTCGCTCCCGGACCGATGCCGGTGACGATATCCACCTTGAAGTCCTCCATCGCGGAGTAAAGCGTTTCCTCTACTGTGCGCGGCAAGCGGTGGATTTCGTCGATGAACAGCACCTGCCCAGGCGCAAGGCTGCTTAGGATTGCTACCAGGTCCCCCGGCCGTTCCAGCAGAGGCCCGCTGGAGGATACGAGAACAGAGTCCAACTCACGGGCCAGCAGGCCAGCCAAGGTGGTTTTGCCCAACCCCGGCGGCCCCGAGAACAGCAAGTGCTCCAGCGGCTCACCGCGCAGTTTCGCAGCGGTAACCATGATTTTCAGATTTCCGACTACCTCGCTTTGACCGGTGAACTCATCGAAACTGGCAGGCCGTAACGATACGAATTCATGATCCTCCCGTGCAGTGTCCGCACCGACTAACCGATCCGCTTGGTAATCCATCAGCGCAGGCTCGCTTTGAAATCATCACGTCCCACCGGCTGGGACACCAGATCAACGTCCGGCGCTCCGCCGTCAAGCTGCGCGATCTCCTCCTCGTCAGGCTCGCCCTGCCCCTCGTCGTCCGCAGCATCGTCCTCTGCCTCATCCTCTTCACCCTCGCCTGGAACACGCAGGCCATGCTCAGCGCGTTCGTTGAGCAGCACACCGTTAAGGTGATCGATCTCATGTTGTAGAACGCGAGCGTAGTAACCTTCGAAATCTTCTTCGTGCGTATTGAAATCCAGATCCTGATACTTCACACGAATGCCCGTGGCGCGCCAAACATCGCCAATCACACCAGGAAAGCTGAGGCAGCCTTCGATCCCCAGCTCTTCCTCATCACTCATCCAGGTAATCTGCGGATTGATAAATGAACGCGTTCGACCTTCACGCGTGTTATGCGCCACGATGAAGCGAATGCTTAAATTCACCTGCGGGGCGGCCAGGCCGATGCCGTCGTATTCCTTCATGGCCTCAATCATCTGCGCTTCCAGTTGTGGCAAGTTCAGACTGTCCTTCGGTGTGATTCGCCGCGCGGGCTTGGTGAGCACCTTCGCCGGATACTTAACAACAGATAGCGTCATCGTAAGAATTATAACCTCCGCGCTGTCCGGATCATTTAACGGCAATGGTTTATCATGCTGGCATGGGAACAGCAGATACCCCGCGCATGCTGCTGGTGGATGCCACCGGGTTGATCTTCCGGGCGTACTACAGCATCACTACGGCGATGAACCGCCCTTCCGACGGGCAAGCGGTGAATGCGGTCTACGGCGTGACCCGTATGCTGCTCAAGTTGTTCCGCGACGAGAAGGCGGCGGCCAGCGCGTTGGTGTTCGATGCAGGGCGGCGGACCTTTCGTAATGAGCTTTATCCTGAATACAAGGCGCACCGCGAGGAGCCACCGGCGGACATGCGCCCGCAGTTCGGGCTAACCATTGAGATGGCGAGGACGACAGGTGCGCCGGTGTTTGTGCAGGAAGGTTTCGAGGCCGATGACATCATTGCGACCTTGGTGGGCCAAGCGCGCGCGCAGGGGCTGGCTTGCACCGTTCTTACCGGCGATCGCGACCTGTTCCAGCTCGTCGCGGAAGACGTGGACATCCTGCTGCCCGGCAAGCGCGGCGAGTTCGAGCGGGTGAACACTGCCGCCTTCGAGTTCAGATATGGTTTCCCGCGCGACCGTTTCGTGGATTTTAAAGCGCTGATGGGCGACCCGTCGGACAACATTCCCGGCATCCAGGGTATCGGCGAAAAAACCGCTGCGAAACTCGTTTCAACCTACGGCAAGCTGGAGCAGCTCTACGGCAACATCGACATGGTCAAACCGCCCAGTGTGAAGGACAAGC
>CAYXMN010000147.1:0-6881 GCA_964465955.1 uncultured Planctomycetales bacterium
GATCAAAGCAGTGAGTTTGACTTGCGTTGGACCGCCGTCTATCCCAAAAAAGAAGAAGCCTTCAATCCCAGCCTCAACGTGAGTGATAAAGAACTCACGTTTAACCGTTGCACCAGTTGCCACGAATGCGGCTTCAAACCCGCGTTCGATTACGACAACTTTGGCAATCCTGGGTGGAAGCCGCGCTACACAGGTCAGCAGTGGGCTCCGATCGTGGAACGCATGAATGCGAAAGAAGACTCGATGATGAACGAGCAGGTCGCCCAGCGCATCTTCACCTTCCTGCACGCCGCTTCTTTAGGCGAATATGATGAAAGCACCGATTCGCGAGGCGCGATTGTGGTGGAGACTGACGCCCCGCCGCCGGATGCGGAAGGCCAAACCACAGATCAACAAGGCGCTCAAGGCACCCCGGGCCAGAATGCTATTGCCCCTCCGGCCACGGAGTAGGCCATGCCATGGATCGCCCTGCATTAACCAGTCACGTTAAACAGCTCGCGTACCGTGCCGGCTTTGATGCGGTGGGAATCGCCCCGACTGTCTTGAACAATGATGAGCCGGCCCGGCTGGCAGACTGGCTAGCCTTACATTATCACGGCAGCCTGAATTACCTCGCACGTAAGCCTGAAGCTCGGTACGACGCGCGCAGCCTCCTACCAGACTGCCGCAGTGTGATTGTCACGGCTTTAAGCTACAACCAACCCAGCCAGCGAACCAGGGCTGAAACTTCGCCAAGGATTGCGCGCTATGCCCAAGGGGATGATTACCACGACATCGTGCTCGAAAAACTCCTACAACTTGCAGCAGAGCTGGCGGCTGGAATCGCACCGGGATTGAACTGGAAGGCGACGATCGATACTTCGCCTCTGGCGGAAAAGGCGTTCGCGGCGGCGGCTGGGATCGGCTGGCGCGGCAAGCACAGCCTCATTTTGAACCGCACACTGGGCAGCTGGTTTGTCATCGGTATGCTGTTGACTTCGCTGGAGTTGGAGGCTGATGCTCCGTTGGACAGCTCCTGCGGCGAATGCACACATTGTATTGATGCCTGCCCCACCGGAGCGCTGGCCGCTCCTGCCATGCTCGACGTGCGGGCCTGTATTAGCTATCGCACCACTGCGCATAAGGCAGCGCCGGCCCCGGACCTGCTGGAAGGCTGGCTGTATGGCTGCGACATCTGCCAGCAAGCCTGCCCGTTCAACCGGCACGCCAAGGCCAGCCGGGAGCCGCGCTTTGCAGCCCGGCCTGCTGTGGCCAAGCTGACTTGGCAGCAGCTATCCGCAGCGACGGCAGAGTCGTGGCGGCAGGCACACGCCGGCACTGAATTGGGAAGGCGAAATTTAGATTGGTTGAAAGCGGCTATTCCGGTGAAGATATCTGGCACGACACAAGAGTAACCTTTACTACATCTTTGGCTTCCATTCTTGAATCTTCTTTCTGGGCTCCGCCGAAAAAACGCGCCAGGGCCAGAAGAGCCAGATAGCCAGTGCATGGAGCAACAACAGCGCGATATGCGGTACAAATTGGAGCTGCATTCGTTCTAGCATGTCCTGATTACCGGTTACTGCGGCCTTGGCTTGATCCTCTTGGTGCCGCAGCCGGGTGAGATTGTCGTTAAGTTCCTGGACTGCCTGGCTGACGGTGATTGCGCTGTCGCCTGACAATTGCTGGCGGTGCAGGCGCTGTTCGCGAGCTAGCTCATCGAATTCCCGTTGCACTGCTTCAGCTTGTTCCGTAATTTTCGCCTGGTTGGACAGGGAGATCCCAAGCTGGCGCTCCTGGTTACGTACGTCGGTTACATCTGTGACCAACATGTAAGCCATGGCGGCTGTCATCAGACAGCAGTAGCTAAAAATGATGTAGACCGCGCGTTTCATCGTTTGCACTAGTATTATCACCCGAATACAGCCAACATCTTACCTGGTGGGTAGCCGAGACGAAAATAACGGGTGCTGGTTCACCGGGGCATATGTGGCATACAGCCGGGCAGCGCGTGTGAAACGAGCAACCGGAAGGCGGCGCGGCGGCATTGGGCACATTCCCAGCCAATGGTCTAACCTCTGCCGCGCCAGGTTCGGGATGTGGCACAGCCGCCAGCAGCGCTTTGGTGTATGGATGGCACGGATTTGCGAACAACTCGGCCGCGGGGGCCAGCTCAACGATTTCACCTAAGTACATCACTGCAATGCGCTGCGCGAGGAAGCGCACCACGGCAAGGTCGTGGCTGATGAACAAGTACGCCAGCCCGTGCTCGCGCTGCAATCGCTTGAATAGCATTAAGATCTGCGATTGGATCGAGGCGTCAAGGGCACTGACAGGCTCATCCGCCACGATCAGGGCAGGCTTAAGCGCTAAAGCGCGGGCAATGACGATGCGTTGGCGTTGGCCCCCGGAGAATTCGTGTGGAAAGCGGCGGGCGGCCTCCTGCGGCAGCTCTACCTCAGCCAGCAGCTCTGCCAAACGGGTAAGCCGCTGTTCCTTCGGCACGCCTTGAACCACCAAAGGCTCCATGATGCTGTTGCCGACAGAGATTCGCGGGTTGAGCGCCCCAAGCGGATCCTGGAACACGATTTGCATTCGCCGCCGGAGCTCGCGCAGAATTGCTCCATGAGCCAGGGCGATGTCCTGGCCGTCCAGCTCGATCCTGCCCGCTGTCGGATCGAGCAAACGCAGCACAAGACGGCCCACGGTGCTCTTACCGCAGCCGCTTTCACCTACTAACGCGAGCGTCTCGCCGGGATCGATGTGAAAACTCACGTCACGCACAGCACGCAGGGCAGGGGCGTTGCGCTGCCACGCGCTGGCAGCCAGCGGAAACTCCTTGCACAGGCCGGTAACTTGGAGCAGCGGAGCCATGCTAGCGGCGTCTCCTTGCGCGACTCGGGGCTTCCACCGGCAGCATTTCAGCGAGGTAGGCTCTTAAAGCTTCGGCTGGCCGGCGCTCCAATAGCAGCAAGTCCTTAATCTGCCTGACGGAAGGCACAGCGCTTAAGCCTGTCCGCCCGGCGAGTGTTTTCAGATAGCCGCGTAGTTGCGCGCGGGTGAAAACATACTCATCCGGTGCGAGAATAAGTTGGCGCGCTTCTACCAGCGCTGCAATGACGTGGCGGTAGCTCGGATACGCTTTGGTCAAGCCGTTTAGTGATTTTCCTTCACCGGCGGGATAGCTCGCTAAAATATGCCGAGCGAGCTCAGTCTCACGGGGCGCGGGCGGCGCGGGGAGCAATTCCCCCGCGAGTTCCACCACCATCCCGTCGGGATATGTTTTTGGCCGCTTGTGGATCAGCGGCGCGAATGCCTTCAACACATACTCTGCGAGATCTGGATGCCCTAGGCCGAGCCATTCAGTGGCTTGGATGACGTGGACTTCATCCAAGAAATGATTCCGTCGCTGGCGCTGTTTGATGTCGTGGCGCAGTTTTTCAACCCACTGGGCGGCGGCGTCTTTCCAGATCCAGTTTTCTGCAGTTTTGGCCACCGAACCGGGCCAAGGCAAGGTCGACTCGCCAGTGCGCACTAACACTTTTTCCAGTGCGCGCTGGCTGGCGTAGCCTGCCGCCGCGAACTGCTGCGCCAGCCATTCGCGATGCCGCATGGCCGGTGTACTGCGCAATTGTTCCAGCGCATTTGTGAAGGCCTTATAAAAGCCGTGGCGTTTCGGAGCGGGCCAGTGTAAAAATTCCTCCGGGGCGTCCGCCAAGACGCGTAGCGTATAACCTGTGCCGGTTTTACCTGCTGAACTAGCGTCGCTGAGCGTGGTCAGCGTGAGTTCGGGGGCGGACGCTGCCAGTTCTAAAGTACCAAGGTTTGCATTTCGCGCGGGCACTGCAATTCCTGGGGAAAAACGTAGCGCTTGCCTGGCCTCGGCAGGCCCATGCTCCACATCCAGTGGGATAGTTTGTTCTGGATGATTGAGCAACAGCGCGAAATAACGGCGCAACGGCGCTGTGCGCGGGGCGTGCTTCGGTTTAGCAGGTTTACGCACGGGCTGGCGCCGCTCTTTATGCACGAGCTTATTCTAGTTGATGCCGTTAGCTGGAGAGCCGCTCCAGCACGCGGTCGATGTCGCCAGGCACATCCACCGCCACGGGATCGTAATCCGTCTCTACGCACAGGATTCTCACGCCGTGATACAAAGCGCGCAGTTGTTCCAAGCTCTCAGCATCCTCCAACTTGGTTCGTGGCAACTCGCACAATCTCAGCAGCGTATCGCGCGAGTACATATAGATGCCAATGTGCTTGAAGTAGACAGCTGATTCAGGGTTTCGCGGAAACGGAATCTGTGAGCGGCTGAAATACAGCGCGCAGTCCGCACCGTCCAAAACAACCTTGACAGCATTTGGATTCCCCAACGCAGCGGTATCGTCCTGGGGGAAGGGCGTAATCAGCGTGCTCATCGGTGCGCGCACCTCGACCGTCCGCGCCACCAGCGCATCAATCGCGGCAGGCAGCACCAACGGCTCGTCACCTTGGATATTAACGTAATAGTCGAAGTCAGTGGCGCGTGCGATTTCGCCCAACCGGTCTGTCCCGCTGGCATGTTCCGCACTGGTCATTCGCGCCTCGCCGCCAAAACTTGCCACGTGATCCACGATTCGCTGATCCTCTGTCGCGACAACGCAAGCGGTTAATTCGCTGGCCTGACTCGCCTGGATCCAGACACGCTGGACCAGAGACTTGCCGGCGATATCCGCAAGCGGTTTACCGGGGAAACGCGTGGATGCGAATCGCGCTGGAATAACGCCGAGAACTTGCATGGCGGGCTCCTAGCCAAGTTGGAACAATAACCGAATTAATCCGAGATTACTCGATGACTTCATCTTCAGGCACGATGAGACCGTAAGCGCCATCGCTGCGCATGTATACGCAGTTCACAGAGTGCGCCTCATTCACAAACAGCATGAACTTGCGGCCTGAAAGCTTCAACTCCATGATTGCCTCGGTCGTCGTGATCGGCTTCAACGCGAAACGCTCGACGTATACGGTGGGGCCGGCGAGTTCCACCGCGACTCCCAGCTCAGCCTCCTCAAAACTGCGCACCGGTTCAGCCACGCCTACACCGCGGATGCGTTCCATACGCTTGGTCTTCACCTTTTTCAGTTGGCGGCGCAGTTTGTCCAGCGCACTATCCAGCGCTAAGTATGCAGTTTCCCGTTCATCTTCCGCCCGGATGTTCTGCCCAGGGAATTCCAACACGATTTCGACACGCGAGGACTGGTTCCGCTTCTTGCTAGAGTTTTCAATGTAGGTGACGGTGACGGATTGAATGCGGTGGCTGATCTTCGCCAACTTGCCAAGCTTACGCTCGGTGTAGAGGATCAGGTCGTCCGCTACCTCGCAATTCTTACCTTTAATCGTGATGTCCATACGTCAACCTCCAAGCCGAGGGTGGGTGTAGTTGGTGATGCCCCGTCGGAGTGCAATCTTAGCATAGCTGGCGGGAGGTGCCTTTGTCTGCTATCATCGCCGCGGCAATGGCAAAACATCAGCACATTCGGAACTTTTGTATTATCGCGCACATCGACCACGGAAAGTCGACATTGGCTGATCGCATGATTGACATTTGCGGCGCGGTCGAGGATCGCAAGATGCAAGATCAAGTACTAGACCGGATGGACCTGGAACGGGAGCGCGGCATCACGATCAAACTGCAAGCGGTCCGTATGAACTACCCCGGCGACGACGGGCATACTTACGAGCTGAATTTAATCGACACTCCCGGCCATGTTGACTTCACCTACGAGGTCAGCCGCAGCCTTAAAGCTTGCGAAGGCGCGATCCTGCTGGTCGATGCGGCGCAGGGGATCGAAGCGCAAACTTTAGCCAATCTTTACCTCGCACTGGAAGAGAATCTGGAAATCATCCCGGTGTTGAATAAAATCGACCTGCCGATGGCGCGACCAGCCGAGGTTGCAGAAGAGATCCTGCAAATCATCGGCGGGACCCGTGATGAGATTCTGGCAGTGTCGGCAAAAACCGGGGACGGGGTGCATGCGCTACTCGAAGCCGTCATTAAACGCGTTCCCCTTCCGCAAGGTGAAATCGAAGCGCCATTACGCGCGCTCATTTTCGACAGCCACTACGACAAATTCCGCGGCGTGATCACTTATTGCCGCTTGTTCGACGGCCAGGTCAAAGCGGGCGACGAGTTAAAGATGATGAGCTCTGGCAAGAAGTACGAAGTTGGCGAAGTCGGCATCTTCTCACCAGAAATGCAGCCGGTGGAAAAGCTCGCGGCGGATGAGGTGGGCTACATCGTGAGCGGCATCAAAACATTGGGTGAGGCGCGTGTTGGCGACACGATCACTGGCACACGTACGCCAGCCACCGCGCCAATCCCCGGCTACCGCGAAGCCAAGCCGCTGGTGTTTTGCAGTTTCTACACCACGCTAGCCGAAGATGTGGACGAATTGCGCTCAAGTTTGGAACGGCTCAAACTGAACGACGCGGCGTTGCATTACGAGCAGGAGAGCTCTGAAGCCCTGGGCTTTGGTTTCCGCTGCGGCTTCCTAGGCCTGCTGCACATGGAAATCATCCAGGAGCGGCTGGAACGCGAGTATGACCTCGATCTCGTGTCGACCAGCCCCTCGGTGGTGTACCAGGTCGCGCTCAAAGACGGCCAGGTGAAGTACATCGATAATCCATCGCTGCTGCCTGATCCGACGAAGATTGACACCATCGCGGAACCAATCGTGGACGCCCAAATCATTGTGACCAGCAAGTATGCCAGCCAGGTGATTGAGGTTGCCAAGAAACGGCGCGGCGAGTTGACCGGCACTGAATACCTGGGCCAGGATCGATTGAACTTGACATTCAAGCTTCCATTGGCGGAGATTCTCTACTATTTTTACGACCAGCTCAAAACGGTCAGCCGCGGGCTGGCC
>CAYXMN010000148.1:0-6804 GCA_964465955.1 uncultured Planctomycetales bacterium
CGTACAAGGACATGCCCCAGGTTGGCGGCCTGCTCTACGTTGCCGGCCAGCTTCCGTTGCAAGGCGGCGAGCTGTATAAAACCGGCAAGCTCGGCAATGAGGTGAGCATCGCGGATGCGGTAATTTGCGCCCAGATCTGCACGCTCAACGCGCTGGGCTGGGCCAGTAAAGCGCTGCAGGGCAACCTCGATCGGATCATCGAGGTGGTGCAAATCCGCGGCATCGTCGCCAGCACCCCGGAGTTTTACGACCAGCCGAAGGTAATCAACGGCGCAAGCGATCTGCTGGTGGAGATTTTCGGTGACGATGGCAAACACACCCGTGTGGCCAGCGGTTGTGTGGCCTTGCCGATGAACGCCCCGGTGGAGATTGATTTTCTATTCTCGTTGCGTTGATGCAGCTAATTTCCCGCAATCTGTGGCTACCGCTGGCGGCAATCCTGCTCGCCGCCGGATTGGCGCTGGGCACAACTTGCCAGGCGCCGGCAGTCAAGCCGGGACCGTTCGCCGTGGCGTGGAACTACGACACCTCGGGCTATCTCGAAGTCTGCGGCTGCTCGTCCAATATGCTCGGCGGCATGGCCCGGCGCGCCACCAAGCTATCGCAACTGCGTGCGCAGCAGGAAGTGCTGGCGATCGAAGGTGCGCACTTCATCGAAACCAGCGGCGAGTTCCAGCTATTCAAGGGTGAAACCATCGTGCGCATGCTCAATGCGATGAAGTACGACGCATTGGTGGTCGGTGTGCGGGAAGCACAGCAAGGAGCGGCAGCGCTGCAAAGAATCGACAGCCTCGCCGAAATGCCGGTAGTATGCGCCAACCTCGAGGTGGACGGCCAGGCTTGGGCCACTCCTTTCATGGAGACCATCATCTGCGGCGTCCCGGTCGCGGTTACGGCAGTCAGCCAACCGGAATTCGCCAGTTTCGAGCTGCCCGCCGGCGTGCGCTTCACCGATCCCATGACTGCGTTGGATCGCATCCTCTCCAAGCTTAAGCGGAATGGCAGGTTTGTAATTGTGTGCCTGGAAGGAGAAACCACATGGGTGCACACGCTTTGTGCGGAATATGCGAACCAAGCGAGTCTGTTTCTAAGCGGTGTGCGCCAAGAGCCAAGCGCCGACTTGGCTTGGCAGCCCGAGCCGCCACTGCTGAACAACTACCTGTACGGCAAATACTTGGGGCTGGTCACTGTTGACCCGGCGCCATCCGGCTTCCAGCTTGCCGCACTGACGATCAACCTTGAGGCTGATATCGCGGACGACCCGGCGATTGCCCAGATCCTCGATAGCGATTATAAGGCGCAATTGAAAGAACGCTTCTTCAGCACGATGAAGGTGGATTTGACCCAGCTCTACCTGCCGCCCGACAGCTGCGAGCCGTGCCATGCGGAAGCCTATCGCAGCTACACCGCCAGCCGGCATGCCCAAGCGCTAACCACGCTGTTTGATGCGGATCAGCTCTACAACCCCGATTGCATGCGCTGCCATGTGGTTTACGACCCGCAACGTGATGAACTGCAGGCGATGAACTGCATTGTGTGCCACTCGAACATTACCGACCAACACATCTGGGACGCGGTGGAGGGTAAGGTCACCGCGCCGGAGCATCCCACTACAGCTTACGCATACGCCTGGTGCAGCCAATGCCACGATGAACTCAACAGCCTGCGCTTCAAAGCCGCCTGGCCGCAGATGGTGCATCAAATCTATCACGGGGGCGATGACAGCGCGGCGCGGGCCGCCGCTAAGGACTTAGGAATAGATTATTTCGCCCCGCCGCCGCCTAAATAGCCTCAGCAGACCAACTTGGAGGGCGTGATGGCAGGAGCATTCAAGGGATTCACCCCGCAAACCATCCAGTTTTACCGCGGATTGTCCCAACACAACGATCAAACCTGGTTCGAAGCGCATCGCGAGGACTATCTGAAATACGCAATGGAGCCGGCGCAGTCGCTTGTGCTCGATCTCGGCCCCCAACTGCAGAAGCTGCGGTCCGGCTTCCAGTTCAATCCGGATTTCAACGGCAAGGGCAGCATAAAAAAGATCCACGCCGACCGCCGCTTCAACCGGGATCGCGAACCCTACAAGACTTGGCTCGGTGTGTTCTTCTGGGAAGGCCCGCTCAAGACGAAAAAGGACAACTCCGTGGTCAGCTTACGCATTTCCCCCAACGAGCTGAGGCTGTTCGCGGGTTTCAAACACTTCGAGCCAAGCGTGCAAAAGGCTTACCGTGCAGCTGTGGCGGACGAGGCAAGCGGCCAGGCGCTGGAGCAGATTACAGTCAAACTCGCCCAGCAAGGCTACACCATCGACGGCGCGGCTGGCTTTGCCAAGGTGCCGCACGGTTTCCCAGCGGATCATCCACGCGCGGACCTGCTCAAGCACGATGCGCTGGTGGCATTCCACTCCGAACCACTCTCCGATGTAGTGTTCTCGCCCAAGCTCGCCGACTACGCGCTCAAGCATTTCAAGGCAATGCTGCCGCTGCATGCTTGGTGTGTGGACGCACTAGCTCGTATCAGCTAAACCGCGCGCGGGGAGCGCACCGGTGTACAGCTATTTCCGGGAGCCGTTGTAGGTTTCCGGCGAGTACATGCCGGACGCGAGGTAGATCATGTTCTCCACCGTACGCCCGACGGCTTCCAGGCTGGCCGGGCTGCACTTGTCGAGGGTGTCCTCGGTGGTGTGCCAGTATTCGTAGTTGAAATCGATGATGTCATAGATCTTCACACCGCGCTCAATAAACGTCAGGTGGTCGTCGTAGATGAGGTAATTGCCGGATTCCTTGAAAACGTTATAGCCCAACGCCTCGCTGATGGCTAACGCCGAGGCGTAGACCTGAGGAGCGCAGGATTCGCTGTTGCGCTCGGGATGGATGTCGAGACTTGCGTCGCCCACCATATCCAGCAGGATGGCGTAGTTATAACTATTCATCTGCGCTTGGCTCATGTTCTTTGCGAAATATTCCGCGCCGAGGAACATCTGCCCCAGGCCGGGCCCGTAATCCTCGCCATCGGTCAGGAGGATATCCACGCCGACTGCGGGCTGGTGCTCCGCGAAGACACGGGCGAGTTCAAGCAGAATCGAGACGCCAGAGGCGCCGTCGTTTGCCCCTTCGATCGGCTGGTTGCGCTTGCCATTTGGATTCTTATCAGCAGTCGGACGCGTATCCCAATGCGCCATTAGCAACACACGCCGTTCCGCCACAGGATTGATCCGGCCGTAGATGTTCCATATGGTGATCTCGCCTGGAGCGAGCAGCGCCGTAAACTCCTGCAGCTCAGCTTCATCACAGTATTTCTTCAACTCGGCGAGTAGGTAGTTGCGGCAACGTTTATGCGCCTGCGTCCCCGGCACTCTGAACCCAAAGCCCACCTGCGCTTCCATATGCGCCCAGGCATTGTCCGAATTGAAATACTCGGTGTAGGTGATCTGAGCCGGCGGATCATCCGCGCCTGAACTGCCATCATCGCCGGTGGACGGCGGTTGCTTACTGGGGTCTGCGGTTGCAGGGCCGGATGCGCTGCAACTGCCGCTGGTGGCCAGCAGCAACGCCAGGAGCATGAGCAGTATACGCATAGCAGTAGTATACCCGGCGCGAAGTAAGCAGCCTGGTCTATGCTGCGGCTAGGCTTGAGCTGCTACTTGCTAGCTTCGGACTCCGGCAGGATGATAATCGGCGTTTCGTTCTGTTCGGTGTAACCGAAATGCTTCTTAAGCAAGTCCTTCTGATATTCCGCGCTTTTTTCCAGGCGCACGCCTTCCGCTAACTCGCTCGCATAATCCTGCAGCTTGCCGTTGTACTGGGTATCAAGCCTGCTGACTTGGTGTGCAACTGCCTGGTGGTATTGGTACACGCGGATGGCTCGAATACCCACAAGGATCGCGCAGACCCAGACCGCTACGAAAAGCAGTATGCGTTTGATTGCAGTAAAATAGTCCACTCTGCGCTTGCCCCGGCGCGAACGGACCGCCCCAATCCGGCTCATCCAAGCCACCTCAACCCGTTTTCCGCTTAGCATCATAGCCGCAATCGCGTCTAAGGTGTAGCTATACGGGTGTTTATAACTTGTGGATAACCGATGCAATAGGCAAATACTCCACGAGTTCTAAGCTGGTTGCCAGTCATGGACCGTTCCATCTTGGCCTGGAGCCGCTGGTGCCGCATTTTGGGCGTCATCCGGAGAAGGTTCATTTTCAACGGCGCCACTCGAATACGACAAGTGATCCATCGGTTTAAGTTCTTGGATATCACTGAACAGATCGATGCGGCGGTTGAGGTAGTCAATGACGCATTCATGAACTTGGCGGTCAAAGTCGGGCCAGCGTTCCCGCGCCTCCCGCACCAGCGGATTAAGCAGGAATTCGCTGTAGTCCGGTGGATGCTCAGACACGATCGCATCGACCGCGGTCGGATCACCCAAACCCTGGCGTAGTCTCGCCAATGAGTCATCCAGGGCCGCCCGGGCTTCAAGGCTTGCACCAGCGCTACCCGCGTACACACTGGCCGCCACGTCGACCTCGGCCAGTTTAAAGCACGCTTCCTGCCGTTGCGCAGCTGAGGCCGCCAACGAGCGGGCGCGTTCAAACATGGCGACGAGGTTGTGCATTGAAGCTAATTGCTCCGCTGGACTGCCGGGCAACCCGCGATCCACCACCTGCTGAAGCTTCAAAGCTGCAGCAGACGCCTGCACATCGTAATCAGTGGGATGCCCCGCCTGCAGGCTGCCTAGTGCATCGACCCATCTCTCCTCACCGGTTAGCCGCGCCAGCTCAGCATAAACTACAGCAGTCACTCCCGCGCGTGAGATAGATCTGCGCGTGGACTGGGTTGCCCGATCCAGATACAGCGCGGCGTTACTGCTGTCTGGCCCATTTAGCGCAATCTCCACCAACGCATTGGTCAACGCCACCCCCGGGTCGTCCGGCAACTGCGCTTCAACAAACTGGAGCTGTTCGCGCGCCTGGGCCAGGTGCTTGGTTTCAAGACTTAGGTTCACCAGCACCATGAGCTGGTTAGGATCCAAGTTAGCCAGCTCAGTTGATGGCGGTGCTAATTCCACCGCCGCGTCAATTTCATCAAGCATGAGCAAGCCGTCCATCGCCACGATGCGCGATTCCACCGAATTCCGGCGCCCGTCGAGTTCCTGCTGCGCCAATCCGCGAATACTGTCCACATCGTCAAGCAGGATCCTGTCCTCAATAATCAGCATCGCCACAGTGGGGCGCATATACGGCGCGCGGACTTGCACCTGGCCGGCCCAGCGTTCCAGGCGCGCCGGCAGATGCGCATAGGATAAGCCCCAGGCGACCTGCCAGGCGGCAAAGCCTTCGTAGTCCTCACCTTCACGGTAGACCTCGAGCCCCAGCGGCAATGCAGTGCGTAATGGCTCCAGGGACTGATCGGGGTAATACCACGCCTTGTAAAGCAGCAGTTGCGCTTTGAGCGACTTAAATTCCACGGAACTAAATTTCTTTAGCGCTTCATCGACATCCGCTAGGGCTTGATCTATTTCTTCCGGTCCTGGACCTTGGTTATCGGCGAACCATTTTTGCTGCAATTCCTGAGCCTTGCCGTAACGAAGCGAGGTTGTCGTCACCTGGTAGCCGAAATACACCAATGCCCCGAGAAGGCAAACTGCCAGTACGCAGCTCAGCGGCGGAAGGTTGCGCATAAAGCCATTATATCGGGCTATCCTTCCTTACGCTTGCCGTAATCTGTGGTTGCAGTTAAACTAACGTGAACCCGCGAGTGCGGTGCAGGGGCGATCATTCACACTTGCTGTAGCGGGAAACTGTTTAAGATGGTGTTGTATGGCTACAAGCATTCTGGTTGTTGACGACGAGCAATCACTGTGCAAGCTGCTGCAAGACGCTTTAACCCAGTCTGGTTATACAGTGGCGGCCGCGCATAACGTGCAGACCGCCAAGGGCCAGCTTGAGATAGGCAGTTATGACCTAATCGTGCTGGACATCATGATGCCGGGCGAAAACGGCATGACGCTACTGCGTTGGCTGCGCCGCGAACAGAACAACCGCATCCCGGTAATCCTGCTGACCGGCATCAGTACCGAGGAAGACAAGCTCGAAGCATTTGAGCTGGGAGCGGATGACTATGTAGTCAAGCCTTTCAGCTTGGCTGAGTTCGAGGCGCGCATCAAGGCGGTGCTGCGCCGGGCGAAGGGCGGATTGCCAACTGAGATCTCCTTCGGGGATTGCAAGATCGACCGCGCCGGGCGCCAGGTCTATCGCGACGGTAAGGAAATCAAGCTGCGCTTGAAGGAATACCAGATTCTCACCACCCTCGCGGAAAGTCCAGGCGTGGCGATCAGCCGCCAGGACCTGTTCCGCAGCATTTGGGGCGACGACAGCCCCAGTGGCGAAAAGACCGTGGATGTGACGATCCACACGCTGCGCGATAAGGTCGAGCCCGATCCCGCCAACCCTGTGTTTATCCTCACAGTTCGGGGCTATGGCTACCGCTTTTCCCTGACCGGCAGCGCCGAGGACCGGGCTGAAGCCTAACCTCCACCCCCAAGCGTAACCCGCCTGCGTCACCGGCGATTGAGCCGCGCGCCTGTTTGCGTCTATACTCTCCCCGCCAATTCACCCGTGGAGGATGCCCGTGGACACCTTGGGCCAACAAGTCGCCAGTATGGAGCTGATGGATAAGCTCGTCACCTTGTGCAAGCGCAGGGGCTTCGTGTTCCCCAACAGCGAGGTGTTCTCCGGCATGGCCGGCTTCTGGGACTACGGCCCGCTCGGCGTCGAACTGAAGCGCAACATCGAAAAGCTGTGGTGGGAGT
>CAYXMN010000149.1:0-6775 GCA_964465955.1 uncultured Planctomycetales bacterium
CCGGGCTGATCGAAACCGGGGTGTTCACGATGGACGATGGCGACACCGGCGGCAGTATCGCCTATACCCCGCCCGCAGGCAGCCAAAGCTGGGCGATGGGCTTGCTGTCGGATTGGGCGTTCCATGACGGCGGGACAATCGTCAATCAGGATTGCGAGAAAAACGAATGCGCGCCAACCGCGGTCTCCAACAGCATGCAGATGCTGCAGAACCAAAATCCTGGGGCGATGGCCGGGCTGACACCCGCGGATCTGGGCATCGGAGCGATGAAACCCGTCACCGGCTGGAGCGCGGACGGCGCACCGGCGGGGAGCGTCAATGATCTGGGCGCTTGGTGGAACTTGAAACAGATGTGGATGTGGCTCAATCCCAACTACCCGATTGATACGCAGATCATCGGCGACAAGGCTGACTTCGGCGACATTGTGGACGCCATCCGCGATGGCAAGGACGTCGAGCTCCGCATCCCCGGCCATGTCGTAATGGTCACGGGAGCGATGGAACTGCCCAACGGCGACTACATCCTCTGGGTGGCGCATGACACGGACCAAGGCAACGACGGCGGCACCGTCGTCGAGCCGGTCTATTACGATAGCAGCACCAATACCTTCCGCGGGCCAGGCTGGATCGATGGAGTGAAGTTCTCCTCGCCAGGCGATACCCAGGCGCTGTTTGTGGTGGAGACGGTGGATACAACCGTAATCGACTTCTGGCTCGATCTGCCGGCGCCCGGCACCGCGGTGGAAGGGGATCCGGTCCAGGTGTTCAGCGGCATTCCCATTGAACTGACGGTGATGCACTCCACCGCTGGTGATGTGACGCTCGATCCCACAACGGTGATTACCCTTGATCCGCCGTCTGCCGGCACCGTGTCCGGCGGCCGGTTCACGATTGATCCGACGCATACCGGTGTTTTCACCCTTGCCGCCAGCTATGGCGGACGCCCGGCCTTGCCGGAGCAGTTGTATTGCCTCCCGGTCTTCCATCCGCAGCCCGACAGCTTATTCTGCTGGCCCAGCACGCTGCATGCCAGCGCAGGCAGTGATGTCACGGTCACCGTGTTTGCCAATCAAAGCGCGAGCCTGTTCGATATGTTGACCGCTTGCCGCGTGCTGCTGGCGGCGAACAACCAATATGTCTCCAACTCGTTTAACCTAGGCGTGCCCGGCGGAGCGATTACCCACAAGGACGGGATTTGGGAGCAGATGCCGTTGGTGGAGGAATTCTCCGTGCCGCTGGATCCGACAATCCTGCCAGTGTTGATCGCCCCCGGCGTCTGGGGATATGATTTCTTTATCGAGCCTATTTTGGGGCCCGACCTGCCTGCCGCGACCGGCGCGCTGTTCAACTTCAAATTCACCTTACAGTCCTCGACCACTTTTTCCTTCCAGGCGTCGGAAGGCATGGAGGAGCGCACCTATTACACCGACACGCTGGGATTCGCCCATTTCTGGGCCGACATCTCGAACGCCGGCGCACCGGCTGTCACCATGGATTAGCTTGTACCGGCGGGCAGGCCCGGCTCAGCCCGCCCGCCGGCGTATTTACCGCGGCAACACCTGCGCATCCTGGCGGCTAACCGCTGCGCTTGAGCAGGCCGGTGCGTTTGGCGTAGCGCTCGGCCCAGCTGAAGATAAGGTATCCCAGCGGTACGAACACCAGCCCGGTGACGATGAGGCCCAGCAGCTCCGGGCCGAGCTGCCAGATCGGCGTGCCGTCGAGCAGCGCCTTGCGCTCGGCGATCAACGCCCAGTACGCCGGGCTGATGCCCGAGGCCCACTCGATCCAGTCCGGCAGGATCTCCACCGGGTAGTACACACCGGAGATCAGCAGGGTTAGCGCGAGCAGGATGTGCGTCGCCTGCGCGCCCTTCTCCGGCGAGAGCAGCGGCGCGACCGCGGCGATCAGGCCCAGTCCCACCATCGAGAAGCTGCCGATGATGAGGATCAGCAATGCGGACAGCATGTTCGCGTTCGACAGGTCGAGATCGAAGCACAGCACGAGGATGCCGAGCATCAGCACCGTGCGCACCACGCCGTACATCGTCGCGAAGGCGCAGACACCGAGCAGGTGCGTGAAGCGGTGCACCGGCGCCATGAAGGTGTACTCCAGCGTGCCTTCCCAGCGCTCCCAGGCGACGGTCTCGGCGATGATGATGAACAGCACCGAGAGGTAGTTCCACATGATCGCGCCGATCACGAGGTAGAACACGAAAGGCTGGTTGCCGGCGTAGTCCGGGCTCGCGCCGCTGGATACGCCGATCAGGCCGATGATCATCGCGTTGATCAGGTTGTAGATCAGCCAGACGATGTCCCAGCCGAGATAGCGCTTGGTCAAATCCAAGTCGCGCAGAATGAAGGCGCGGATGGCGGTCAGCTCGCGGGTAAGCCGGCCGCCGCCTTTGCCAGGTTGTAGTCGTTCCTGTACGGTGCTCAAGTTGAGCCTCCTTTTGAGATGGAGGGCGGCCGTCTCTGGCCGCCGCTCATCACGGGCAGGGACGCCCGCGCTCCTTCTTAGTCCACTCTGCCGTCGCCGCTCTTGAGCGTCACGACGGGTGTCAGCTTGTGGACGATGCTCACGAGTTCGTCCTGGGCGCTGAGCACCAGGTCGATGTTCTTGTACGCCTGCGGCGCTTCGTCGATGTAGTTCTTGCTCGCGGTGGAGAACGTGTCCTTCACCGCCTCCGCGAACTCAGATGTGTTCAGGCTGCGGATCGCCTGCTTGCGACCCATCGTGCGCCCGGCGCCGTGGCTGCACGAACTGTAGCTCTCCGGGTTGCCCAGGCCCCGCACGATGTAACTCGGCGTGCCCATTGAGCCGGGGATGATGCCCAGCTCGCCGAGCCGCGCGCTGGTTGCGCCCTTGCGGTGCACCACCACGCTACGCCCGAAGTGCTCCTCAAGCGCGGCGTAGTTGTGCGGGATGTTGATCATCCGCGCGGCGTCGAACGCCAGGTTCATCGCGGCCAGCACGGAGCGCAGCATGCTTTTACGGTTGAGCAGCGCGTAATCCACCGCCCACTGCATGTCATGCAGGTAGTCCTGGCCCGCGCTGTCGCTTAAGTCGAGCCAGTGCAGGTGCGCCGGGGCGCTCTCGCCCAGTTGCGCCAGCGCGCGCTTGGCATAGTGGTCGGCGATCTTCAGCCCGATGTTGCGGCTGCCCGAGTGGACCATCAGCCACAGGTTGTCCGCCTCGTCGCGCTGCACTTCGAGGAAGTGGTTGCCGCCGCCCATCGTGCCCTGCTGGCGCAGCACCTGCTCCTGCAGGTTGTCGAACTTCTTGCCCGGCTCGACGATACCCGCGCAGCGCAGGCAGGCCGGGCTAGCCTCCGCGCCGCGTTCCATTTGCGCTTCCAGCTCCAGCGCGTGCAGCGTGTCAGGGCGGCCATCGTGGCAGTCAAACCCCGTCGGCACAGCGCGCATCGCCTTGCCGAGCCAGTCGCGCCAGTAGGCGCGCTGGGCCAGCTCGCCTTCGAAGCGCAGGCTGAGCGGATAGGCCGCCATGCCGCAGCCGATGTCCACGCCGACGCAGTTGGGGACGACCGCGTTGTTCAGCGCCATTACGGTGCCGATGCTCGCCCCCATCCCCCAGTGCACGTCGGGCATGATCGCCAGGTGCCCCGCGAGCTGCGGCATGTTGAGCATGTGCTGGACTTGTTCCAGCGCGCGCTCCTCCACGAACTCGGGGTAGGGCACCCACAGCTTGGCCTCGCGGCCCTGGCTGCCGGCGATCGTCCGCACGTGCTTGTCTACCATAACCATCACATCACCTCTCAGTTCACTTAGGAACTCCTCTTGGTTAGATTGTTACCTTAAAGTTGGATTGTCGCCTCAGTCACGCTAGCCTGGGCTTCAGGCAGGACTGGATGGCGGCGGCCTCTGTGCCGCCGGGTCCGGCGCCAGAGACGGCGCCGCTGCCAACGGCTCATTAGGCCCGTAGCACTAACCTACCCGCGCCGCACGTGATGCCGGTACTCCATTCCGGCCCACTCCTCGCGGGAGATGGTGTAGAACACCTTGTCCTCGTGGCGGCCCTCGCTGAAAAACGACCCGCGCAGGCTGCCCTCATGGGTGAACCCGCACAGCTCCAGCCCACGCCGGGCAGCACTGTGATTGCTTAACGTGACCGCGGTCGCGCGCTGCGCAGTGAAGTTCTCAAACAAGCAATACAGCGCCAGCCGCTTGGCCTCGATGCCATAGCCTTGCCGTCTGAATGGCGGTAGGATGAACGTGGAAACGATCGCGTCCAATCGCTGGGCGCCAGGCGGGTTCAAGTCCACATACCCCGCCGCTTGGCCGCTGGCGAGATCCTCAATAGCGAAACCGAGCGCTTCGCCGTCCATCCAGCCGCTCTCGTCCCAGCCTTCCGCGATATGCCCGAGCGGGAACCACAACGGCCCCCACCCTGGAATCAGGTTGAGATGCAACTGGCGCACTAGCTCAAAGCCCTCTTCCTTGCTCGCATACGGCCTAATCCGTACGCGCTCTCCGGTGTATGTCGTGTACATTAGTTACCTCGGTTCACTCGATGCCGGTACGCCATGCCCTCCCACTGTTCGCGGAAGATGACGTAGTAAGCAAGATCAACCCATTGGCCTGCGCTGAAGTATGCACAGCGCAGCGTACCTTCGTAATGCAGCCCCAGCAGTTCCAGCCCGCGGCGGGACCGCTGGTGTGTATGCATGGTGTAGCCGCCGATCCGCTCAAGCGGAAAGTTCTCAAAGAGGAAGCACAAGGCCAGCCGCTTGGCTTCCACGCCCAAGCCGCGTCCGCGCCAGGCCGGCCGGATGCCGGTGCCAACTTCCGCGGCGAGCGGCGCCTGGGACAGGAAGCAGCACGCCTCGAAGCCGATGGCCTCCCCGCTGCTCAACTCCTCAATGGCGAAGGCGCAAATCCCATGCGGATCCAGCCCGCCGCCGTTGTCGAACAGCGCAGTCTCGTGCCCCGTGCTGTACCAGCTTGGACGCAGCACCGGCGGGGGCGGCAGCTGCTGGTCAAAGGTATACGCGTTGAGCTCATCCACATCCCGCCACGGCCTGAGCCTTACCCGTTCACCTGTATACGTCGTAAACATCAGTTCCCTCGTTTTACCATGCGCCAGTAGCCCTGCTCCAGCCACTCCTCGCGGGTGATCTGGTAGAACACCTTGTCCTGGCGCACACCCTGCGAGAACAGCACGCCGCTTATACAGCCGGCATAGCGCATCCCGCAGCGCTCAATGCTGGTCCGCGCCGGGCGGTGGGTGGACACGGTGTCCGCCCACACTACGTGGAGCGGGTAGTTCTCGAAGAGGTAGCACAGCATGAGCTGCTTCGCCTCAGTGCCATAGCCCCGGCCCTGGTGCTCCGGCAGGATGTACGTGCCGACCCAGGCGTCCAGGCCCGTCTGCGCCAAGCCGCCGCAGTCTTCGAAGCCCAGCCAGGCACCTCCGTCCGCCGTGTCCACGGCGAACGAGCTGTGCCCGCTGGGATGCAAAAGCCCTGCTTCGTCGAAATACTCGCTACGGCCCGTGTACCATTCCGGGCCCCACCAGGGATTGGGCTCCAGTGTCGTCCGGACTGTGGCCTGGTCGAACTCGGCGTGGTTACGCCAGGACCGCAGCCGGACATGTTCTCCAACATAAGTTGTGTACATCAGTTGCCTCGATTGACTTTGCGCCAGTAGCCCTGCTCCAGCCACTCCTCACGGAAGACCTGGTATTGCAGTATGTCGTAACGCACGCCGTCCGCGTAGTGCATGCCCCGCAAGCTGCCGATGTAGTGCATGCCGCAGTCGAGCAGCCCGCGCTGGGCGCGGACGTGGTGCCCGCAGGTATCGCCAGTCACGGTCTGAAGCGGGTAGTTCTCGAACAGGTAGCACAGCATCAGCTTCTTCGCTTCGAGGCCGAAGCCAAGGTGCCAGTGCGGGCGCTGGATGTCAGTGCCGAGCCAGGTCGAGAGCCGGCCTGGTTCCATCGGGCCATACTCCTCCCAGCCAACAAGTTCGCCGGTGTCGAGGCGTTCGACGGCAAAGTGGCTGTACTTCTGCGGATCGAGCATGCCCGCCGGCTTGAACTCCTCCTTGCGGTCGGGCTCGCTCCAGTGCCAAGGGCCCCAGTGGTCGTTGGGCTGGCTCATCGCGTGCGCGACGGCGCGGCTATGCTCGGCATCATCGGCGAAGGGGCGGAGCCGCACTAGCTCGCCGATATAGATCGTGTACATGTCGTATCTCCTGAATTACCGGAGGGCGGCCGTTTCTGGCCGCCATTCCTCTGTCATGACGGATCTCCCGCCAGTCTTAGGTACTACGGCCCGCTGTGGCCGTAGACGATGAAGGTCTACAGCCAGGGACGGCTGTAGTACCGTTACACCGCATCCCGCTTCGCCAGCTCGCTTTTAAGCCGCTCGCTCAGCCAGGTGTGCGTGCAGATGCTTTGCGGCTGGCCTAGCCACAGCACCATCCGCTCGCGCCGCAGCTCCAGCTCGAAGCCCGCGGCGCTGAGCCAGGCGGCCTTCTCCTCCTCGCAGCCGAGGATGTCGAAACTCAGGCGCAGCGGGTCGTGCCACTTCAGCTTGTAAGCGTGGTACGCCTGGAGCAGGTCCGCCGCCAGCGCCGCGCGGCCTTCCAGCCCGTCCGCGATGTGGAAGTGGCTCCAGAAGATGCCGCTGCTGTAGTCCTCGCGCTCGCGCAGGTAACCTACGAGTTCGCCGGTGTCCTTGCGTACCGCGGCGAACACATACTTGCGGCTCTTCTCGTCCCACAGGCCGGGTGCGTCCTTGTCCTCATACTTATGCTTG
>CAYXMN010000150.1:0-6766 GCA_964465955.1 uncultured Planctomycetales bacterium
TGATCTCGCGTCCGTCGGAAGTTAGGGATACTTCAATCCTGCCCTGTGCTGGCGTGTATTTGATGGCATTGTCTACCAGGTTGCTGGTGGCTTCGACAATCGATTCATAATCAGCCCAGGTTTGTACCGGTCCCTCGGGCAGGCTGCAAGTTAGGTGAACCTGCTGAGCTTCGGCTTGGGGCAGCATGTGCTTGACTACCTCCTGGACAGGCTGGCGTAGATCAATCACGCGTCGTTCCAGCTCCCCTCCGGTCGATTCGATGCGTGACAACGAAAGCAGGTCTGTGACGAGCTTGCTGAGGCGGTCTGTTTGCTGTCGCACGCGCACCAGGAAATGGGCCTGGGTCGCGGGCTCCATGCTGGTATCCTCAATCATCGTTTCAACCAAGCCGCGAATCGCCGTCAACGGTGTTTTCAGTTCGTGCGAGACATTCGCCACAAACTCCTGGCGCACTTGTTCGAGTTGGCGCAGTTTGGTCAAATCGTGAATCACAGCAACCACCCCGGTTAGCCGACCTCCGGTATCACGTAAGGCTGAGACCGCTAGGCTGACCTGTCGCTGTGTTTCTCCCTGGGCCAGTTTCAACTCCGACACAGTGTCCTGCCCGGTTTCGAGCACGCGTTTCACCGTCTCCACGAGGTGCGGCAGGCGGATTGCTTCCCAGGTGCGTTGAGCCAGGCAGGTAACCGGATTAACGCCCAGCAGCTTCCCGGCGGCGCGGTTGATGTGCAGGATGCGCTCCTCGGTGTCCACGGCCAGCACACCCTCCACCATGCCGCTGAGAATGCCTTGGAGCTGCGTGCGGTCTTGATCCAGTTCATGCAGTTGGCGCTCAATAACTGCGGCCATCCGGTTATAGGATCGAGCCAGGGCTCCGATCTCATCGCGCGCTGTCGTATGAACCGGTTGGGTGGTTTCGCCGTGAGCGAGAGCCTCGATTTCCTTTGTCACCAGCGAGAGCGGCGCGGTGACCTGGCGCGAAACGAGGAAGCCTAGGATGAGCGCCACTAGTACGGCAAGAGCAGCCGCGCCTGCAACGGAATAGCGTAAATGCTTGATGTATGTCGTGGTCGAATCCAGGCGCAGGGCAATGCGGACGAAACCGGCCGGCTGGCCGTGGCAATCCAACCGGAGCGCGTAATACTGCAGCTCATCTGAAATGGTATTGCTACGCCGGCGGCTCATCCCGGATCCGGATTGTCGCGCTTCCAGGATTTCAGGGCGCTGGGCATGGTTATCCATCACCGCCGGGTTTTCCCAGTTATCCGCCTGCACCACCCCGTCTAGATCGATGATGGTGATCCGCGTGTCCTCAGGAGACTGAAGGTGTTGCACATCGTACTGCAGCTCGGCTGCCGGGCGTAGACCCGTTTCGGACAAGCAGAAAGCTTCTACCAGCCGCGCTGACGCCGTCAGCCGCCCGTTAATCCCCGCGATGTAAACCCGTTCCAACACCACGCTGGCTGCGATGGAAACCAGGATGGCGGTCACAATGATCAGGAGAACATAGCCTAGGAATAGCTTCCAGTAAAAGCGGGTTTCGAGCATTGACGTTCCTACAGGTCGCGGAAACGATATCCGACGCCACGGATTGTCTCAATCAATTCGCGGTTGTCGTCCAGTTTTTTCCGTACAGAACGAATGTGCACGTCTATATTCCGATCAAGCACTAATGAATCCTCGCCGATGATGCGGTTGATTAGTTGCTCGCGTGTAAAAACCCTGCCGGGGTTGCTGGCCAGGAAATGGAGCAGTTTGAATTCCGTCGCGGTAAAAGTCACGGCCTCGCCGCGTACGGTTACCTCATGCCGCGTGGGATCAATCACCACATCCGCACAGACAAGGCGCTGGCCAGCGCCGGGCTCTTCGTGGAGCGGCCCGCGGCGCAGCACGGCCTTCACGCGCGCAACCAGCTCTTTGGGGCTGAATGGTTTCGTGATGTAATCGTCAGCCCCCATGCCCAGGCCGAGCACTATATCGCTCTCCTCGCCTTTGGCGGTCAGCATCACAATCGGGATCGCCTTGCTGAACTGGTCCTTTTTTAGCTGCCGGCAGATTTCCAGACCATCGATCCCCGGTAACATTAGATCCAGCAGCACCAAGTCCGGCTGGCGCCGCCGGATCGTGGCCAGGCCTGCTTCACCGTCACGCATGCATTGAACCTCAAAGCCTTCCCGTTTCAAGTTGTAAGCAACAACTTCCAGGATGTCAGCTTCATCTTCAATAGCGACAATGCGTTGCATGCACGGGCTCCTTTGCGTGGCCGCCAGCTGAAATGGCGGGCCGTTAATGCATCTTTATATTACCGCTCCGGTATAGCCAAGATTGATAAAGTGAAGATGAAGACGGTTTGAAGCTCGTCTAGATTTCGTGCTGGCGGATTGTTGCCGGGCTGCGCGGGTCATGGTCCGCCGAAACTGCCCGGAGTTCGTCCAGCAGCGCTGGCACTCCTTCGCCGGTGGCGGCGCTGAGCGCCAGCGAGCCGGGATAATCCGCCAGCAACTCGCGAATATCTTCAGCGGGTAGGCGATCGCACTTATTGAACACCACCAGTTCTGGCACATCGGCCAGGCCGATGTCGCGCACAATCAGGCGCACGGCTTCGATTTGCTGCACAACCTGGGGGTGCGAGGCGTCAGCCAGGTGGATCAGCAAGTGCGATCCTTCCATCTCTTCCAACGTGGCGCGGAAGCTTTGCACCAGCTCTTTAGGCAGGTCATCCAGAAAACCCACGGTATCCGTGAGTAGGATCTCTTTTGGGATGCTAGTGCCCGGATCGGGCAGGCGCAGTACGCGCGCGGATGGATCAAGCGTAGCGAAGTACTGGTCTGCGACCAGCATGCCGCTGCCGGTCAGGCGGTTAAGCAAAGTACTTTTGCCGACATTGGTGTAACCTACGAGGCTAGCGGTGAAGATGCCGCTCTTCGTGCGCTGGCGGCGCCGGAGTGCGCGCTGTTGGCGCAGTTTCTCCAGGCGTTCTTCAATTTCATGTATGCGCTGCCGGTGGCGGCGCTTGATCCGCTCGGTGATTTGTTCGCCGGGGCCGAGAGTGCCGATGCCGCCAGCTAGCGGATCGAGCGCTTCGTAACTGGTAATGATACGCGGCAGTTCATAGCGCAAGCGAGCCAATTCCACCTGGAGCTTGCCTTCGGCAGTATGCGCATTCTGATCGAATATGGAAAAGATCAGATCGTACCGGTTGAGCACCGGCAGTTTGCCCAGTTCCTCCCAATTCCGCTGGTGCACCGGGTTTAGCGGAGCACTGAGCGCCACAAGCGCGGCGCCGCATTCCCGCGCGGCGGCGAGCACTTCCTCCGCCTGGCCGGTGCCGAGGAATAACCTGGGATTAATACGCTTGACCGTGAGTTCGATGGTGTGTTTCACCAGCAACCCGGCGGCGACCGCCAGCTCGATGAAATCGTAGGTATGCCCTTCGCGGCCCTGGCTCGGTTGGTAGCGCTCACTCAAGCTGGCAATCAGCTCGCCGCCGGGATCGCCGGCGTGGGTTTTCGCCTGGAGCGGCGGAGAGAGATGTACCGAGACGAGCAGCGCAGTCTGGCCGGCTAAACTTGGATGAGCGGGGCTAATCGTGAGCCTCCTCGCCGGTTAGCCAGCTTGTCAGGCTACCGCTGACGGAATCGACCACGGCCAGCCCACGCCCGCCGCCGCTTTGCGGCAGTGAGATGATGCACTCGGTCGAGCCCGCCGATGGGTTGAGCGCAGGATCTGCCACATCGCTCTCAAAAAAAGTGAGTTGCCGCGGGAACGCGCCGTCGGCATCGGCTACCCATAATTCGTCCACCCCCGAATAGTCACTGACAAACAAGACATAGCCGGCATCAGGACTAAAGGCAGGCGTAGACTCTTGGCTGAGATAGTCGCCCGTCAGGTTCAGGTTGATCGTCGAACCGTCGATCGCACTGATGGTTTTGCGCCAGACATCCCGGCTGCCGGAACGATTGCTGATGAATAGCATTTGCGTATCGAGCAGCGGATGGAACGCAGGGGAGGTTTGCTCTGAGCCGAACTGCATGTCAATTTCCAGCAGGTTCGAACCATCGCTGTTCATCATGAAAATGCCGCTGGGTTCAACGCGGTCGCTACTGAAGGCGATTTTGTCGGAAATCGTGTAGGAAAACACAGGCTGTTGGTCATTATAATCGCCAGCGGTGAGCTGGTTCGCTTCACCTTCGCCATCAATGCGTTGCGAGTAGATATGCCATTTACCGCCTGGGGCGCGATACTGGAAAACTAGCCGCTGGCCATCACGGCTGACGGAGGGATGGCGCTCGTCACCCGGCAAGGCCGTGAGCCGCACCAGCTCATTTCCGTCCAGTGCTACTTTGTAAATGTCATAACTGCCGTAGCGGTCCGAAGCGAACACGATGGTGTTGTCCACACGATTCCAAGCAGGTTCGACATCGTACGCTGGAGCGGCTTGATCGCTGGTGGTAAACGACAGTCCCAGCGACGTGCCCAGCACATTGCCTGCTCCATCGGCTATATCGCTGATGGATAGCGTATAGGCGGTGAGAGTCTGCCAGCCGCCTGCCGGTTGGACATAGAGGTACCGCCCGGACACAGTCGCGGTCATCTCTGTGCTCGGTTCCACGCTGATGGATGGCAGCGGGTTGTTTTCTAACGCTTCGTTGAACTCAAACACCGCACTGAGGTTTGGCGGATGCGCTGTCTCGCCGGCAAGAGGAGTAGTAGTAATCAGCTGGGGGGCGGCAGTATCGGTCGCCTCAGTGGTGCAGCGCCAGCGCACTACGTGGCTCAGGCTTACACCGGCTGTGCTGGCCGCCGCCGCGGGTATTTCCACCGTGATTTGTTGGTTTAACGGCAGCTGCAACTCCGGGTCGAGCACAAGCACGGTGCCGGCGCCGTTAGTACTGGCGCTTACATTGCCTAAGCTAGGGCTGAACCAGTCTGCGGCATCCCCGATGCTGGATTGGTCGAGAGGCTGGCTGAACTCGATACGGAAGTCGCTGTTCAACCCCGCCGACGTGCTGTTGAGCGGCGGCGAGACCGCTACAACCTCGAAACCGGATGTGGTCACCGGCAGCGTAAAGTCGAAGGATGTGCTCGATGCGCTGAGCTGTAACTGTTTACAGGCAAAGTTGCCTTCAGCATCTTGCACGCTCGCTAGGTAGAAACCCGCGGGCAGGCTGTCGAACCTGAATGTGCCGCTGTTGTCGGTCACCGCCGCGCTTTGGCCCAGCAGCACCTGCGCCCCCGCGATGGCGGCATTGGCGGCATTGCGCACGGTGCCGGACAAGGTGTACTTGTTCCCTGGCGGGTTGGGCTGGCCGCCGCCCCCGCCCCCGCAGGCGGTCAGGCCCAGCAAAAGGCACACTAAGCTTAGGAAAGTTCTAATATGCATACCAAGGGTTGGTCTCGCAACCATACAATAAATCTACCGTTTGACCAGCGGCAAGCCAAGCGGTTGCCGCCCGTCGGCAGCGGTACATTGAGCCGGTGCGCGGTATAGCCTGTTGCGCTCGGCGTGAGCAGCATCACCGGCTGGGAGCTGGCAGTCGTGACCGCCAGAATATTGCCGCGGTCATCCGCCGCGAAGTCCTGCAGCACCGGCGCCGCATCCACGCCTTCGGGGGCGTCGAGGCGCACCCGGCGGAATGATGCTTCACTGGGCTTGCGATACAGAATCGCGCCTTGGCTGAAATCAAGCAGGAACAGAGTGCCGTCCCGAAGCCAAGCCGAGCGCGTGTAGCACGCTGGGGAATATGGCAGTTGCTGCCTAAGGTCGAGTTCTTCGGTGAACTCGCCGTCGCGGTTGAAACAAGCTAGCTTGCCCGCAGCGGTGAGCATGGCCCAGATGCGGCCCTGGCTGTCCAGGCTCAAGCCGCTGAGCTGCGATAGGGCAATCGCACCGTTGCCGGACGGGTAGGCCAGTTTGACAGATTTGCCGATATTGCCGTCCAGTTCGACGCGGTACAGGTTCAGTGAGGCGGCATCGAACACCATAATGTTGCCGCCGCCGGCGGCGACCCCGCAGACGGGCTGGAAGACGCGCTGCTCGCCCCCCTCGTGCACGATGTGATGGTGCAGCACTCCTTCAAGGGTATACTCCGCGATGCGGCCCTTATCGGGATAGAACAGCGCGACGCGGCCATTGTCGAGCAACACCGCGTCGGTGATGTTGCCCGCTTCCGGAGCGAAGCGCGCGATGATGCTGACCGACTGCCCGGCGGCCGGCAGGGACGCCAGCCAGCACGCGAGCGCTAGAGCGCTAACCGCCAGCAACCGGAAAGTTGTCCAGGTCATCCGCAATCTTGTTCCCATAACTCCTTGTACCGCTGTTCGGCGCCGGCGAGTTTAGCTAGTTGCTGCGCACCCCGCTCACTAAGTACGCTACGGGCCTCGGCGAGGTTGGCCCACAATCTCGCGACGTCCTCCAACACAGTCTGTTCATGCACTGTTGCCGGGAAGCAGTATGGTAAGCCGAGTCCCTGGCAGCAGCTTTCAACCTTTGGATCATACGCCACGCCCAGCGCCGGCACGCCGTGCGCCGCCGCAGCGATGATGCCATGCAGGCGGTAGCTGATCACCAGCCGTGCCCGGCCGATCGCGGTCCAGATCGCCGTTGCCGCGTGCCGCTGCTCCGACACAAGGGGCAGTATGCTTGCGCCTTGTGCTTGTGCGGCGGCCGCTTTAGCAAAATGCGTGTCATGCGCGGGATGCAAGGGTAACAGCAGCACCGGCAGGTCTGTGGTTTCAGCGGCGGCGGTCAATAACTGGGCTAAT
>CAYXMN010000151.1:0-6674 GCA_964465955.1 uncultured Planctomycetales bacterium
CGGCCCCGTCATCTCCTCCGCTGTCGCCGGGCAATAGAACGCCTTGCCGCTTTTGAGCAAGCCGTCGAGCAGTTCGAGGTGGCGCGCCGCGCGCTGGCTCTGGAAATACGCTCCCGCCGGGCCGTAGCTCTCGCCGAACTTAGCGGGGTCGGGGTCCGGGCCCTCGTCCCAGGCCAGCCCGAGCCAGCTCATGCCGTCGAGGATCGCGCGGGTGGATTCCTCGGTGCTGCGCTGCTCGTCGGTGTCCTCGATGCGCAGGACGAACTGGCCGCCGGTCTGCTTGGCCGCCAGCCAGCTATACAGCGCGGTGCGCGCGCCGCCGGTGTGCAGGTAGCCCGTCGGCGACGGGGCGAAGCGCGTGCGTAGCGGGGTGTTGGTGAAATCTGGATTCATGGGCCCGTATTGTATCAAGCTTTAACCCAGGCGCAACACCATTTACCTATACTCCAAGAGTTGAGCTTTTCCTGGGAGATAACGGTGCAACGAAGCTGTGCGCTTGGAATCATCCTGATTTTGCTTGTAGCACTGGCAGCGTGCGGACGCGGCGCGAGCGCGCCGGTGAGCCTTGACGCGAGCCGGACTGCGCCGTCAGCGCTAGGCGCACCGGGGACGGACTATGATCCGGCAGTTCTGGTGGTGCACTACGCGGACGGCGCGCGCGTCCCGGCCAAACTGGCGAGCCTGGCTCCGCCACCGGGCAAGCGCGCCAGCGAGCAGCCGTTCAAGATCGTGCGCAAGTACACGCAGTATGAAAAGCTGACGGATGCCGCCGCGGCGGTGGCTGGCCTCGAAATCGAACGCCAGGCATATATCGACGGTATGCGCATGGCGGCGTTCCGCGTGCCGGCAGGAGCGGACCCTGAGCAGGCGCGGCAAGCGATTCTCGCTAACCTGGGCGGAGAAATCACCGCGGTGGAGTACGCACGGTACTGCCACGCGGCCTACACACCTAACGACCCAGATTTCGTTGCCAGTTACATTGATGGCGGCTACCAGTGGGGCCAGAAACGCATCGGCTGCGAGGCGGCCTGGGACCGGACCAAGGGCATCCCCACGGTGCGCATCGCGGTGTGCGACACCGGGGTGCGCGTCAGCCATGAGGAGTTGCGCTCCAGCGTGCTCAACCCGCTTGATGCGTTTCCGGACGAGAACTTGGACGTGGTCAACGCTGACAACACCGTGGAAGACAACGTGGGCCACGGCTCGTTTATCGCCGGCATCATCGGCGCGGAGCAGGACAACGGGCGGTCGATTACCGGTGTGGCGCCGGGGTGTGAAATCATTCCGATCAAGATTGCCAACACCGGCACGACCAGTGATTACCTGATGGCGATGGGCATCTCCCTGGCGGTGGAACTGGGAGCCAAGGTGATTAACCTTAGCTGGGGCGGGCCGTCCGGCTCCGCGACCATGCAAAGCATGGTCGAGACGGCTTATACCAACGGGGTGCTGCTGGTGGTGGCGGCGGGTAATGAAAACACGGCGGCGGCGGCCTATCCCGCGGCATACGAACATTGCCTGTGCGTCGGGGCATCCAAGGCGAGTGACGCGCGCAGTTCGTTCTCAAACTATGGCGACTATGTCGATATTGCCGCCCCCGGCGAGTGGCTGAAAAGCAGCCTGAATGAATTCGACGACGATTACGAGCCTTACGGCGCCGGGACGAGTTATGCCGCGCCGATTGTCGCGGCGGCGGCGGGCCTGCTGTGGAGCTACAGCCCGCAGCTCAGCCTGGCGGAAGTGCGTTCGCGGTTGGTGGAGAATACTGTGCCGACCACCGGCTTTTCCAGCACGAATCCGGTCGGCCGCCTGGATATCCCGGCGGCGCTGGACACGATCGAGGAGCTGAGTATTAAGCCGCCTAAGCTGCAGCAGCTTGTGCACAGCGGAGTGGTGTACTTCGAGCCAGATGTCACCGGCCGGCCGGATGCCGTGGAGTTGTATCTCGATGACGTGCTGGTGGAGACCAAGACGGTCGCGCCGTACATCTTCGCCTGCAACACGTCGTCGATCAACTTCGGCATGGCAACCGTTGATTTCGCCACCGTGCGCGGCGGCCAGCGTACTTTTACTTCCTTGGACTTGCTGGTGGATAACACCGCGGGCCTATTCCCAATCCAGGATGATTTCGAGGATTCAGCGACGAAGGCGCTGATGGGCATCGACTGGAAAACCCTCACGCCTGAACTGTTGGCGACGGTGAAAACCGCGCCGGCGGAAAACTGGACGGCGGAGGAGGTTGCCGCCAACGGACTGGGCCAGTGGTCGCCGCGCTTAGACGGCGGGGCGGATGGGAGCCGCTGCACTTACTGCGGTATCGCGGACTCATATGGTGGCTACGAATTGGACGCCCTGGTGTCGCGCAAGGTAGACCTGACCCAAGCCACCTTGCCGGTGCTCACCTTCCAGCATCATTACAACATGGAGGATGGCGGCCAAGGCTATGACCGCGGCTGCCTGTACGCGACGAGCGATGGGTCGCAGCTCGTCCCGGTGACTAATAACGAAGGCGCGCCGATCTATTTCAGCGGCTACGAGGAGGATTGGCAGGCCGAGGAGATCAACCTTTCGCAGTTCAAGGGACAGGTTGTCAACCTCATCTGGCTGTTTGAGAGTGACGGCGAAGTGGCGGGCGAGGAAGCCGGACAGCCCGCGGTCTGGTGGATCGACAGCGTGGGTTTATACAATTCCATCAACGATGGGTTGCCGCATGTGCTCGACCAGGTGATCGAGGCTCATACTGAAATCGGCCTGGTGCCGGAACTCACCACATTGGAGCTCGGGCTGTATTCCACGCAGAACGTGGCGCGCGCCAGTTATACGCTGGATCTGGCCCCGGTAGGAGAAGCGGGTCCGGAAGACATTTCCAGCGGTGATGTTACTTCGACTTTCTTCCGCTACTCGCTGGCCGTCCCGGTGGACTTGCCCAACCAGGAGGCGGCGCTGATTGTGGAATATGCGGATGCAGCGGGCACGGCCGGCGAGCCGCTGGTGGTTCCACTACTGCTGTATAACAAGCGCGGCGACTGCAACGGCGATGGGGTCGTCGGCGAGGACGACCTGGCGGCCTTGGCGCAAGGCATCGGCTTGGCGGAAGGCGAGGTGGGCTTTGATCCGTTGCTAGACACAGACGGCGACGGTTTAATCACGGAACTTGATGCGGCGTATCTCGCCTATTTTTGGGGCGGGTAAAACAAGTTGATACCCTGCGGGGTATGCTTGAACGGCGGCCAAAGAAACAGCAGCCCCCGGCAGGCGTTCGCCTGCCGGAGGGCTGGCCACCACATCTAAGCTACAATCCCTTCCCGTGTATTACGTCTTCGGCGCGCTGACGATGCTGCTGGCTGCAGGAGTGCAGGGCATAACCGGCTTTGGCAGCGCACTCGTCGCCGTGCCCTTGCTCGTGTTTTTCGTGCCCTACGACCAGATCCCCCCCACCATCGCGGTGCTGATGCTTACTAACAACTTGATGATGCTGGCTGAGATACATGCCGCAGTCCGGCCGCGGCTGGCGCTGCCCTTAGGGCTGGCGGGGGTGATCGGCTTGCCGCTGGGCGCGTTCCTCCTGACCCGGTTAAACGCGCCATCTTTCAAGCTGGCGGTGGGGCTCATCGTGCTGGCGCTGGCGCTGCCGCTGCTGGTCGGCTGGCGCCTCAAACTCAAGGAGCATTGGGGGGTGCAAGCGCTGGCCGGGTTCCTCGCCGGGCTGATGGGCGGCGCCACCAGCTTGTCCGGCCCGCCGGTGATTCTGCTGCTTGCCAACCGGGGCGAGGACAAGCAGGTCTTTCGCGCGAACTTGGTGTTCGTATTCGCGACGCTCAATCTGGCCGGCATCGGAGTCTTCGGTGCGATTGGGCTGATGACGCCGCAAATCTGGCTCAATGCGCTGGGATTTGTCCCAGGGGTAGTGCTGGGCACCTACGGCGGGATGCTGGTAGCCCGGCGGCTTAGCGAAGGTTTGTTCCGCAGGATCGTGTTGATCCTGCTGGCGCTGCTGGCGCTAGCGATAATCGCCGGCAGCTTGCGCGGTTAAGGAAGGCAGCCGCCAGCTATATTAGTTTCCGATGAGCGCATCCTACACCGTCGGTTTCATCAGCTTAGGCTGCCCGAAGAACCAGGTCGACTGCGAGATCATGCTGTCCCGCGCCAGTAGCGCCGGGTTGCGCGTGGTGACGCGTCTTGAGGATGCCGACGCGGTGGTGATTAACACCTGTAGTTTCATCCAGCCGGCCATCGACGAGGCGGAGTGTGAGATTCACGCAGCGTTGCGGCATAAACGCCACGGCCGGGTGCGGGTGGTGGCGGTTACCGGCTGCCTGCCGCAGCATCTGAAGGAGCAGGGGCCGGTACGCTTTCCCGAAGTTGATGCCTGGCTGACGCCCGATCAACCGCGTGAGATCGCGGAAGTGTTACTGGAATTGCTAGGCGCGGATGCTTCGATTGAGCATATTGTCCCTGCTGAAGCACCATTACCCACATTTTTAAACAGCGCGGCGGACGGCCGCACGTTATCCACGCCGCCGTCCCTCGCCTATCTGCGCATCGCGGACGGCTGCAATCATAGGTGCAGATTCTGCATCATCCCGCAGCTTAGGGGTGAATACCGGTCAAGAAGTATTCCGGATATAGTCTCCGAGGCCAAAGCCCTGCTTAAACGCGGCGTATGCGAGCTTTCGCTGGTCAGCCAGGATTGCTCCTATTACGGCCGCGACATCGGTTCCAGCTTGCCTGATTTGCTGCAAGCGCTGTGCGAACTGCCTGGCGCATTTTGGTTGCGAGTAATGTACCTATACCCGAATTGTCTCACGAATGAGCTGCTGAGCAAATGGACGGCGCTGGGACCTAGGTTGTTGCCATATTTTGACATTCCGCTCCAGCATGTCAGCACGCCTGTGCTCAAAGCGATGGGCCGCGGCGGCTCGCTCGGCGAGGTGGAGTCGTTGCTGGATCGGGTGCGGGCGGCATGCCCGCAGGCGGTGGTGCGGACCAGCATCATCGTCGGCTATCCCGGCGAAACCGATGCGGACTTCGCCGAGTTGCGCGATTGGGTGGCTGCCGGTGCGGTGGATAGGCTCGGGGTGTTTTGCTACAGCGAGCTGCCCCAGATGGCAAGCTCAGTGCTTGGCCCTAAAGTGCCAAGCGCAGTTGCGCAACAGCGCCGGCTCGAACTGCTGGAGATCGCTGAGAAACTGGCGCAAGCCCGCCACCAGTCCTTGGTGAATCAGAACCTTCCGGTGCTGGTGGACTCAGTTCGGCGGGATAGGCGCAGCCGCGGCTGGTTGGCTCAGGGCAGGCGCTGGCAGGATGCCTACGAGATCGACGGCATCGTGGAAATTGCGAGCCGGGAGAAGTTGTTGCCCGGGGAATTCTCGGAGATAAAAGTCACCTCCGCGGAAGGCTGGCGGATCATCGGCAGACATTAATGCTATACTTATGTAAGGTTGTATTCGGTTCTAGCGATGCGGCCAAAATGCGAAGTAATCTAACTCCCTTGGTTTAACTGTGTTATAATCTGTTAACCACGAAACTGCCGGGAGTACTTATATCTATATATTGATGTAAGGAGGTGAAGCGCTGGAACGCGGGCAAACTGGTGCTTGGACGGAAACGTGCGTCCTTGCGTTCTAATTCATACTTATCCCCGTAAAGTGTCTACCAGTGGTGGCGATCGCTGCTGGTTTCTACTCATGTTTTATTCTTCGAAAGGAGTTTGTATGAAGAGTGTTGCGAACTGGTATGTGAGAATTGGCGGTTTATTGCTGATTCTCGCAGTAGCGGTGGCAGCTCTTGCATGCGGCAACGGCGGTGGTAGCTTAAACGTTACCCCCTCGGGCGATGCCTCCGGTTCTTCCGCTAGTGCAGCAGTGAAGTCGGCCGGCGTCCTGATTACCGAGGAGGAGATTGGCACCCTTCCGCAATGGCAGCAGGAACTGTTAAGTGATCCAGGCTGGAATCAGCCTTTCATCGAACCGCGTGAAGAGACCCCGATCATGGCGCCGTCTGACGAATTGTTGGAGCAGGCGCTTGAAGACTATCTGGCCAAGGGCGAAACCATTGTCCCGCGCGGGATTCAGACTGGCAAGTCCGCCAGCTGGAATGACAACGATGGATTCGAACCTGGCATGTCCGTCCAGCAGGGTGAGTTCGATTGCCCAATCAACGAGACTCCGGGTTTCGGATGTAACGTGGACTGGGGCAACGACTACACCAGCCGGGACCACGGTAGCGACGACGCGATCTGCGATAAGGATTACTTCGGACCTCCGCAGCGTATTAGCTACGTGCTAGAAGGTTTGGCTACCCCGAACTGGTTCAACAACAATGCAGGCGGTACCGGTAATGACGCATTGTCCTGCGTGTACCAGCTCTTCTCCTCTAGCGAAGAAGCCAATCCGTTGGATTTCGAGAATTCCACCGCGGACTTCGCTGAGCTGTCTTACCGTTCCGACTTCGGCGGTGGCCGCAACAGCGGCGCCGATTGTGACCAAATCGCGTATGAAGTTAACGGTATGTTCTGGCGCGCGTTCAACCGCGTGGTGGAAGCGCTGCCGAATAGCGAAAGCACCCCCGCATACAACATCCTCATCGCTCCGGCGGGCGAGGCGAGCGATTTTGAGGTTTCTTCCGCCGGCACGACTGGTCATTACCAGAACTTCTACGTCGGCAACCTCAGC
>CAYXMN010000152.1:0-6660 GCA_964465955.1 uncultured Planctomycetales bacterium
CTGATAAAGGCCGCCTTCATAGAGCGCGGCCATGTTCGCGGGCAACGGATTGTGCGGGGATGAAGGCGCGCCGAACGGCATGATGCCCGCCTCCAAGTCCCACTCCGGGTACCACTGGCCGATGCTGCCATTCTGGCCGTCGCCTAGCCAGTTGATGTACGTATGCTCGCCGCGCACGAGCAGGTACGTCGCCAGCATGAAGATGCGGTCATCGGTGTCATCGATGTCGATGCCAGCTTGCATGATCACGGCCAGGCCGTGCTGCTCGTGGTCGATCACGCGGTTGAGCTCCAGCAGCCAGTCCTCCTTGCTGAAGTGGCTGCTGGGCGACCAGCGGCCGTAGCCCTCGATCATGATGCCGTCGCAGGCCCAGTCGTCGCCGTAATATTTGATATCGCTGATGGTCGTAACGTACTGCCCGGCGTTGGGGATGATGTACGGCGAGAGCGGATGGGCGTGGGATGTCGTCGTGACGGTTTCAAGCATTTCTGTTAGGCGCGGCGTGTACCAGCCGAACATCGTCTCGCCGTCTGGCCACCATTGCGCCGGATCGGTATTCCACGGCTCGGAGCAGCTGTCCACGAACCAACCATCGAAATGATCCTCACCTAGCATCTGCAACAAGTTATCCGCGAGGTACTCCTGCCAGTCCGAACTGGGATCAGCCAGGTACCAGTTCCAGTCTTGCTGCAGGATGCGGCCGCCGGGCTGGGCGGATCCCGGCAAGGTCGTGAACCAAGCGTCATGCCGGTCCGTATACGGCCAATCCGCATCGTCATCCCAGCCGCTGCCCGCCGTGGGTCCGCCGCAAACGTTGCCGATTGCACCGGCGCCGACGCCGAGGTGGTAGCCCAGCACAATAAAGTCTGGGTTGTATTGGCGGAAGTCCGCCGCCTGCCATTTGAAAATCTTCTGGGTGCCGCACAGGTTCTCCGCGCACCATTGCACCTGGGCAGCGCTCATGTTGTTCGGCAAAAGCTGGTCGGCGAACACCTGCACCCGATCGAGGCTGGATGGCAAATCGCGCCGTTCAGTCCGCCTGCTGTCCCAGGGAACGAGCGCGAACCCGGTATCGCTTCGTATGCCGTCAAACTCCCCGCCTTCGGCGATGATGTAGTAGTGGTAGGTGATGCCCGGCGCGATGAAGGGGAAATCATCACTGGTATCGGCTGCAGTGCCGTTGTCGTTATTCGCGGCGAGCCACTGGGAGGGATTGGCCGGATCCGGCGGCACCATATCAAACCAGGTATTCCCGGTTGGAGTATCCGCCACGGTATCCACCAGGTAAGGCTGGGAGTCGTCCGCCAGCGTGCTGCGATAGATCAGGAAGTTGTCGGCCAAAGCACCGGTCCAGGTCAACATTATTGCTGGAGCACCGGTCGGATGGGTGACCTCCAGATTGAACGGATCAGGAATGTCGGTCAAGGCGGCGAGCATCTCCAGCTCACCGCTTAATCCTGGCGGGCAAACCACGGCCAGATAGTAGAATCCGCCTGGACTGGTCGGCTTCCCGTATTCGCTGGGATCAACCTGCGCTGTACCCGCCGTGAACGGGCCCGAGGTAATCCAGTGGTTGGCCGCCGCGTCATAATCCGCGCCTAATAGCCAAAGTGTTTCATCCCCGCCGGCGACGAATCCTTCGGGCAGCGGTGTGCCAGGAGTGTAGCGGTAAATCGCGTAGGCGATATCATCCGCCGGCGCGGTGAACTGCACCATGAACAACTCCGCGTTGTAAACCGCGTTGTGGAAAGCGATTGCGGTGCTCAGGTCGATTGCCTCATCCAGCACAACGCTAGAGCCGCGTAGGGAATCCAGGACCGCTAGGCTTGGCAGTCCGGCAGTCGCTACTCCGCCTGGCATTGAAGCATTCGAAGATCCGCACGCGGTAGTTAGCAATAAGAGCAGAGTGATGAGGCTAGACCGTATCGACATCGCGCCGTCTCCCACGGGTTTCATGTAAACATGATACCTCTTGGTTCCGCATCAGCAGGCAGGTAGTCTCAATTGCAGACTAGCCTATGACTCAACTGGCTGGTGCTGAGCATTCTCCAAATCGGCGCGTGCTAAATCAGCCTTCGCCAGGTAGAGGACAACCGCGGTGGCGACTGAGACATTCAGCGACTCCACGCCGGGCGCCATCGGGATGCGCACCAGGTAATCGCAGCTTTCGCGCACTAATCTCCGCATCCCCTCAGCTTCGTTGCCCATCACGATCGCGCGTTTACGGGGGAACTCGAACACAGTTGCATCCTCGCCGCCTTCGCTATCGCAGCCGACGACCCAGTAGCCGTGGTCCTTGAGGAAATCCACCGCGCGCGCCAGGTTCTCGTCTTCGACGATCTTGACCAGCAGGCTCAAGCCAGCGCTGGCGCGATGTACTGCCGCGGTCACCGGGCAGCCGCCCGCCTTTGGCAGGACTACCGCTTCGACGCCGGAGGCCGCCGCCGTGCGCAGGATCGCGCCGAGGTTTTGCGGATCCTGGACTTGGTCGAGGATCAAAATGGCGCTGTCATCGCCTGCCTCGCCCACCACATCTTCCAGAAACACCGGCGGGATTTCATGCAGGATACCGGCGATCCCCTGGTGCAAATCACCGGGCAACACACGGCTCCAGCCTTGCTTTTGCAGCGGACGCAGCTCCACGCCCTGGCCGGCGGCTTGGGCGTGCATGTGCTGGATGCGCTCATTCATGCGGCTTTGGTCGAAGAACATCACTTTGAGCAGTTGCTGATCAAGCGCGATGCCGACGGCGTGCAAGCCGTAGATGAGATTCCCCGGCAACTGCCCGAGCGGCACGGACCGCGGCGAACCGACAGCCGCTCCGGCGCCGTTGGCAGGCGCGCCTTTGCGGCCACTGGGCCGGGGGGGTCCGCCGCGACCTGGGGTGGCGCGCCCTCGCGGGGCGGCGCTGCGGCCAGGTTGTGCGCTGGGAGCGGCGTTGGGCGACGGACCCTGCGGCGAAGTGCTTTTGCCGCGCCGCGAACGGCGGCGGCCTTTGTTGTTTCTAGGCTCTTCCACTGCAAACTCGCTTAAAGTTGATTCCGCTATGCTTAGCGGCGCGGGCTCTAGCGTTTCACCCTGCGCCCAGCGGGCTGAGCCGGATTGGCGGCCGCCACTGGTTTCGCCGTCGCCGCGCGCTTGGCCGGCGTGGTCCTGGCGGGGAAGACATGCTTGAGCACATCGTCCAGATGCGCGACGTAAATCACTTCCATCCCTTGGCGAATTTCCTCGGGGATGTCCGCAATATCCTTGGCGTTGTCCTTGGGGACGAGGATACGCCGCACACCGGCACGCTTGGCGCCCAGCATCTTCTCTTTCAGCCCGCCGACCGGCAATGCGCGCCCCTTCAGCGTGATCTCGCCGGTCATGGCGATGCTGCTTTTCACTTTGCGCTGGGTGAACAAACTAATGATCGCCGTCGCTATTGTAATACCCGCCGACGGCCCATCTTTCGGAATCGCCCCGGCCGGGAAATGCAGGTGCACATCCCGCTCGGAAAACAAGGCGTTATCAATGCCTAGGGCTGCTGAATTGCTGCGGCAGTATGTCAGCGCAGCCTTGCAACTTTCTTTCATCACGTCACCGAGTTGGCCGGTGAGAATTAAGTCTCCCTTGCCGGGCATAAAAGAGGCCTCAATGGTTTGCACATCGCCACCGACGCTGGTCCAGACCACGCCTGTGACAACGCCAATCGCATCCTGGCGTTCGATTTCGCTATAATCGAAACGCGCTGTGCCCAGGTATTCCTTGAGCTGATCCGTAGATTTAAGCGCGAGGCGGGTTAGCTTGCCCTCGGCGATTAGCAGCGCAACCTTGCGGCAGATTTTCGCGATCTCGCGCTCGCAGTTACGCACGCCGGCTTCGCGGGTGTAGCCTAAGGTGAGCTCCTTGATCATGGTTGGCGTAATGGTGAGAGAGCTCTTGCTCAGTCCATGGTTCTCCAACTGCTTGGGCAGCAGGAACCGCTGGACGATGCGTACTTTCTCCAGCTCGGTGTAACCCGCGAGGCGGATGACCTCCATCCGGTCGCGCAGTGCGGCGGATGGTGTCCATCATGTTCGCCGTGGCGATGAACAGCACATTGCTTAAATCAAACGGGACTTCGAGGTAGTGATCGCTGAAGGCGTAGTTCTGTTCAGGATCGAGCGCCTCTAACAACGCGCTGGACGGGTCACCGCGGAAAGTATCCGCGCCAAGTTTGTCGATCTCGTCAAGCATGAACACGGGGTTGTTGCTAGCTGCGGAGCGGATGCCCTGGATGATGCGCCCCGGCATCGCGCCGACATAGGTGCGCCGGTGTCCGCGGATTTCCGCCTCGTCGCGCACCCCGCCCAGGCTCATGCGCACGAACTTGCGCCCCATCGCCCGGGCCACGCTCCGGCCCAGGCTGGTTTTGCCCACGCCCGGCGGGCCGACCAGGCATAAGATTGGCCCGCGGACGCTCTTTTTCAGCTTGTGCACGCCGAGGAACTCCAGCAGCCGCTGTTTGATTTCCTCCAGGCCGTAGTGGTCTTCGTCGAGAATCTTGCGTGCGCGATCGATGCTGATCTCATCAGCACTGGCGATGGACCAAGGCAGATCACACAAGGTGTCGAGGTAGGTGCGGATCACGCCGGATTCGGCACTTTCAGGATGCATCCGTTCGAGGCGCTTGAGTTCTTCCAGCGCTTTGGTCTTCACGTCATTCGGTAATCCGGCGGCCTCGATCTTTTTGCTATATTCCTGTTGTTCCTGTTCTTTTGGATCAGCCTCGCCCAGTTCCCGCTGGATGGCTTTCAACTGCTCGCGCAGGAAGTATTCGCGCTGGTTCTTACCGACTTCTTCCTGCACCTGGCTTTGAATCTTTGAGCTCATATTGAGCAGCTGGATTTCCGTGGTCAGCAGTTCATGGACCTTGTGCAACCGCTCGAGCGGGCTGATCAATTCCAGCACCTGTTGGCGCTGCTCATCGCTGATCGCGATGTTTGCCGCCACCAAGTCAGCCAGCTTGCCCGGCTCTTTGATGTTATTGGCGGCGACGAGGATTTCCGAGGGCAGGTTCTTGCCCACATTGACGTACTGCTTGAATTGCTCGTTGACCGAACGCATCATCGCCTGGACTTGCACGCCTTCAGCCAGCGGCTCGGGCAGGCTTTCCACTTCAGCCTTGAAATACGGCTCATCGGCGAGCCAGCGCAACGCCTTAAAGCGCGAGACGCCTTGGATGAGGATGCGCGCGCCGCCTTCCGGCAGCTTGAGCACGCGCAGGATCAAACCGATCGTGCCGGTGGTATATAAATCGCCCGTTCCCGGCTCGTCGATGGACTCGTCTTTTTGCGTGAGCAAGCCGATGATCCGCCTTCCGCTAATCACCGCTTCGATGGCGGCAATCGACTTCTCGCGGCTCACATGGATCGGCAGCACGACACTGGGGAACACCACCACGTTTTTGAGAGCGAGTATTGGCAGCTCTTTGGGCAGCTGCTCGCCTTCGGGTGGGGCTCCCCCCGGCAGTGCGCCCGGGTGTTCTTCTTGATCAGGCATGTTGGCCCCTGTGGCGCCGATTATACCATTCACGACCCGCGGGTTCTGGTTGCATGGCAGGTAATTACGATTTAGTCCAAGATTAAATTGACAAGGCGGGATGACGCGTCTGCTAAAGTGTGGCGATGCGGCGCGGGTTTACAACCGGAATAATGCTGCTGGCTAGTGTTGTGCTGCTGTGCAGCGCGACCGAACGGCCGGACATTCCAGCGCCGATCACGCCGCAGCAGGAGCAATACACCATCGAAGGCGGTTCGCTGACTATCATCAGCCACCCGGAGTATCGCGAGTTCCGTTACGAAGATGGTGTTGTCTTCAACGGCCAAGGGATACAAATCACCGCCGGCGAGTTACTCATCCAGTTGAAATACGGTGATGTGGCCGGGCGCGACGTGATTAAGCTGCCCACGCCCAAACCGGGCGAGCTTGAACGCGATCCATCGGGCACAGCGGCTGAATTAGCACGCGAGGTATACCTGCCCAGCCCGGATCTAGCCCCCGAGCTGTTGAAACTGATCCAGGCTGGTGGCGGAGTGGTGGTTGAGTCCGGCGGCGTCCGCTTCAGTGCGCCAGGCATTGCCAGCACCGACGGCGCAGTAACTTGGCGGGCGATCGGCAGGGCCCAGATTTCCGCCAACGACCTCGAATCAAGTGGCAACCTGGAACTGGCAGCAGACAAGCTGTCCTACAACACCGCCAGCCAAACGGGCCTGGCTAGCGGTAACATTAGGGCCCAGCTTACAACCGCAGGCCAGCCCGAGGTCACCTTGTCCGCCCAGCAACTGAGTTTCGATGTAACCCGCCAGCGGCTGACCGCCAGCGACGGCTTGCAGGCCAGCAGCGGTGAGGCCACCTTGTGCTGCGGCCAACTGACGGTCGATTTGGCAACGCATATGCTCAGTGCCTCCGGCCGCCCGCAGGTCAGTTACACCCCGCGCCAGTTAGTCCTTACCGCCGAAGAGTTGCGCTATAACTTGGAGACCAAAATGCTCTCTGCCGCCGGGGAGGTGAAGGCCAGCGATGGGATCAGCGGAGCCAGCCTCACCGCGGGCCAGATTGAGTATGATGCCGGCCTGGATGTGCTGGTCGCGACGGGTCAGCCGCGTCTGGCCCAAGGCCAGAGCTTTTATAGCGGCG
>CAYXMN010000153.1:0-6649 GCA_964465955.1 uncultured Planctomycetales bacterium
CGGATCTATTTTCATCGTAGCTGTCAGTGTTACCGCGCCGTTAGTCTGATATTTCGCCCCGGCTGCGACCGCATCCAGGAAGTCCGCAGCTTGCGGATCGGCATCGTTGGCCAGCGCGACAAACTGGCCGTTATTCGCGGATTGCGCCGCCGCCACTCCGAGCAGGAACGCAACATCCTTGATTTGATAGCACGCGCGAATCACCGGTACGGGCGGTGCGGCGGGGAGATCATTCCAGCCTTCCTCGTCCAGCAGGATCAGCGCTTCGGCTTTAAGCGCACCAGCAGCGATCCGCTCCAGCGCAGGCGCAACCAGGTAGGAATCACTCAAGACGAGCCAGTCGCACGGCTGCACCTCGTTGAGCAGCGCTACCGCCGCTTCGCGTGCCATCGTGCCCGGTTCCGAGCCATCTCCCGCCAGACCCACATCGAATTCACTGGCCTCGATTAACAGCTCCGCCGGGACTTCACCGGCAGGCGAGTACGTGATTTCTCCAGCCTTGGCCAGCTCTGCGAGCAGGGTATCGACTTCGCGGACAAAGCTGCCATCGCCAAGACCTAGGTCACTGCGTACCAGGCAGATCGTGAGTCCATGGGCCTTGAGCGTGGAGGCTGCTGGCTGCTGGCTGTTCTGGCCCGTGCCGGCAGCGGTGCTGCTACTCGAGTTACCGGCCGGGGGGCACGCAGTCAGCAGGCCGGCCAGCGCCGATGTTAAAGCGATGATAACTAGATTACGCATAACTTACTCTAGACGAAAAATCACGTTGCGAGTTTTACCATCGGGCTGTTCCAGCACCACCAGATAGTGCCCAGCCTGCGCCTTGGCCACCGGCAAGTGCGCTGGCCAGTTGAAAGTTGCCGCCTCAAGCTGGGGGCCTAGCTTCACCGACTGCGCGGCTTCCGGCGGGATGTGCGCGAATACCGCGCGGGCTTCCATCTCCTTGGCCGCAGCGCCGTAGCGGCGAATAATCGCCTCGAACAACGCTTTTTGCACGGGGCGAGTTAAATCGTCCACCTGCAGACGGCGGCGCAGCACCGGCCAGTTCAACGCTGCTTTGAGATCCTTGTTGAGCTTGATCCGCGGCGCGGGAAAGCTATGCCGCCGAACGGTGATCTTGGTCGGAATCGGTACGAGGCGTAGCCGTAGATTGCGCGGTGCAGTTAATTCCAACGGCACACCATGGGTCCAGTTTTGAGTTGAACCTCGCGGCGGTGCGTCCGGGGGAATCGCGTGCAATCTCGCGGCCAGGCCCGGCGCGAGCTGGCGCGGTTTGAACAGCGCTTGCAGCTTGGCGATATCATCGGGGTGGATTTGCCTCTCATCCAGGCCGCTCGCGCTAGGAACGTTGCGCTCCACGCCGTCCTCAGGCTCAAAGATGCCGTCATCCTGATTCACGTTATTTACCGCCGTCATCCTTGATCAGCTCCAGTGTACGTTTAACGCGCATCAATGGTTCAAGCAGGTCGAATCGCGCGGCACATTCGATAAAAGTCGAGATCTGTGCTTCGGGCACGAAGTTGGCGCGGTCGTAGATCCGGAAGTGCCACGGGCTTTGCACCTCCGAGAGCTGCACCTGGAATTCCTCGCGGCTGCTCTCCCGAATCGCACCCACCTCGCCGAGCGGGCGCTGGTTGGACTGGAGCAGGTGGCACAATGGACGTTTGACGCGCGTCGCCAGCGCGAGCATATCCCCGTGACCGACAATCACCGGCACTCCGCGCGCCTGGCTGGCATCCACCAGCCCTTTGCCGACGACGTCCACCATTACATATCGGCCCAACGTCGTGCCGTAGAGCGTTACCTGCAATTGGTCTGGCACCACCGGATCGCTGTATATGAACTCGGTAGGCAGGCCCAGCTCGTTGACAGTCAGGATGCCGCCCATGAACACACCGCCGGGCAGGCGTTGGACATCAAGGTAAGATAATCCAGCCATAGACTGATTATAGAGGTGGCGCGGCGATTGGGCATCAGCGCCTGGCCATGCCGTACGAGCCAGGCGGGTAAATCCTCATCCTTCGCGCGGCTCCGCCGGCGGTTACTTGTTCACCGTCATCTCGATGAACACGTCGGCCAGCATCCCGGCTTCGATGATGCGCTGCAACGCGTCATCATCCAGCTTGTCGCCCTTAGCGGCCAAGACCTCGCCGGCTGTGTTTTTGATCTCACGATGCGCCGGGCGCCCGCGAAGGAAATCGCACTTCTTCTGATCGAACTTACTGAGGCTCGTTTCGGTTTTCTTCGCGCCGAACAACGCCTGCTTTTCCTCACTGCGTGACGGTTCGGGCAGAGGCTGGCCCGCTTTCGGCGGAGCTGGCGGGGGATCCGCCTCCAACTCCGGCGGGACCTTCACCGTAGATTCCGGCGCGGCAGGCGCAGCCACCGGCGATGGAACTGCTAGCGTTGGCAGTGCATGTTCTGCCGCGTGATCACCTGCTTCAGTTGCTCTTAAGGGTTCGGCCGCCTTCACAGGGGCGGCGGGCACTGGCTGCGCCACAACGGCGGCAGGCGCTGGCTCGCGGGCCCCGGCGGCCCTAGCTTTTCCCGGCAATGGTTCCGGCTGGGCCTGCGGTTCCTGGGCAACCTGGGCGCGCTCGATCACAATGTAGTCCTCGCCGATGGTTTTAATGGTTTCGACCGGCACTTTGACCCGCTTGTCGTCCGCGCCGATAACAACCAGGTCGCAAATCCGCCCTTCAGCCACGCTAAACCAGAAATCCGCCAATTCCCCAAGTACTTCACCGTCGTGCTGAAGCACGGGCTTGCCTAGGAAGCGCGCGCCATGCACAGCGGAGAACGAGGCGGTGCCGTCCGGGGCGAAATCAGCCAGGGATTCGGCGCTAGCGATGCAGACGCGATCGGAGTTAATGTTGGTGATATGCTCCGGTTCGATGCCCTTGCCGCCTAGGTACCACTCCAGCGGCAAGATGCCCAATTGGGTCACCCGTCCGTCGCCGGAAATGGCGAAATCAACCACGGAGCCGAGGATGCGTCCCGCGCTTAAGTCCATCACTTCGTGGTCCAGCAGTTCATGGGCCAGGATTCTCTCAGGCTTGGCCATATGCTCCCCTGTTTCACATGCTTCGCCTATTATACGCTAATAGCAGAGTGGCCTGATGGCGATTGACAAGCTAGTGGGAAGATGTATAATCTTCGTTCGCATTTTGGAGGCGGATTTCCATGCCCAACACGAAGACGGCTAAGAAGCAATTGTTGGTGACAAAGCGCAATTACGAGCGCAATCGCCATTTTAAATCGACTCTGAAGACCGCGGTCAAGAAGGCGCGCGCCGCGATTGACGCCGCCGCGAGCCCCGAAGAAGCACAAAAAGCCATGCAAGCTGCCGTCAAGACGCTGTACCGCAGCGCGACAAAGCGGATCATCAAGAAGCAGAATGCCTACCGTCACGTCAGCCGCCTGATGCGCTCATATAACAACGCCTTCAACTCCAACCCCGAGCAGCCGGCGGAGTAAGCCTTACCGGCTGCGCCAAAATTGACGCGCTAGCGATGGGCCGCTGGGGCGTATTCCGAGATGTAGAGCTTATGTGAGCCTGTGCGCACTTCCAGCTCGTTTTGCACATACTCCACTCCCGGCTGCTTCTCACTCCAGCGATCCACCGCGCATCCCAGCTCTTCAATTCCGGCTGCCTCGAGCGCAGCACGCCAGTGTTCCGGGCAATCCTCCCACCACTGTGCTGAGCCTAAACACAGCGCCGGCGCGGGCGCTTCGGCAGTGAACCGCGGCAGTTTACTCCGCGGCGGCGTGCGCCAGGCGAGCCACACCTGCGTCCGGCCCAAGCCGGCCGCTAGCCCCCAGGGTTGTCGCGCGCCTTCCAGCCAAGCTAAATCCCACCCCAGCGGAAGCGGTGCGCCAGGGGCTATCTGCGGCGCGGGCCAGTCGGCTAACACATCGTCCACCGGAGCTTCATCGATCCAGATGATCCCGTGCAGCTTGTTCACGCCGCGGCAGCGCAACGCGTCGGCGAGCGTATCCGCATTGTGGCTGCGATCCAGCCGCTTGCTGCTCGCGATGAGCACTGCGCGCCCGCTCGCTGAACGCCAGAGGTATGCCGCGCCGCCTTCGAGCGCTAGTGCCGCCAGCCCCGGCCGCGGCAGGATCCACCAGGCCAGCACCGGCGCAGCGAGCAGTAGGCAAGCCGCCAGCGCTCCCCAGTTCAAGGCCAGCCGCGTGCGTTCGCCTAACCGCCGGTTGTACTTGATCCATTCACCTGCTGTCAGGATTGCGGCGTAGAGCAGCAGAATCCACCAGCCGGGAGGCGCCGGCACGGCAAGGTTGCTGCCGGGCAGCGCGGAGAACACCGCCGCCACGCCATTGAGCAGCCAGGCCAGCGCCCAGACCGCCCAGGTCAGCAGCGTACCCAGCAGCGGAATCGCCCCAATGCCGAGACTCGCCAGTCCGCCGGCGATGAGCAGCGCGAACGCCAGCGGAATCGCGATCAGATTGCTCGCCATACCCCACACTGACAGTTGATGAAACTTCGCCAACAGCATTGGCGCGACGAAGAGCTGCGCGCCGCCTGTGCTGAGCAAGAGCAGTGCTGCCCAGTGCTTGAATCCCTCCAGGTGCGCCAGCCGCGGTAATCCGACGCCATTTACATAAATCAACCCGAAGGTCGCCGCGAAGCTGAGTTGAAACCCGGCGGCGAACAGCAGTAAGGGGTTTAGCAGCAGGATGACCAATCCGGCTTGCGCCAGGACAGTCAGGCCGTCCACCTCGCGGCTGGCCAGCCGCCCCGCCATGACGAGCAGTCCCATGACCAGCGCGCGCAAGATGCTGGTCTCGAATCCCGTCAGCGCGGCATACAGCCAGAGCACCGCCAGCACGCCGCAGAACTGCAGCACATTACGCAGCAACCCGCGCCAAGACAGCGCTTGGGCTTGGCGCCAACCCAGCAGGCCGAGCAGCACCATCAACAAGCTGACCTGTGTCCCGCTGGCAACCAGGATATGGGTTAATCCGGCACGGCGGAAGCGCTCCTCAGTCGCGCTGTCCAGGTCGGTGATTTTATCGCCATAGACAACACTGACGGCCAGCCCGCCCAGTTCCGGCGGCAAGCCCAGCTGAAGCCGGCCCATCAACCAGCGTTGCAACGCGCTGACCGCCGGCCATGGCGATGCGCGGGCCGGCGTGAAACTGAGCGCTGCCGGTTTATCGGCGTAAAGCACAAGCACAGTTCCAAGCTGGTGCAGGTAAGCACGGTAGTCGAACTGGCCGCGGTTGCGGGGCGGGGCGATCTCTTCAAGGCTGCCGGACAGCGTAACCGCATCCCCCAAGTTCACCGCCGGCGGCACCTCGCAGCGCACATAGACTTGGCACTGCCCAACCGCAGGCTGAAACTCGCCCCCGCCCGGCTGTGCGGCGGCGGCAACCTTGAGCATGAACCGCAGATGTCCGTTGCGATACTTAGGCAGCGATGCCGCCTTGCCTTGCATTTGCACTTGCTGCCCCGCAAAGTTGCGCAATGGATCAGCCAGCGGCAGGGCCACACTAACCGCGCTGTTTAGATATCCCACATACACAAGCAGCAGCACGCCGAAGGCGATGGCCCAGGCCTTGTCACGCCAGCACCTCCACAACACGGCCAGGCAAAGCGCCAGAAGGAGGAAGCAGGGCCAGCTAGTCAGCAGCAATTTGACCGGTGGCGGGGCTAAATAACCGCCCCAGGTACCCAGCGCCAGCGCAACGAACAATAGCAGGTAGGCGCGCTGGCGCACGAAGCCGAACATACCGGTTGCCTGTCCTGTGGCCTTGCTTGCAGGTTGCCTGTTGATGACGTAAATTGTAGCGCGCACTGACCCGGCGATGCGGTGTTGCGCAGGCACGGCCTGGGTATAACAAGTCAACCAAGGGCGTAGCCAAGGCTTCCGCAAGGTGGCTGGAACACCGGGGCACACCTCTGGCGGGAACTCAACTCGTGATGGGAGGATGTATGAAGGCCTACGCGAAACGCCTGCTCCTTGTCGTGATTCTAACCAGCCTGCTGCTCTGTACGACCGTAGCTTCCACAACCTCGTGCGAGTCTGCCTTCGGCACTGGCGCGCTGATCGGGGGTGTGATCGTAGTCATCTACGTGGCTTACTGGGTCGGTTACGCCTTTTCGACTCCTTCATATAGTGCAACTTCTAGTACAAATGTCGATCCGCGCTTGGCTTTAATCAGCTCCGATTTGCCCAAACTCATCGAGCAGCGGCAGGATCTTGTGATCCGCAATGAGCTGGACTGCTCCTACCAGGTCTATGTGGATGGGGAGTACCGCGGCGATGTCGGGCCGCTGTCTGCCATATCGCTTACTGTCGGCGTCGGCAGCCACGACGCGACGCTGTTGCGCCTCGACGAGGCAAGCCGCGAGCTTGAGACGCCGAGTGAGTTGCACCGGCGGTTCGAGGTCGTCGATGAGCAGGGATTCGCATATGCCGTGATCCAGTACAGCTACTAACCACTTGGCTTGGCGAAGATACTCTGCTAGCGTTCCGGCGGCACGTGGTTAAGCAGCCAGCCGGAAACGATGGTGTCGGCCAGACCCGCTTGCGATGCCAGCAGCGCCGTGCCGTGATCTTTGCCTTCGAACTTGCGGAAGCTTACCGGTTCAGCCAAAGCTTGGGCGGCCAGTTGCTCGCAACTGGAA
>CAYXMN010000154.1:0-6607 GCA_964465955.1 uncultured Planctomycetales bacterium
GCTCATTCGAGCGCGCACGCGAAGTCATATTCTCCCGAAACCAGGTCTATCACGGCGCTCCCGTTCTCCCGGCCCAGGAGGCGCACACCCGCGGAGCGGGCAACCGGCTTGCCGCCCTCCGTGATTTCCGCGCCCTCCCGGGCCGGCAGAAAGACTGTCGCAACAACGCCGACCGGGACCCGGACATGAAGCTTGAACTGTGCGCCTTCCCTTCGCCACTCGCTGACAACCTTCCCGCGCACTGAATCATAACTGGCGGCGACCCAGCTCAGGTCGCCCACGGGCTGCGGACGGATGATGATCCGGTCAAAGCCCGCGGCGTCCGGCGCGGCATTGATGCCCGCCAGCACCTTGTAGAACCACTCGCTTACCGACCCAAACATCGGATGGTTGTGCGAGTAGGTGTTGTCGCTGAACTCCCAGTGTTCCCACAACGTCGTCGCGCCGTTCTCCAGCATGTGGCCCCAGCCTGGAAACGTGGGCTGATTCACCACCCGGAAGGCCACGTCCGCCCGCCCCAGGTTCGCCAGCGCGTGCAGCATGAACTTGGTGCCAAAGATGCCCGTGCTCAGATGGCCGCGATGGGTCTCCTCGATGTCCCGCACCAGCACCGCCAGCGCGCGGTCCTTTTCTTCCGGCGGCACCAGCCCGAGGTAGAGCGCAAACGCCTGGCAGGCCTGCGTGGCAGTGTCGTATCGTCCCGTGCCCGGCTGCAGGAACCTCCGGTTGAACGCGGCCTTGATGGTTTCCGCCAGGGCCTCCGCTTCCGCCGCCTCCGCTTCCTTCCCCAGCACCCGCGCGAGGTTGGCCAGTAGCTTCGCGTTGAGGTAGTAGAAGCCGGTGCCCGTCAGGGCGCGCGGCTTGGGCACGAGGCTCTCGTGGTCGCTGATCCCGTTGTCCAGGATGCCGTCCTGTGCGCGCGACTGCAGCAGCTCCAGCCAGCGTTTCGCCGCGCCATAACTCTCCTCCAACAACTGCTTGTCCCCATAATGCTGATAGAGACCCCAGAGGAGAAACGGGTGCGCGGTGCCCCAACCGACCGGTCCGGAGCGCTCTCCCAATCCCTCGTCGCTGATCCCGACAAAGGGCGCGGTCTCCGTAAACCCGCCGTTCGGGCGCGCCGCGTCGGCCAGGTCCGGCACCGCCTTGGCGTAGAAGCGCCCCATGTCGAAGTTGAACATGGCCATCTCGCCGGCGGCCACGATGTCGCCGCCGTAGCCGAATTTCTCACGGTGCGGGCAGTCGGATTGCACGCTGAACAGATTGCTCAGCTCCGTCCATAGCACCATCTGTTGAATCCGATTGAGCCGTTCGCTGGAGCAGGCGAACGAACCAGCGGGCGCCACATCCGAATTGAGCCGCAGCCCTTCCAGCGATGCCAGTGTCGGCTTGCCCGGGTAGCCCGTCACCTCGACGTAGCGGAACCCGTGAAAGGTGAACCGCGGCGTGTAGATTTCCTCCCCGTGCCCGTTGAGGATGTAGTCATCCATTTGCCAGGCCGTCTTCGGCGCGCCTTTGCCGTCGTAATGGTAGTCGCGGCCGCCGCCCTTGATCTGGCCGCAGGCCGCCGTCATCCCGTTGAGGGTGCCATCCGGGTAGAGCAGCTCCCCGTAGCGCAGTCTCACGCGCGTGCCCGCCGGCCCCCGAACGCGCAGCCGCGCCCACCCCGCGAAGTTTTGCCCGAGGTCGAATATGTGAACGCCCGGTTTCGGCTCCGTGAGCTTGACCGGCTTAAGCGTGCGGGTCACGCGAATCGGCGGCGCGTCCTGCGCCTGCAGCGGCCCCCACGCCCCGCGTGCCGCCTGCGCCGGTTCCCAGCCCGAGTCATCAAAGCCGGGCTGGTCCCAGCCGGGTTCCTCCTTTCGCGCGTCATACACCTCGCCCAGATACACGCTGTTGCGCAGGATGGGGCCCTGGCTTGCCTTCCAGCTTTCATCCGTTCCCATCGTTTGCGCCATCCCATCTTCATACTCGACCACGAGCTGCGCTATGACGCGCGGCTCGCCGATGGTCAGATTCTCGCGCGGATTGATCTTCCCCCACAGGCGCAAGGGCAGCGGATTAAACCACCCGTTGCCGAGCATTACCCCCAACACGTTGCGGCCCGGCTGCAATGCGGCCGTCACATCGTAAGTCGAATAGAGCACGCGCTTCGAGTAGGTCGTCCAGCCTGGATCGAGCACCTGATCGCCCACCCGCCGCCCGTTGAGGCGCAGTTCGTAGTAGCCCAGGCCGCTCACATAGACCCGCGCGCGGCGAATCTTCTTTCCGACCATAAACTCCTTGCGGAACAGCGGCGCCGGATCGTCCTCGAACATCTGCTGCTCCGAGAGCGGGACAAGCCTCCGACGCGTAATCCAATCCGCCTGCCAGTCCGCCGGCGCCAGCAGGCCCAGCTCCCACCACGCCGCCTCACTGTAGCCTGATGCCCGGTCGTTTCGATCCCAGGCGCGCACTTTCCAATGCGCCCGCTGGCCCGCGCGCAACGGCCGGCCGCCATAGACCACGTGGACCGACTCGCCTGAAATCACCTTGCCGCTATCCCACAAATCCGCCTTCCCTTCCGACAGCAGCTTCGTGCTGGTGGCCGCCAGCACGCGATAAGCCGTCTGGCGCTGTCCGCGCTCTGACGCCTCCAGCCGCCAGCTCAGCCGCGGTTGGGGCGCGTCAATGCCGAGCGGTTTGGCGCGATACTCGCACCTCAGCCCCTTGACCTCCACCCCGGCAGCACGGCCGACCACGACTGAGGCGGCGAGGGCGATTGAACATGTGAGCGTAAGCAAACAACTGCGTTGAGTCATAGTCCAGGTCTACTGTGAGCGAACGACCCCGGGCGACGCAAATGAAGGACCCGCCTTCCAGGCCCAGGGGGCAGGGGGCCTTGGGGGTCCCGCCGTTTGCATTGAGAGCGGTCATTCGCCGAGGTTCTTTACAGCTTCCAGCCGCGGCGGTACGGATGCCGAACGAGCGAATCGGCCTCCCGCGTGTTGGTCACTTTGCACGCCGCCGCGTCCCACTCGAGTTTCCGGCCGCTGCGGTAAGCCACATTGCCCAACAGAACCGCCTCGGTCAGCGGGCCGCCGTAGCTGAAATCGCATAATGCCGGCGCGCCCCCTTTACAGGCGGCAATCCACTCCTCGTGGTGCCCGACCGAGTCGGGGATGCTGGGCGCGGGCGGCTCAAACCCCTCGTAGTCCTTTTCCGGCAGCAGGCGCCGCCGCTCATAATCTGCCAGCAACATTCCCTTTGCACCGACAAAGAGCACGCCGCTGGACCAGTTCGGCACTCCCCCGCCGGCGGCAATCAACTCCGGCAGCTTTCCCCCGTTATACCAGGTGAGTCGCACGGGCGGCAGCGCGCCGCGCGCCGCGAATTGGTAGCGGACAATCAGCCAGCCTGGGGTCGTTTCCCATTGCACCGGCGGTCCTTCCGCCTCGATGCTGGTCGGGGCGCGCAGTTTCAGCGCCCAAAAAGGCAGGTCAATGTAATGGCACCCCATGTCTCCCAATGTGCCGCCGCCAAAATCCCACCATCGCCGCCAGCCTTTCGGATGGTAGGTCGGATGATAAGGCCGCGCCGGCGCCGGGCCGAGCCACAGGTCCCAGTGCAGCCCCTGAGGGACGGGCGGCGTCTCGACAGGCCGCCCACCGCCTTCCCAGACTCGTTCGCACCAGACGTGAACTTCGCTGACCAGCCCGATGGCACCGGACTCGATCAGTTCCACAACCCGACGGTAGTTCCCGGTCGCATGAATCTGCGTGCCCATCTGCGTGGCCAGCCTGTGCTTGGCGGCGGCCCTGGTGACGGCGCGCACTTCGAACAAATCATGCGCCAGCGGCTTTTCGCAATACACGTGCCGGTTGGACTTCAAAGCGGCCATAGTCGCCGCAGCATGCGTATGGTCGGGAGTACTGACCACCACGGCATCAATGTCCCGCTGGTCCAACATCCGGCGGAAGTCTGTGTAGGGCCTGGCCTTGGGAAACCTGGCGCGCGCCGCTGCCAGCAGGTGGTCGTCAATATCGCAGAGGGCGACGATGTTCTCCCCGCCCACCGCGTTGAGATTGGCGCCCGCCCGGTTGATCGTGCCGAGGACCCCCACGTTGAGCTTGGCATTGGCCGAGACCTTTCTGGCCAGCCCGCTGCTGGTTCCTATCCAGAACCCGGCGGTCGTGAGCAAGCTGCTCTTTAGGAAGGTCCGTCTTGAGATCGAGTGCTTCATGACCATGAGAATCAGTGCTGGCTGGGCCCGGCTACTCGGATTGACGCGGTGGGGCGGCTCCCGGCTTCGTGCTGCTCGCCTTCAACGTTGTCTGGAGCGCCGGGTAGGGCCGGCCGGGAATCAGGTTGGTTCCGTCCGAGAAGCCTTCTGGCCGGCCGGCAAGTTGCTTGACCAGCCGCGCGCGCCATTGCTCGACCAACGCGCGCCGGGAGGCCACCTTAACCAGGTCACGCTCCTCGCGAGAGTCCTGGGCCAGGTCAAACAACTGCTCGGTGCCGTCTAACGGCCGCCAGATGTATTTGAACTGCCCATCGGTCAGGGCATGGAAAGCTTGAAGCGGGCTGTAGCATGGCGCATGCTCGAAATGTAGGCACTCGCGGAACACTCGCTTTTCCCCGCGGAGGGCTGGAACCAGGTTCACCCCGTCCATCGGCTTGGGGCAGCTTGCGCCGGCCAACGCCAGCAACGTGGGCATCACATCCTCCAGGCAGACCGGTTGCTCGGAGCGCAGCCCACGCTCGAAACCCAGTTCCGGCGAGCCGGCCACGAGGAATGGAATGTTGGCTGACCCTTCGTAAGGCTCGCATTTTCGGTAGAAGCCGTGGTCCCCGAGCATCTCGCCGTGATCGGACGTGAATACAATGACCCAAGGCCGCTTGGCCTTTTGGCTCCGCTCCTTAAACTCGGCGATCAGCGGCGCAACCTGGTCGTCCAGATGCTGGATCAGTCCGAAGTAGCCGGCTTCAGTCGCCTGCAATGTCTCGCCCTCCAGCAGCACGCGATGCCCCTGCTTGTCGCCCGCGGGCGAGAGGGATTGCCAATCCACCCAATCGCCGTGCGCCGGTGCGGGCAGCTTCCGCCCCTTGTACGCATCGAAATACCGCTTGGGCGGAAAGAGCGGCGGGTGGGGCGCATAAAACGAGGTGGTGAGGAAGAGTGGCCGTTCAACGGACACGTCTCTCAGCGTCCTCCGGGCCTGGCTGACAACCCACGCGGTCGGATGCAAGTCATCCGAGAGCGGCCACGGCGCGGCCTGCCACCCGTTGTAGGACAGACCCATCCTGGTCACAAGGCTGCGAATGCCCCCGGTGGCAGGCGCCGCCTGCTTAAGGAACCGGTCATAGGCATCGTCGTCCACGTGAGTCGAACCGCGGATTTCCTTCTGGTAGCCGTAGGACTCCTCGATGGGTTTCTGGTGCATATAACGCCCAACCAGAACTGTCTTGTACCCGGCATCGGCGAGCAGTTGAGGCAAGGCAGGATGGGGAATGGGCCGGGCCGCGTAGCCCACCACGCCGCTGGTGGCCGGGAACAGGCCGGTAAGCAGCGCAGCGCGCGCGGGGATGCAGGACGGACAAGTCGAGTAGGCGCGACGAAACAGCGCGCCTTCCTTCGCCAGCTTGTCCAGGCGCGGCGTCCGGACCGCTGGATGCCCCAACACCGACAGACAATCTCCGCGCATCTGGTCGGGCATGAGGAAGAGAATGTCAGGCTTTGCCGACTCCGCCTCCGCAGCCCCTGCGCCCCCGATAATCAAACAGGCAAGCAGCGCCAGCCAAAGGCTCGTTCCGCGTCCAGGTTGGAGGATCGCATTTCGTTTCATAAGCGCGCAGCGTAGTGGACTGACCCCGGCAGCGTCAGGCCAAAACTCATGCCGCCTCTTCAAGCTCACCCAATCCCTGGCAGGGACGTGTCCCTACCGGACGGACGTAACTTCACTGCCACCGCACCGCCAGCGCGTGCAGTAGATCGCGCGTCGCCGCCAAGCCTTCCGACGGTTTGATGACCTCGACCGCGTGAAGCAGATAGGCCAAAACCAACTCGCGCTCGCAACCCATGATGCCCGCGCGCGCCGAATACGCCTTGAACGGTTCCGAACTGAGCACTCTCTCAATCCGTTGAACCAGGTCCGTGGTGGGCGAACGGTCCACCAGGATGGCGGGCTGGATTACATAATGAAACCAATCCCACCCGGGAATGCCGGCCAACTCACCCCGCTCCCAGTCCAGCACCATCCAGGCGCCTGATGCGGGCGAGACTTTGATGTTCCAAGGGGCAAAGTCGCCGTGGTGAATCGCCGCCTGAACAGTCCGTCCCTGGAGCTTCCGGGCCAGCGGCCCAAGCAACGCGTTCGCCCGCACGGCGCTTGCCAGCCGCTTCCAGTCCGCCGTCTCGCCCAACGCGATGGTCCGCCGCGCATCCACCCACGAGACCAGCAGTGACGGCAGCACCCCCTCGTCGCGCGGACGGGGCGAATCCCCGGCGACAAAGTCCAAGGCCAGCGCGCGCAGCCGGGCAGACTGATAATTCGCGCGCAGCTTGGGAATGCTGCTGGTATTCTGCGGAACCGCAGCCAGGAAGGATTCCTCCCTCTCAATCAAGGCC
>CAYXMN010000155.1:0-6606 GCA_964465955.1 uncultured Planctomycetales bacterium
CTGGCACGCGCCGGGCCTGCGGTTTTTGGAGCCGGAGCGGAGTGGAACTGGCTAGCGCCTGGCATACTTGTTCTTTAGCTTCTGCACTGGCATCAGAGTACTTCACGGAATCCTCAGCTAGGTAGGACTCTATTTATATCTGCTATTCATTAAGTTTCTTTTCTCAATACTGTAGTAGTAAGAGTCATGTGGTCTGATGGCAGTGCGTATTTCACGTCCAACTTCCAACTCATAAAGATCTGACAAGTAATAAATAGTGAACTGTCTTGAAATGGTATCATTCTCATTTGAACTTTCCTCTTGCCTAAGGATTGATATATCAGATCTAGAAATACAATCTATCACATACTTGTTTAATTGTTCCAAAGTCAAACTACTAGTAAACGCAACCGACCAAGACTGGCCAATTATAGATTCCTTCTCTTTATCATCGTACACTATAATATCAATTGGTCCGACACTAGAAGCGCTTTGCTCACCTGTAAGATGTAATGGCAATTCACCACTTGTTGCACCTGGGGGAAGTGTAAGTTCTTTAATAGGCCACTTAGATGGCAACATAACAGCTTTTGATAGCGATGGCCTTTGTGCAGTAATATGCCGCAACTTTTGAGGACAAGAACATATGAACAGGGACACTGCAACTGAACTAATAACAACACATACAATAGTTCGAATCCTTATCATCAGCAATGACTCCACCTTATTCTCCTACCTGATGGATCAACGCACTCCCCAGCCTTTGCGAGTTCACTGCATGCGTCAGCAAGTCCCCAGCAACAAGTTGCACACTCAAAGAAACCATAGACTGATAATATCCAGCTCAAGGTTTGAAGAAATTCAATCACTCCCTCACCAGCTCCGGAAGCTTTTAGAATAGCAATCCATTTTTCTAGTGTCCACTGTTTTAATAGTGCTTTCCAATCTTGTTCCCCAAGAGCTTTAATGAGTTTGAATAATTGTTTCATTATCCACCATGCGCCTTTCACTGGTACCAAACTTATAGCCAGATCTATAATACAAGCTACTGTGCATTCAGAACCTCTTTCTGCACATACACTTGGTCCACCAACGAATTCAGCGCAAAGTTCTCTCGGGTGCGGCCACCTAAAGTACTTCCCACAACTAATTCCTGTCGACTGATCTGAGCAAGCAACACCAATTGGAATCTTCGAACAACATCCGCTAATTCGCCTATTAATCTTTCGTTGGATTTCAAGTTGCTCATAATGTGTTTCCATACCTCGAGCATAATATCCAACCATTCCAAGTTCTTGTGTGTTTTGATGTATCGGACCTAATGCTTGCATAATAGCGGCATCTGCGTCACTTAATCCAAGATAATCCTGATCACTTAGCCTAGGCTTAACTGGTGCAGATGGGAGCTCCGCCGTCGGTGGTTTAGGTCGTATATCTGGTGGTAATTCTGTAGGTCCAGGTGTAGGCGGCTCCCATATATGACTTCCGATATCCCATGGGCCGATATTAATACTGCCATCGCTTATCCTGGGATCGTACTCATCTAGAAGAAAAGTATTCCTACAATCCACGCATCCGTTATTCACGCTGTTCCCCCAGCCTCCAGGAGAGCTGTTCCACGGCAAAGCTGGGGAGATGCGTCCCAGGTTCATTCCGCCCGCGACATAAGCACTGCCATCACCACGTCCCAGCGGGTTGAGGTCGCGTCCAATGCTCTCGCTCGTCACGCGGCCATAGCTGCCCGCGTAGGACAGCGCCGAGCCGAGGATGCCGATGCGGACCTTCTCGCGCGCGTCTGTGGCACGTGACAGGTCATTGGCACTGCTGCTGCTGGCCACCGTGCCGTCGAAGAACAGGCGGCTCTCCACCGTTACCGCGCCTTCCGTGCTGGTCAGGCCTTCCGCGAAGGCAGTTCCGCCGCCCACCGCGTCCTTGGCCATCGGACGCCCCTGCCCATACAGCAGCTTGTCATCACCAGCCGTCGTGGGAGCCGTCCACGTCGCCTGCTGCGGCGACTGCGCCCGCGCGACGTTGTACCCCTGCTGCCCGGCGGTATCCGCGTTCGGGCTGAACAGCGGCGCGCTGTGATCCTGCTGCCCGCCCGCCCAATGCCAGCGCGCGCCATAGGTGGTCCCGCCGCTGTCCGCGTTGCCGATGTGCCGCGCCCCCGCGTACAGGTGGTCGCGATAGTCCGGGCTGGGCTCCTCGCCCCCCGCGCTCCACTGCGTCAGCGCGCTGGCTGTGAGCCGCCCCAGGCCGTCGTAGCCGTGATGGCGCTTGGTGTACCCCACCACCCCGGACTGCTTGCGCGTCTCCTGCATCACCGTCAGCCGGTTGAGCGCGTCGTAGGTGAACGCCGTCGTCAACCCCGCGGGCGGCGACCCGGCTTGCAACTCCACCACCTGCGTGATGTTGCCGTTCAAGTCGCACGTCACGGCGCAGGAGTAGTCCTGGTCCAGGCCGTCCGCGATAGCCGTCAGCGCGTTCATGGCGTTGTAAGTGTAACTTAATTCGACAGAGCTGCCATATGCTTCCAAATATTGCTGCCCGGCGGCCACCGTCTTGGCGTACTGCATCCGCCAGCTGTCCGCCCCGCGATTTCGCCGCTCAAAAAAACCGCCGCGAAATGCTTGCAAATCTATATACTACGCTGTAGTATATAGACATCAAGGCCTCCGAGGTGGGAAATGGGACGATCTGAGAGGAGTAAACGGGACGGCGCCGGGCGGGGCGGCGAGGGCACGGGCGCGGGCGGGGTAATTGCACCCGGCGCGCTCCCCGATGCCACCCTGCGCTCGCTGCTGCTGGAGGAGCTGGCGCGCGGGCCGGGCTACGGCTATGGTTTGGCGCGCGCCATCGAGCAGCGCCGCGGCGGCCAGCTCACCAAGCAGCCCGAGGTGCTGTACCCTGTGCTGCATAAGCTGGAGCTGGAGGGGCTGGCGTCCGGCGCGTGGGGGCAGGGCGAGAACGGCCGCCCGCGCCGCACCTACACCATCACGCCCAAGGGCCGGCGGCAGGCGGACAGGCTCGCGCGAGAGCGCAAGCAGGGCCAGGCCCAGCCTGGCACGCTGGCGACCGAGCAGGGGGAGGTCAAGCGATGAGCGGACGGATCCTGACTGGAACAGCGGAGGAGTGGGGGCTGCCCCCGGCGCGGCTGGAAGCGCTGGACGCGGAGCTGGCGGACCACGCGGCCTGCCTGGCGGAGCGCGGCGCGCCGGAGGCGGTGGGCGAGCTTAAAGCGCGGGCGAATAGCGGGCGCGGGCGGCGGCGGCTGACCGGGCCGCACCTCGCGGAACAGGTGGCGGCCACGCTGGCGCGCTGGCCCAGCCGGTCCGAGTGGCGCGAACTGTGCTGGCTGCTGGCGTGGTTCGCGGTGATCCTGCTCAGCGATTTCGCCGCGCGCCAGGCGGTGATGACAGCGAATGTGCACGGCTTTGGCGACTTCTACAACCCGCCGGGACATACCCCGCCGCTGGTGACGGCATGGATTGTCACGGCCTGGCTGCTGCAGGCGGTCGCCCGCGCGGGATTCTTCACGAGCTTCACCGTGTCGCTGGTGCGCGCCTGGCGCGCGGGCCGGGGCGTGCTGCTGGCGCGCATCCTCCAGCTCAAGCTGATCCACACCGTGCTGGTGGTGGCGGCGATGTGGGTGCTTTCGTTCGTGATGAGCAACTACTTTAACTACCTGTACATCAGCGCGGAGTGGCCGGAGTGGCTGACCGCGCCGTACCTGCTGGCCTACGGGCTGGCGATCGCACTGGCCGTGCTGCTGGCGAACCGTCGGCGGCTGTGGCCCTGGGCGCTGGGCATCGCGCTGTGCACGCTGTTCCTGTATCCGGCGGCGCCGGTGCGCAACGATGTTTATAAGGTCGCCAAGCCGATTTCCTATCGCGTGCTGCGGGACGGCACAGGCGAGTTCATCAGGATGATCCCGGATGATGATTCCGTGAGAATCGCGGAAAAGGCACAGAAGCTCATCAATTACGGGCAAGCAGCCGCGGATTTGGATATCGAGCACAACATCTGGTATTTCAAGACCCAGTATCCGGTGTACACCTGCGGCACAGTCCAGGGCCGCCCTGTTAGTTACGGATTTGATGATCGCTACTTCGATGCTGATCCCCGATATACCAAGACCAAGTTCGGAGCGGCATACTACCTCCCCCTGTTCTGCCCGCATGCCGCGCTGGCGTGGCTGGCCGCGCCGATCCCAGTGCTGGGTTTCGTCGGCCTGCTCGGGCTGCTGGTGCTGATGGGGCGGCGCAGTTTGAGCCATATGCTGATGTACGGCGCGCTGGTGTTCTTCGCGCTGGCCAGCACGGTGCTGCCGTTCTTCTTCAACGAAAACGGCGACCTGATCAACATCTCGCCGGACGGCGTGGTCAGCGGGCCGCTGCCGGGGTTCGACTCGCTGCTGTTCGGCTCGCCGCTGAGCGAGGTCTGGACGATCATCCTCGGCCTGCTGCTCTCGGCCTGTATCCCGTGGGTGCTGGTGGCGCTGTTCCTGAAGCCGCAACCGCCGCGCCTGCCCGACGACACCGCGCAGCTGGCGGAGTAAGCGAGTTATCGGATTAGCGGAGTGACTAAGTAACAGGATTGCAGGGGCGAAGCCATGCTTCGCCCTTTTTATTTGAGTAGGATGGGCTTCCAGCCCGCCGGGATTCGCGGGCAAGCTGCCTACGCTACTTAAATCTTGTAGGGGCCGGATTCATCCGGTCCGTGAAAACGGGCGGCATTAATGCCACCCCTACGCAAGCTGGCGGCCCGTGCTACGGAAATCCCCCGCGCTTTCATCCCCGCTGGTAAAATATTCCTGAATAAGCTTGATCTTTGATATACTACGTTGTAGTATATACAAGGATTCAGGCCTCCGAGGTGGATCATAGGACAGAATGAATATTTATCCGGGATGCTTCGAGTGCTGCTGCTCGGGGAGCTCGCGCAGGGTCCGGGCTACGGCTACGGCCTAGCCCGCGCCCTGGAAGAGCGGAGCGGCGGCGAGCTGGAAGTGCAGCCGGAAAGCCTCTACCCCGTCCTGCACCGGTTGGAGCAGGAAGGGCTGGCAAGCGCGGGCTGGGAGCAAGGCGAAAATGGCCGTCCGCGCAAAGTCTACTCAATCACATCGCGCGGGCGCAAGCAATGGGAAACAGCGCGCCTGGGCTTCACTAAAGCGAGCCGGGCCGCATTGCAGGTCATTGCGGGGCTAAGCGGGGACGCGGGCCGATGAGATTACGTTGGCTGCGGGGCTCCCCGGAGGAGTGGGGGCTGCCGCAGGGGCGGCTGGCGGAGCTTGATGCAGAGCTGGCGGACCATGCCGCCTGCCTGGCCGAGCAAGGGGAGACGGAGCGGCTTAAGCGCCTGGAAGCTTGGGCGCATTCGCCGGCGGGGCGGCGCGCGCTCTCGGCGGTGCACATCACCGAACAGGTGGCGGCAACACTTGCTCGTTGGCCGTATGCCAGCGAGTGGCGTGAGCTGGGTGGGTTGATTGCCTGGTTCGCGGCAATCCTGCTGAGCGAATTCGCCGCGCTGTCTGCGGTGACAGCGGTGAGTCCATACCTTGCTTATTTCGCGTTGACTGAGACGCTGCCAGCGGTGCCGGCTGGCGCGGTAGCTTGGGCCTATCTCGCCTGGCTGGCGCAAGGCATAGCGCGCGCGGGATTTTTTGCCTTTCTCACCGTGTCGCTGCTGCGCGCTTGGCGTATCGGCGCGGGAGTAGCGCTGGCGCGGGTGTTGCAGCTCAAACTGATCCATACCGTGCTGGTGGTGGTCGCGTTATGGCTAGCCGGGCACAGCAGCTTGCCGGTCTGGACGCCGTCCCGCGCCATTCTCACTCCGTGGGCGGAGTGGCATGCCCCGCTGCTGCTGGCGGCATTAGGCATGCTGCTCGCATCAGCGATCCTGTTGGCTACGCGGCGGCGCTGGACCTGGGCGCTGGGATTAACACTGCTGGTGCTATTTTTATATCCCGCGCTGCCGGTGCGCTTCAAGCAAACGATCGTGCGCCTGCCGATTGCGTATGAGACGATCGCGGCGCAGCCGGGGCAGCCCGCCACCATCCACGCCAGCACCGACCAAGCAGAAATCGACCGCCAAGCCCGGTTGCTGCGCGTCGGTTACGACCATCTGGCGAGCGTGGCTCCCGCGGCGAATCTGAAGACGCATATCCTGTTTACGCATCCGTATGTGCCCGGCACTGTTGCAGGTAAAGACTCCTATCGACATGCCGAGAGCGGTATGCCCCTGCCGTCAACGCCGGTAGCGCTGGGTGAGCCCTACGGTGAAACACGGACGCAGTACATCAGCCTGCCGCTGTTCAAGCCGTGCGCTGCGCTGGCTTGGCTGGCCGTGCCGATCCCGCTGCTTGGGCTGGTCGGCTTGCTCGGCCTGCTGGCGATCATGGGCCGCCGCAGCCTACCCGACGCGCTGATGTACGCCATGCTCGCCCTGGCCGCGCTGGCGGCGACGCTGTTACCCTTCGTTTTCGCCCGCGCCGGGCGCGGAATGGTGGACATCTCGCCGCTGGGCATAGTGGCCGGGCCGTTGCCGGGATTTGACTCGCTGCTGCTCGGCTCGCGGCTGGAAGACGTGTGGACGGTGCTGCTCGGGCTGCTGCTCTCTGCTGCGGCT
>CAYXMN010000156.1:0-6546 GCA_964465955.1 uncultured Planctomycetales bacterium
GGGCCAGGCCCGGTAGCGCGTGCGCCAGTTCGATCGCGGCGTGATCCATCGGATACCTCCAGGGAAGTTATGCTGTTTCGGGAATATTATACCGGCTAGGTAAAACAATAACCTAGACTCAGGCTCAACTGACGGGGCCGCGGCGGGCTGGCGGCTGCGCTGAGCCCTGGCTGCGCCGGCGTAGCCGCCGGGGGCGCCGCCGCGCCTGACTCGCCCCCGGCGCGGCGGTGCCTCCGGTTCCTGCTTTCGCGCTGCCACAGCGCATGCATCTATTCGCCGAGCGGCAAGGGCATGGACCAGCACTCGGTGCGCCCCTGGCCGTCATCTGGCCGGTAGAAATCGAAGCGCAGCGTGCTCGGTGCGTCGTTTGCCGCGAGTTGGAGTTCAGTCCAGGCGGCAGCGTAGGCGCGGACCGGTGCCACGGGCGCGGCGGTGAATTCCAGCACGCCCCAGTCCTGGAAGGGGGATTTGTGAGCGCGACTGAGGACGCGCAGCTCTCCCGTGACGGGATCGTTGACCAGTCCGCAGAACAATCCGAAGTAGCTGTCGCCGTATTTATCGGCCTGATAAATCCGCTCATAGTAGGCGCGTAAGGGGGTTCCGGCCTCGTCGAACAGCGCCACGGTGGGGCGTTGAATCTGCACGGTGTTGTCCCACTTATCGGGCATCAGCCAGGTGCCGCCGATGGCGGCTGCGCCTGTCGGCGCCAGCGCGAGGTTGATGTAGCGGTCGTACTCCGTATCGAGCAGGTTGAACTCACGCGCCCAGGCGAATTGGCTATCGCTGTCAAACCGGGCGAGCACCAGGTCCGTGCCGCTTTCCCGCGCATCCTTGAACAGCATGTAGCACGCGCCATCGCTCGCTACCTTAGAATCGATGAAAGTGTACGGGTGGGCGAACTCAACAACTTCAAAGCTGAGCATTTTGCCCGCTGGTGAGATCGCGCAGACGAAATAGCAGTCATGCTGAGCCTCGTCCAGCGTGTACATCCCAGATCCGCAAATGATGCTCCGGCCCGCGCCGTCCAAGGCGATCCGCCTGGGGTATGGGATCAATTGCGCATCGGCCATGATCTTGAATGCCGCGGTGAGCCGGTTTTCCCCCGTGGCGCCGTAGTCCTGCCAGATCAAGGCATAGGTGTTCCAGGTGGGCCATAGCCACCCGCTCCGGGCAATCACGGCGCCCGCGCCGCTGCTGGCGACACTCTGGCGGCAGACCGGATACAGGAGAATACCCGCCCCGTCGTCAACGCGTTTAAAGCCGAGCTTGGATTGCCACTCCACGGTTCCAGCCGGAGAGATCCTAAAGAGGTATTCATCCTGCCAGTTCGGGTTGAAGCAGTCATGGACAAGTGATATCGCCCCGAAATAACCCACCTCGGGGTGGAAATCCACGGAATCTAGCTCGGCAGTCTCTGCCGCAGTCTCGCTTTTGATGATGCAGTCCCAGCATTCATCCACCTGGACGCTACTCCGGGAAATACTAGAGCCGGGTATGGTGCTGGGATGGTTAAAGGAGGCGACAGTCATGGCGCCGGCATCGAGGTCGAAGCAATTGAGGTTGTAATTGGCGAAATAGCTGGTGTAACTCGTGGCGTCCTGTGCCAGCCACGGACTGGTAAACGCGCTCGCCACCGCGGGTGGATCGTACTGCACCCGGGCCAGGTTGGAGTCCGCCACCTCGATCGGCTCGCTGGAGCCGGCGGCCAAGGCCCGGACATAATATCGCCCCGGCGGCGGGGCGTTGATCGGCACGCCATAGGAACCGTCGGAATAGGCTAAATCCTCGTCCGTCAGATACAACGTCTGCAACTCCTGGCTGAAGTCCAGCGTGTAGGTGTAGACCACCGGGCCGTCCGCCGCCGCCGCGGGCCTGTCTAGGATGCAGTCGATGAAGCGGAACATGCCGCCGCCGCCGGGTACGTACCAAAGGATGGAATAACCATCGAGCTTGAGCCCGAAGCTCTGCGCCAGCGGAGTTAAATCCTGCGCGTTAATCTCGCCGTCGCCGTTGCCGTCCACCGCCGCCAGGCGCCAGTTGCGCGCGCCGTCGGTAAGCGGGTCGCCCGCTGGGACGCGCCGGGTCTCGCCGTCCTCTGTGACCTCCGTGTACTCCACCGGCTTGCCCCAGTATTGCGCGATGGGCGTGATGTCGGTCAGCCCCACCTCGCCGTTCTGGTCATAGTCGCCGGTCAGCGTCTCGACCCATTGCAGCGTGGCGACGGACGGCGCCAGAGCGCCCTCCGGGCCGTCGGGATCGCCGCTCCAGCCCGCGCACGTGAGGCTGTCCACCTTGAAGGCGAGCTCACGGCCAGCGCCCATGCCGTAGTCATAAAACCCGCGGCTGCCAGCCTTGAGGACCGGTGCCGCCGCGGGCCGCGGATGCGCCGGGTCGACGCCGAGGCGCGCAAGCTCCTGAAGCAGCAAGCGGGTTAGCTCAGCCGCACCGGGCGCGCTGTCTGAAGCTAGCTCTCCCGCGGCTGGCGCTACGGGTTGATTGGAGCGGCCCGCTGCCGCGCTGAGCGCGGGACTGCCGGCGCCGGCGCACCCCGCCAGCAGCAAGCAGATGAGACAGAGGCTGCTGAATAGACCGCCGCGCGCAACACACCGCGCCTTGGGTGAAGCTGGAAGCACAACAAATTGAACCTTGGCCATATGCCACCCCTCTGACATGCTGGCCAGCAAACCTACAGCATTTAAAAGGATGACGCGGCGGCGACGAATGTTACAAACTGGTGAAAGTTTCCGCGCGATCCGTTACGGCGCGCCTTCTCGCGCCAGCACGCCGCCGCCGGAACCGGCCGGCCCCGCCGCCGCCCGCGCCAGCGCTTCATCCACGTCCGCCAGCGTGCGCGCGGAAAGCAGCCGCCCGCGCAGCTCTTTAACCCCGCGCCGGTAGCGCAGGTAGGCTTTGTAATGCTTGCGCAGCGGTTCCAGCGTGACCGGTCCGCCCCCCGGCTGCGCGAGGTAAAGCAGTGTGTGCTCGCGGATGACGGGCAAAAGCTCGCTCAGCTCGCGGTCATGGGTCGCCGGCTGTGCGGTGAAGCACCACGGGTTGCCCCAGGCGCCGCGGCCAATCATCACGCCGTCGCAGCCGCTCTCCAACGCCCGCGCCCGGGCCTGCGCCAGGCTAGCCACGTCGCCGTTGCCGATGATCAGCGGGCGGGCGGCGCCGTCCGGGCACAGCTCGCGCGCCAGTTGCACCGCTGCCGCCACGCAGCTCCAGCGCGCCTGCCCGCCGTAGCCCTGGTTGCGTGTGCGCGCATGCAGCGCCAGCGCGGCGGGTCGCAGCTTAAGCAGCCCGGCGATCCACGTCTCCAGCTCGGGCGTGCGGTAGCCCAGGCGCGTCTTGACCGAGACGGGCACGTCCCCCGCGCCGTCCAGCGCCGCCGCGACGATGGCCTGCGCCAAGGGCGGGTCCTGAATCAGGATCGCCCCGCCGCCGTGGCCTTCCACCGCGCGCGAGGGGCAGCCGAAGTTCAAGTCGATGCCGTCGAACCCCAGCTCGGCGACGAGCCGCGCGGCGCGGCGGAAGCTGTCCGGGTTGCCGCCGTGGAGCTGGGCCACGACAGGACGCTCGGCCTCGCCATAGCGCAGCAGCGGTTTAAGGTTGGAAAGGCCCGCGGAGCACAATCCGTCCGCCGGCACGAACTCGGTGTAGGTCACATCAGGCTTGCCGTAGCGCGCGCAGATGGCGCGGAACGGGGCGTCGGTGAAGCCCGACATCGGGGCCAGCGCCGTGAACGGGCGGGGCAGTTGTGACCAGAAGCCGCGCGGCATGTTTGCTCCGCAGGATGATAACACGGAATGAATGCGGAAAAATAAAGGCGTCCCGCGGCGCGGACCGCGTGCCGCCGGCGGGTTAGGCGGCGGTTTGCTCCGCTTGCTCCGCCTGCTTGCGCCAGCGGTTGGCCACCTTCACCACCATGAACACCGCGAAGGCCGTGATCAGGAAGGTCAGCACCAGGTTGATGAAGTTGCCGTAGTTCAGCGTGACGGCTCCGGCTTCCTGCGCCGCGGCCAGCGTGCCGTAAGGCGGCAGCACCTCGGCGCCGGGCTTGAGCAGCAGGTACATGTCCTTGAAGTCCATCTGTCCGAGCAGCAAGCCGAGGGGCGGCATGATCACGTCGTCCACCAGCGATTTGACGATGGGGTTGAACACCCCGCCGATGACCACGCCGACCGCGAGATCAAGCACGCTGCCTTGCACCGCGAATTCACGGAATTCCTTGAAGAGACCCATGCCGCACCGGTCCTCCCAATCTGTAGGTTAGGAATACTATACCTGCGCCGCGGAGATTGTTTATCAAACACCCCTGGAAAGCAAAGAAGGCAGGGATAACCCTGCCTTCAGTTAGCCAATTCAAGTGAAACTCTAAATCCATTCCTTCTGCACGCCCGCGCCGCTGCGGTCCGGATAGGCCGGCTTGGCCGGCGGCGTGTACGGGTTGGCCTTCAACTCCTCCAGCACGACCTCAATCGCCTTGTCGAGCTGCGGATCCTGGCCCTGCGCCGCCAGCGTCGGGTCGTCGATCACTTCGATGTCCGGGTCCACGCCGTGGCCTTCAATCGCCCAAGTGCCGTCGGTCTCGTAAATGCCGAAGGTGGGCACGGTGAAGCCCGATCCGTCGATCAGGCGCGGGTTGCCGGAGATGCCGACCAGGCCGCCCCAGGTGCGCACGCCGATGAGCTGGCCCAGCCCCAGCTTGCGGAAGAAATAGGGGAAGGCGTCGCCGCCGCTGCCCGCGTTCTGGTTGATCAGCATCGCCTTGGGCCCCTGGTGCGAGTAGCCCGGCGTGCGGGAGCTATGGCCGTCGCGCACAGCCCAGTAGCACAGCACCGGGCGGTTGAGCAGCTCGATGAAGCGGTTCGGGATCATGCCGCCGCCGTTCCAGCGCTCGTCGATGATCAGGCCGTCCATTTCGTGCTGCCCGGCGAACTGGCGGGTCAGGTCCGCCAATCCCGGCGGCGAGGTGTCGCGCACGTAGATATAGCCGATGCGCCCGCCGCTTTGCTCGGAGACATACCGGCGGCGGTTCTCGATCCAGTCGCGCAGGCGCAGCTCGCCTTCGTCGCCGGCCGGGGTGACGAGCACCTTGCGCTCGCTGCCGTCCGCGGCGGCCTTGGCGCAGACCGTCAGTTCAACGGTCTGGCCGGCCTGGCCCGTGAGGAAGGCATAGGGCGAGACCGCCGGCGAAAGCGGGTTGCCGTTGATCGCCAACAGGAACTCGCCTTCCTGCACGTCCACGCCGCTTTGGCTCAAGGGGCCGCGCATCTCGAACTCCATGTCCCCGCCGCGGTAGATGTGCGAGATCTGGACGCCGCGGGCGCCGTCCGCGTCCGCCGCCACGCGGAAGTCGCAGCCCAGGCGGGCGATGTTGCGGTGCGGGCTGTCCTCGCCGTCGAAGCCCCAGATGTAGGAGTGGCCGACGTTGAGCTCGCCCACCATGTCGCCCAGAATGTAGGCCATGTCCTCGCGGTTGGCGGCGTGCTCGACAAGCTTGAGCGACCGGTCGAGCTGGGCGTCCCAGTCCACGCCGTGCATGCCGGGGTCATAGAAGAAGTCGCGGTAAATGCGCCAGGTTTCCGTCACCATCTGGCGCCACTCCACGCGCGGGTCAATTTCCGCCAGCATGTTGCGCAGCGGAATTTCCTCGTCATAGTTCGCGCCCGGCCCGGCCTTGGTGAAATAGTAGCGATCATGGGCCGCGACCAGCATGCGCTGGCCGTCCGGGGTGAGCTGGTAGCCGCGGACATCGTCGAGGATCCGCTTCTCTTCCTTATCGGGCAGGCTGTAGCGCATCAAGTTGCCGTCGCGCTGGTAGAACACGGCTTTGTCGCCGCCCTGCAGGTTGCCGAAGCCGCCCGCGCCGAGCGGGAGCATGATGGCCCGTTTCTCGATGCTGTCGAAGTCGATCTTCAAATGCGCGGGCTCGTCCTCAGCCTTGTCCTGCTCAGCTTTCGGGCCTTGCTCGTCCTCCGGCTGCCCGTCTTTACCGTTGTCCTCAACCTGGCCCTCTGCCTTATCCTTGCCGTCGTCGCCGGCGCCGGCTTCAGCCTCCTCGCCGTCCTTAACTTCGCTGGTCCCGGCGGATTCGTCCTTTTTCTCTTCGTCCTGCTTGTGATCCTCCTCCGCCTTGATCTCCTCCTCGTCGTTCTTGGGGGCGAAGGGGTTTTCCACATCGGCGCGCAACGGCAGCGCGGCCAGCATCGTGCTGTCGGTGTAGATATATGTCTCATCCCATTCACCGAAGCGCAAATTCATGTTCTGGTCGGTGGTGAAGTACAGCCAGTCGCCGCTCGCATCGAACACCGGCTCATAGCAGCTGAACAGCGGCGTGGTCACCTGGTGCGCCTCATGGTTGGCCAGGTCGTAGAGCACGATATATGGCGTGACGCTGCGTTCTTCCGGCAGCGTGTAGGCGATCCAGTTGCTGTCCTTGGCCCAGGAGTAGCTCATAACGGCGTTGCCCCAGCCGCTCTCGCCGATTAAGGTGCTGGTCTTGGCCTCGGTGTCGTAGACGAAATACTTGCCACTTTTCTCGGT
>CAYXMN010000157.1:0-1164 GCA_964465955.1 uncultured Planctomycetales bacterium
AGAAAACTATCGGTCCGAAGGAAACCGAAAGCCCCAGCTAAGCTCGATTTCCTCGCACTTCCTAATTGTGAATCAACGCTACCTGTAAGTATCGCGAACATTTTGGCGCGCGCTAACATCTCCCTGAATAGGCGGAGGTATAAAACCTATGTCGCGTTGGATTAGCGTAGCGGTACTTGGAGTGATTCTGCTGGCGTTGCCGGCGGCGGCGCAGGCGGGCGGGCTGAAGCTGTTCAAAATGAGCCTGGCGCAAGAACAGGAAGTTGCCGACGAGTTGCGTAAGGAGCTGGAAGCAGATCCTGGGCTTGTCACATCGGGCAAGCTGTACGACAAAGTGCAGCGCATCGGCAAGAAGCTGGTGGCGGAGAACGGCCTGGACGAGTACGAATATAAATTCTTTGTGACCAAGGATGAAGAGGTTAACGCTTTCGCCACGCCGGGCGGTTATATCTACGTCACCACCGGTTTGTTGGACATTATGGGCTACGATGAAAGCATGGTGGCGGGCGTGATGGCGCACGAACTGGGCCATGCCAAGGATCGCCATGTCGCCAAAGGCTATGAGAAGGCGATGCAAGGCTCGGCGGGGCTGACCGTGCTGGGCCTAGTGCTGGGCCAGGGCAGCGAAGACGTGGTCAACATCCTCGGCAACCTCGGCGGTGTGGTGTATCTGAAGTTCAACCGCGACCAGGAGGAGTGGGCCGACCGGTATGGTGTGGATCTCGCATATGCCGCGGGCTACGATGCGTACGGATTAACGCGCAGCCTGGAATGCCTGGGGCTGATCTACGGCAGTGATGACCACCCGATCGCTGAATACATGAGCAATCACCCGCCGACGAAGGATCGCATCGCCCGCACGAACAAGATTGCCTTAGCTACCACCAAAGGCCATTACAACGGTTATCGCACCATTCCGTGCCCGCCGAATAAAGAACATCCGATGTGGGCGCTGTACGGCGGGCATTGCGGCAAGAATACAAAAGAAGGCGATGGCAGCGGCGTGGTTGCCGAGATTGGCCAGGCGCAGTCATTCCGCAAGGCGGGCAAGTCCACCCAGCAGAAGTGAACAGCGGCCTGCGGGATTTAGGCTAGGTTTGATGCAGGCTGCTCTAATTTTCGGTATGCTTTAGATGAAGAACTTTGAACAGGAGGTGCCGTTAT
>CAYXMN010000157.1:1174-1547 GCA_964465955.1 uncultured Planctomycetales bacterium
GAAGCGAAACGGAGAATCCAGTTCTTGGATTTCCGTGCTGTTTAAGCACTAAGCTCCGCACAGCGGAGCGCCTGTACAAAGGCAAACCTTGAGCCCCGCCCTTTTTGAGGTGCGGGGTTTTGATTTCGTCCAACACACCGGCTCCAGCTGATTGTTTAGATCTCCTGCTCCATTTGAAACACTGCACCTGGCATTACGCTATTACCCTCCATGGAACACTGTATCGATGGCGTTAATGTGATTCTAGGCGCGGGACCGGTGGGTCTTGAACTGGCTGGGCTCCTGCGCCATAACGGCTGTACAGTGCGCCTGGTCTCGCGGCAGCAGCGTTCAGCATTGCCCGCCGGCGTTGAGTTTTTCAAGGCTGATGTTT
>CAYXMN010000157.1:1557-6501 GCA_964465955.1 uncultured Planctomycetales bacterium
AGCGCGAACAAGCCGTCGCGGCTTGCGCTGGGGCGGGAGTGGTCTACGGCTGTATCGGCATCCCTTATACGCAGTGGAGCCAGCTCTGGCCTGTGCTGATGGACAACTGCTCGCCGGGGCGGCGGCGGCCAAGGCGCGCTATGTGTTTGCGGACAACCTTTATATGTACGGCCCGCATGCTGGCCCGTTGCGCGAGGATTTGCCGCTGACAGACTACGGCGTTAAGCCCGCGATCCGTAGCGCGATCACCCGCCAGTGGCTTGAAGCGCACAGGCGCGGGGATGTGCCGGCGGTTGCCGTGCGCGCTTCAGACTTCTATGGCCCAGGCGTGACGCTGGCGGCGCTGGGGAGCATGGTTTTCCCCAACGCCCTGCGCGGGAAGCCGGTGCAGCTCCTTGGCCCAGCCAACATGCCGCATACCTTCACTTACGTGCCGGACTTGGCGCGAGCGCTGCTAACACTGGCGCTGGCGGATGACAGCGACTTCGGCCAGGCTTGGCATGTGCCCTGTGCGCCGACACAGACCGTCGGCGAAGTGGTCGCCCAGATATACGAAGCGGCAGGCACGCGCCCCAGGTGGATTTCACTGTCGCCGGGGCTCAACGCCGCACTCGGTTGGTTCATGCCGGTGCTGCGTGAATTGCGCGAACTGCGCTACCAGTGGGACGCGCCGTTTACCGCTGACCACGCTAAGTTCGGCGGACGGTTCTGGTTCGACGCGACACCGCTGGAAATCGGCATCACTGAAACGCTGGTGTGGTATCGTAACAACATCAACGGTTAGGGAATAGAGCTTATGGAGCAGCGAACGGTCGTCCTGGTTACAGGCGCAAGCATGGGCATCGGACGTGCAATCGCGGTGTACCTTGCGGAACGCGGGTTCACCGTGTTTGGCACAGGCCGCAACGCGGCGCACATCGAACCGCTCGACGGCGTGCATTTCCTGCCGCTGGATGTGACAGTGGAAGGTGCCGGGGCGCAATGCGTGAGCCGCGTGGTTGAGGCGGAGGGCCAGCTCGACGCGCTGGTGAACAACGCGGGCTATGCGCTGGTGGGCCCGCTGGAAAACACTTCCCTGGACGACTTGCGCCACCAGTTCGAAGTAAACCTCATCGGCGTGCATCGGATGGTCCGCGCCAGCCTGCCGCATTTGCACGAGGCCGGCGGACGCATCGTGAATATCACCTCCGCCACCGGACATGTCGCGCTGCCGTTCATGGCGGCCTATTCCGCGAGCAAGTTTGCGCTCGAAGGCTACAGCGAGGGTTTGCGCCTGGAGCTCAGCCCGCTAGGGGTGTGGGTCAGCAGCGTGGTGCCGGGCACGACCGCGACGGCAGCGATGGCGCATGGGCGCAAAACGGCCCAGGTGAGCGACTATTACGCGAAGTTTCAAGAACGGTTCCTGGGCTCGATGGACTACGCCTTTCATAACCTGGCTGATCCGCCTGCCGCTGTGGCTGAGGCGGTGTATCACGCGCTGACGGACGAACCGCCGCTGGTGCGCTACCTTGCCCCTGGAGCGCAGCAGTTCAGCCGGATGCGCCAGACGTTGAGCGCGGAGGAAATCGAATCAAAGCTGCGCCAGGGCCTGCGCCTGGACGGTTAGCGCTTAGCCCGGTTTGCGCGGCACCGGCTCATACCGCAAGACAGCGACGCGGTCCATCGTCACCATTCCTTCGCGGATCATCCCGTCCAGCAGCGGCAGCACGCGGTTGATGTTGTCGTGCGTGTCTACCACCTCGATGATCAGCGGCAGGTCGGTGCTGAGGCGCAGCAGGTTGCTAGTGTGCAGCACGCTTTTCGCGCCGTAGCCCATTACGCCGCGCAGCACGGTGGCGCCCATGAGCTTTTCACGGCGCAGCTCTTCGACGATGGCGCGGTAGAGCGGCTGGCCCTTCCACGTGTCGTTGTCGCCGATGTAGATGCGCAGGCGGGTGAACTCGCCCTCCAAGCGTTCCATCAGATGCCTCCCGTGAGCAGGCGGCCCAGCGCCAGCCCGGCCCAGACGAACAGCAGGCCCAGCACGAAGTTGGCCAGCATATTAGCGGTGGCCAGCCATAACGCTCCGTCCTGGATGAAGCGGAGCGTTTCATAGCCAAACGTGCTGAAGGTAGTGAACGCACCGCAAAAACCGATGGTGAGCGGGGCGCGCCAGGCGCGGGGCAGGGCGGTGGTGGACAGCGCGAGCTGCATCAGCAAGCCGACCAGCAAGCAGCCTAGCAGGTTGACGGCCAGCGTGCCCCAGGCGAAGCGCGCGCCGAGCAGGCGGTGGGCCAGACCGGATAGCCCGTAGCGGGCGAGCGTGCCTAAAGCGCCGGCAATCGAGATGGTGAGAAGCTGTTGCACGCGGGTATTGTAAAGGGTGGCAGCCTGCTAGCCGGATAATCCACGCCGCCAGCGCGTCCCGCCACGCCTCGTCCCAGCGTCGGCGGTTGCGCAGCAGGTGCACCTCCGCCCAGCTCATGCCCAAGACGAACAGCGGTAATACGGTGTAGTGCACCCAATTCGCGCCGTTGAAGTCTTCGGTGTGGAACACCTCGCTGCGCGGATCGACGACGGCGAGGATGAAGACGCCAAGGCAGATCAGCACCACCACGCTGATCAAGGGGTGCACCCACCAGGGCACCGCGCGGCTGTACAGCAGCACCGCATTAGCCAGCTCTGGGGCGAAACCGTGCACCTCGATTAACATTACGCGGGCGGGATTCTCTGGATCCTCGCGGTTGTTGGCGCGCGCGGCGAGCTGGCTCAGTTCTTGGAGCAGCGGGATGTTAGCCAGCGCCATGATCGGGTCGGCGGCGGCCTGGGCGGTCACAGCCAAGAGCTTGTCGAGCTTGAGCCGCTGGGCGAGGAGTGTGCGTTGCGCCTCCGGCAAGCGCCACAGATCATAGATATAGCCGCCGTTGCTGATGTAGTCTTGCCACGACCCGGCGAACGCTGGAAAGCGCGCCGCGATTGCCGCTTGCACAGCCTGCCGCGCCGCGCCGCCTTCCATACCGTCCGCGAGCAGCCGGCTTTCCGCGAGAGAAGGCCGCATGCCGGTGCGCTGCTTCTCGGGCTCGCGCCGCGCCGCCTTGCGCAGGAATGCCGGCAGGTCCGCGGCGCCTTGGGCCATGGATTCGCGGGAGCGGTGCAGTTCACGCCAGGCTGACTGAACAAGCTGCTGTGGCATGCAGGGATTTTAACGCGGAATGCGTCACGCCTGGGTTAATGCTTCGATGGCGGTGCGCGCCGCATCCGCCACGTCAGGCATCGAATCGTTGATCAGCTTGCGTAGCTGGGGTAAGGCGGCTTGAGCCTCCGGGCCGCCAATGCGGCCAAGGGCAAAACAGGCGATATCGCGCACGCGTTCGTTCGGATTTACCAGGTGCCCCGCAATCTTGCCGCAGGCCGGCAGGCTGGCCGGGCCAATCTTCGCCAGCGCTTTGATCGCGAAGTAGCGTAGATCCGATTTTTCATCATCGACTGCCTCAATCAATTGCGGGACCGCGCCGGCCGCCGCTGGGCCGATGCTTCCCAGGCCTTTGAGCGCGGCGCGGCGCACCTCGACATGCTCGTCTTTCAGCAGCTTAGCCAGTTCCGGCACGGCGGACCCTTCAGGATCAAGCAGGCCCACCGCTTCCGCCGCCGCCGCGCGGACCAGCGCATCCACATCCCGCAACGCGCCGCGCAGGGCCGGCACCACCAGTTCCTTGTCCGCACCAATCTTGCCCAACGCTTCCGCGGCGGAGCGCCGGACGCGCGGCACGGCGTCGCGGATATTGGCGAGGAGCTGGCGCACTGCACTGCCGGCGTCCGCGCCTAAGCTGCCAAGCACTTCGCAGGCGCACCGGCGCGCGTCATTATCCTTGCTGCGCAGCGCGGCGATCAGGCCGGGAATCGCGGGCTTGCCGATCAAGCCCAGGGCCTGGACCGCCGGATACCACAGGGTGTAGTCGCTTTGTTCCAGGATGGCGACCAATTCCGGCGCGGCGGGGCCGCCAACGCCCTTGAGCGCTTTAAACAGGGCGAAGTGCTTATCTTTAGGCCAGCGCACTAAACCGGCGACCAGCTTGGGCACCGCGGCCTTAGCTTCGGGTCCGATGGCTCCCAGCGCCATCGCGGCGCTGATCCGCACGGTCTCCTCCTCGTCATCCAGCAGGCGCACCAGCAACGGCACGGCTTGGCGGGCGGCCAAGCCAAATTGCGCCAGCGCGCTGGCCGCTTCATTACGGACGGTATGGCGCTCATGCTTGAGCAGCTCCATCAGCGGGCGCACCGCGCTCGGACCGATGGCGACCAGCTCGCGCGCCGCCTCCCGCCGGACCTTCCAACTCGGATACTGCAGCTCGCCCAGCAGCTGCGCAATCCGCTCAGGTTGTACGAATCCATTCACCAGCGCATGATACCCCCGCGCTCCCCTGCTTACACAGAATGAGGCTCAATTGCATGAATAATTTGCGGCAAGCATTGATCCCGCCGTTGCGGCGGCCAGGTTAATTCACCGGATGCTGCTCGTGATACCTGCGTTCAAGCGACTGAGGCATGGTGGCGACGAAGGCCCGGATTTCATCACGCACGCGGCGGAATACATCCAGCGCTGCGTCCTCCGTGCGCGCCATTAGAGAAAGCGCGGCAGGATCGTCAAAGGGGATGTGGATTAGCTTGCTGCGCCGGTCCAGGTGCTGGGGGCACGTTCCATGGGCACGGCCGCAGAGTGTGATCACATAGTCCATTGGTGTTTCCCATAGGGTGTCCACATGCTTGGATTGCTGGCGCGAAATATCAACGCCTGCCTCCAGCATCACCTTCACGGCCAGCGGGTGCAGCACGCCCGGTTCGGTGCCGGCGCTAAACACAATTAGTTCCTTCGCTTTCAGCGCGCGCGCCCAGCCTTCCGCCATCTGGCTGCGGCAGGCATTGGCAGTGCACAAAAACAGTACCCGCGGTTTTGGCGGTTCGGTC
>CAYXMN010000158.1:0-6484 GCA_964465955.1 uncultured Planctomycetales bacterium
GCGCATGCTGGGTGACTACGACTCCAATGGCGAAGTTGCCGCAGCAGACCTCATCCCCATAGCGCAGCACTGGGAAGGGCATGTCGATTACGACGATTCCGCATTGCATGATGGAATAGCATGGTGGCCGGCAGGCGATCCGGAAGACGATGCTACGGGCGCTGCGAACTGGCTATTGGCGCGGGTGGATGGCGACGCGAACACCGAAATCCGCAATAGCGACATCGTCACCATCGCGGAGCATTGGAACGAGACCAGCAGCGGCTACCTGATCGAGCGTGCGGTGAACTATGGCACAGGCGAGCTGGCCTGGGAAGCAGAGCCCCTGAACCTCGGCGACGGCGGATGGCCCAGCGCGCCGCGCACTCTGCTGGGCGACAACCTCGCTACCGTTCCAGCACGCTACTCAGTGACCGTGCCACTCGCTGGCACTGAGCTGGGCGTGTACTTCCGCGTGCGCGCTTATGACATCGGCACGCAAACCAGCGGGGACGCGTCCAACACCGCGCATGTCTCGCTCGGTGGCGCGACCGACACCGTTCCGCCGTACTGGACGAACACCGTCGGCATCACTTCACTAACTCCTGCACCGGGTCAGCTAACAGTGAACTTCGGCACGGCGGTTGACGAGGACTCGCCGCCGGTGCAATACAACGTGTACTGGGCCGAGGGCGACAGCGGACAGCCTGAAGCGCCGTTCGATTACGGTACAGCGAGTATGGTGGAAACTGATGCTTCACCCTACATCATCTCTGGCCTGACCGATGGCACGTACTACCGTGCCGCTGTGCGAGCTGTGGACAGCGCAACAACACCGAATGAAGAACTAAACTCGTTAATACTTGGTGCGACGCCCGGACCGCGAGATATTTATCCACCGGAATGGCAAGGCCGGACAGGCTTACAAGAAGTGGAATACGGAAACGGCCTCGCGCTGTTGGTGTTTGACCCGGCGGTAGACAGCCAGACGGACGCATATGGCACCTGGGAGTCCGGGCCGGTAACGTATCGCGTGTACTACGGCCTAGGTGACACGCCTGATTGGGACAACGCTGAGTATCAAGATTTCCCGGACATCGGCATGGACGCATATGTCCTGCCGATCAACGGGCTGGACACCACCCAGGGGCGCTGGTTCGCTGTGCGCGCCCGCGACCAAGCCGTGCCCTGCAACGAGGATGATAACCTGTCAGTAAAGGTATGCAGGGGAGTGAATTTTTATTCAGTACCTGATCCAGGCCTTGGACCGGATGTCCCCGAGGGAACGTTGCTTGCGGATGATGTCGATCCAGTTATCGGCTATCCGCGCTGGGAGACAGTTCGCAACAGTGAGCGAGATTCATCTCTCATCTGCAAGGTTGGGGTTAAGCAGATTGTTAGCGAACCCCCTACATTCGAGTTATGGTGCTCGCTGTGGGATTTCCAGGCAGGGCAGGTTACGCATAATCGTGATACTTTTGTTGGAACAATAACTGGCAAATCCGATATCATGGACTGGCAGCTTGATGACACCGGGCTATTAAAAACGATTGTTCGTGATGACTCCAGCTTGTCTGGGTGTCGGTTAACCATCTACGAACAGGATGATCAGATTGCCGATGAGAAGCAGTTCACAGATGGTATGAGTGTTGCCCATGCTTCCTTCTCCCCAACCGGTGTTTGTTGGGCAGCAATCACTCACTATAGGGGAGACATTTTCAATCCATTAATTGATTTGTATATTTCCCGTATACCTTTTGATACTCTTACTTCGTTTTCTCATTCTGAAGGTTCTAGCCACTATTTTTGGTTTGCTGAAGGTCGTAATTTCTGCTTTCTTAGAAATGGAACTTTAGCGATTGAATGCCGTGAAAGGGAGGATGGAAAGTTAGATAAATATCATTTTGCGACTTCAAATGGTATGGAAGTAACACTTTCACCTTATACTCAAACTGAATTTGGAGCATTTTTCAAAACGATAGCAGCATGGGATATCGATGATTTGGTCTTAGCAGAAACGATTTCTGATATCCCATATAACTCTTTCAACAAGCTAACTTCAGGAAGCAATACTTACACCTTCTATCCATCGTCTCCATTAGCTGATAACAGCGTTGAGGCTCAAAGATACAGTAGTAGTCTTGCAGTTGATTATTCAGATTTCCCGAATGCTATTGAAAACTGGATCATTCAGAAGCAGTATCTCTATGAGCATTCAAGCGAAGCAACTGATTTTGAAGTTATTTATATCTTTGAAGGAGGTGTAATGCAAGGAATTCCGCTTGGTGAAATATGCGGAAGCAATCTGACTCATGTTGATCTTCACCACGTTGATAACTCATGGGTTGGAGTAGGATATGAAGCATCAACGTTGATAAATCATTACGTCGAAATTCGTTTTCATTAGTATTAAGTGGAGGATAGAATTGGGAATCATTAGACTGTTCGTCGTTTTGTTATTTATTTTGATTATAGCCTCCTGTGGCAATGATCAATCTAGTATTGGAACATTTAGCAAGGATGCATTAGGATACAACAGTGATAACATAACAGCTATGTGTTTTGATGAGTTGGCTGGTGTTCAAGCAAGCAGTGAGTTCTCTCTAGAATATACTACAGTTGATGAGGAACTTGAGGTTTCAATAGTCTCGCAAGTGGATCAAGAACTTGCCCAAGTATTATATCAGGTATATTACGATCCCGCGGCATTGTGCTGTATCGGAGCTGAGTTAGGCTCCGCATTTCAGGATGATGAAGAAACCATTGATCTCGTTTGCAACAGTGTACCTGGCGTGGTAGGTATTGGATAGGCGATCCCGTTGCTGGAACGAAGGAGTGTACAAAAAGGAGCTGTATTAGGGATATTGGGTTTTAGCAAGGAAAATACGAGAGCCGCCTCAGAAGCCCTCAGTCCTACATCATTGGGACTTATGCTGCGATATAATGATGATTACGAAAATCAGAATCATGATCCAAGGATAGGGCATCATCAATTCGTTAATGAAGATGTACCATTTTCTTTTGAAATCTTGCCTGGAAATATTCTGGAGGTTACATGGGAAGAAGCTTTTGACGGAGACTTCGATGGAAATGGTGAAGTATCTTCACAGGATCTAGCAATTCCAATGGACCCTTTTGGCTATTATCGAAAAATCAACCTTGCTTCATAATAATTGCGTTGTACTTACCTTAAAAATACAGAGAAGTGTTGCAGCGAACACAGGCAACCTAACTGCGCAGCTAAACCCTGCTTTGCAGTTCTGCATGCAATGCTTCCTGCAGTAGCGCATGCTGCGACTCCAATTCATTAAGCCGCGCTTGCACAAGGTGAAGGTCGCCCGATTTGGCCAGCTTTTCAAACTCAGCGGCAATGTCGCGTAAAGCAAAGCCGCCGATGTTGGCTGACGAACCTTTGATCGAGTGGACCAGCCGCTCCGAATTGCGTGCATCACCTGCTTCGAGCACTTCGCGCAGCTCGACTATGCGCAGCGGCGTGTCGGCAAGGAACACTCCTACTATTTCACGGGCCAAGTCCTCATCATGCATCACCGCAGTGAGGAGTGCTTGGCGGTCGAAAATTTCGCTGCTGGATTTAGCGCTTGCAGGGGTGGGCTGTGGCCGTGGCGGGGCTCCGGGTAGATTAGCCCTGTGCGCATTAGCTGTAGAGCCACAGGGGATGAATCGATCGAGGACTGCCGCCAGCTGCTCGGGGTTGATCGGCTTAGTCAGGTAATCGTCCATCCCGGCTGCCAAGCACAGCTCACGATCCCCTTGCATGGCATGGGCAGTCATCGCGACGACCGGGATTTGATGATCGAGCACAGGGGAGCCCGCCTGGCGGATGAACCGCGTTGCGTCCAATCCGTCCATCTCCGGCATCTGGACATCCATCAATACTAAATCGTAAGGGATCGTGCGGAGCCGTTCAACCGCTTCAACCCCATTCATCACGGCATCCGCGGCAAGTCCGAGTTTTCTTAAAATACACAACGCGACTTGTTGGTTTGTTGCATTGTCCTCTGCCAGCAGGATCCGTGCTGGATACCTCGAACCATCGTGAAGAACCGGCACGCTCGAAACCGCAATGGCGGTTGCCGGCGTGCGGCCCAAACAGCCGACCGGTTTCAGAACTTTGACTACCACCGCGTGCAACTCATCCTTGCGGATGGGTTTCGCCGCGTATGCGCTGAACCCAAGCTCCCGCAACCTTTCGGCGTTGCCGCGCATGCCTAACGAGGTCAACATGATTAAGGATATGCCGGCCAAGCGCGGATCAGCGCTGATGGTGCGGCCGAGAGTCTCGCCATCCATTCCGGGCATTTGCATATCGATTACGGCTAACCGGAACGGTTCAGCTGCCCCAGCGGCCTGTTGCAGTAGCTCCAGTGCCGCGAAGCCGTCGGCTGCTTCCGCCGGTAGCATGCCCCAGGACTTGAAATGGTTATGGAGGATATCGCGGTTTGTGGCGTTATCATCCACGATGAGAGTCCGGATCCCGGCTAACTCCGGAACCAGCTGAGGCTCAAGCTCCGTTCCAGGCAATTGTTGGCGGAGTCTCAACGTGAACCAGAATTCCGATCCTACACCAACTTCGCTGGAGACTCCAATCTCCCCACCCATCAGGTCGACAAGTTGCTTCGAGATGGCCAAACCCAGTCCCGTGCCGCCATACTTGCGCGTGGTGGATGCATCCACCTGGCTGAACTTGCCGAAGAGCATCCCGAGCTTCTTTCGGTCTATGCCGATACCGGTATCACGCACCGCGCAACGTAATGTAACCAACTCACCATCGGCGGATTCCAGCTCGAACCTGATCGCGACCTCGCCTGACTCGGTGAACTTGATCGCATTCCCCGCCAGGTTCGTTAGGATTTGACGGATACGGCCCGGATCGCCATTGAGTCGCAATGGCACATCCGCATCGGCAGCGCAAATCAGCTCGATACCTTTCGCCTGCGCCCGAATTGCCATCGTCGCGGCGAAGGAGTCAAGCAGCTGGGATAAATCAAAATCGAGCGCTTCCAGCTCCAGTTTACCGGCTTCAATCTTGGAAAAGTCAAGAATGTCATTGATGAGGTTCAGTAACGAATCAGCGCTCATCCGCGCGATCTCTGCATATCCGCGCTGTTCCTCATCAAGTTCAGTATCCAACAGCAAGCCGATCATTCCGAGCACGCCATTCATCGGTGTGCGGATTTCATGGCTCATGTTCGCTAAAAATTCACTCTTGGCCAGGTTCGCTTGTTCCGCTTGCGCCGTCAGCTCATGCGCCCTTTCTTTTTCTTCAGCAAGCTGGCTGATGAATTGCTGCAGGGTCGTCGCCGCGCGCACCCGATCGGTGATGTCGACGCAAAACTCGGCAACCAGCCATTCCCCGCTGCTAGCTTGGAAGGGGATCGAGTGGACTTCAACTTCACGGCCACCTTCGCGTTGCAGCCGCTTTTCACGCGTCTTTGGTTGCTGGTCGACCAGCGCTTGCTGAGCGCTGCACACAGCGCAGGGCTGATCTGTCTCGAAGAAGTACTGGTAGCACTTCATGGATGCCGGTTCGCCATACACCTTTTGCCAGGCAGGGTCGACATACCGCAGGTTGAACTCGGCATCTATGATAAGGACGCCTGTTTTTGTGATGCCCAGAATTAGCTCCAGCCGGCGGCGCTCCTCCATCAACTCTTGCCTGTGCTCATACTCTTCTGTGACGTCGCGCGCTACCAGTACTGCGCCAATGCTTCTGCCGGTGCGATCACGGATAGGCGCACAGCTGTCAGAAATTCGGCGTGCTTGTTTTCCTCCGTGACTGAGGAACAGGTGCTCGCGAGGCGTAACTGCCTGGTTCTCGCGAAGCACGGTGAGCACGGGGTTTTCGACCGACTGTTGGGTTGTCCCATCGATCAAGGTGAATACCTCTTCGATGGGCCGGGACACGGCGTCCTCAGCGATCCAACCGGTCAAGTCTTGGGCGGCCCGGTTTAAGTCAACCACCCGCCCTGCCCCATCAGTGCTGATGACCGCATCACTGATCGAATGCAGCGTTGCATCAATGCGCTCATTCGTTTCGAGGAGGCGTGATTGCTGGTTGAGAATTGTCGACCGCCGGTGTAACGCAACCCCCGCCGATGTGATCAACAGCAGTACTAACATCGCCAGCACAACCGGGATGGCAGCTTGTTGGGCGATGGACCTGTTCCAGTCACGGGCATCGATGTCCATGCCCAGGACTGCTTGTGGTTGGCCGGTTAGGGGATCGGTCAGCGGGACTAGTGCGGAAACCCATGTGCCCCAACGATCTGTATCCGGGCCTTCGACTATGCCCGTCCCTTTTGTGTAAGCGAGGCGGATGCCATCCGTCGCTTCTTCAAAGATTTCACCTGGCGGTGAGCAGTCTGGCGAAGTCGGTGGTTCATTATCGACAAAAAAGAAATACTCATCCTGTGGGGTGCGGCCAATCAGATAGATAAACCGGCATCTAGGGCTTGAGGCTTTGATGCTGGCAAATTGCTCCTTG
>CAYXMN010000159.1:0-2718 GCA_964465955.1 uncultured Planctomycetales bacterium
AAGATCCCTGGCATATTCTTCCTGGGTGTTCCAAGCGCGGATATAGCCGTCGTCCCCGCCGGAGAACACATACACACCCTCAGGATCCCACGCCACAGTGTTCGCCGCGCGCAGGTGAGCCGGGATGGCGATGAGCAGTTCGGCGGTGAGCACGTCCCAAATCTTCACATAGCCGTCTGCGCCGGCGGTGGCAACCATGGAACCGGAGGGATCGACAGCGATGTCATTCACTGCTACTTGGCACGCCGGAACTTCCAGCAGCATGTCCAAGGATTCCACATCCCAGACCAGCACACGCCCGTCCTTGCCGCCGGTGAACAACGTCGCCCCGTCCGGCGTCAGGTCCATGGCCTGCACCGCACCATGGTGGGCGTCGAGTGTTTGCACCAAGTCAGCCGGCGCGAGAGCCGCGCTGGTTAGTAACAGCACCCCGATTCCTGCCGCGATGAGTGTCCGCATTACAAACCCTCCGATTTTGTTGCGCCGAGCGCGTTCCGCCCAGCTAGTCGCGATTGCTTACTCTAGCATGTTTCCTCAAGTTTGACCATACGTTTTATATTACTAGCGCGCCTCAACCGCCATTCTTCACCTCGTTGCGCGAAGCAATCGGCGAACGCTCAGCCGCGCCTCTGCGTCATGGCCGCGTGTTAGACTTTCCATGATGCAGGAGCGAGCTTTGGAACGAGTTCTCACCGCCTTGTTGACGCTGGCCAGCGCCACGTTGCTGCTGGCCGCCGCACCGGTGCGCGCCGCTGACGCAAAAGCGACCGGATTTCTAGAACAGGACCAGTTGGTATACGGCATGGACTTGCAGGACGCGCAGCAACGCGTGGCGGACGAGAAGAACTGGGAGATCGCCTACCGCATCGACACGCCGAGCACAAACGACATCGCCTGCCGCTACAAGCAGGATGTGATCTACCTGGCGCAATTCTACCAGGGCCGCTGCTACTCCCTGGAAAAACGCGCCATGGTGACGAAAGACGAAGCGTTGCGCATCTTCGAGCATTACACCGAGCTGCTCGGGCCGACGGCGGAGATCACCAACAGCCGCGACGAATCGCTGCTGTTCGGCCGCTGGGCATTGAAGGATCGCGAGATCGAGCTGACAGCTTACGAGCATCACGACGGCCAGTATTTGGCGATCTATACCGAGTTTGACCCGCTGGCCAAGGGCGAAGCGCTCTATGCCCGTGACAATGAGATGGCGAGCCAGCCGATGACGATTGATCCCATTACCGGCCAGCCGGTGCCGATCAAGCAAGGCGACGCCGCGGCGGACGGCGGCGCGGAGGCAGGCCAGGCAGGTGAAGGCCAAGGCGAGCAAAGTCAAGCCGGGGAAGGCCAGGGCGAGGATGGTAAGCAGGATCCACCGCCGCCGCCGCCGGATGATGACTGGCTGGGCGGATAACCGCAAGCAGCAGGCTGTTTCCCGCACGGTAACGAGCTTATCCCCTACACCACCCGGTGCGCCCGTCCGGCGCTCGCCGCCGCTTACAGTAGGCTGTTGAGGGTGTTCGTTTGAGTGATGCCGAACAGGTCGTTGAGGATGTCGTTGCGCGTCGAGTTCACCGGGAAGTAGAAGTCGGACGCCGTTTCATCGTCATTTTGCAGCGGACGCCTGGTCCAGAAAGTGCCGGGGTATTGCGGCAAGGCGTTGAGATAGACGTTGATGATCACTTCGTTGTATTGCACGCGCCACGTGCCTTCAATCGTCGTGCAGCAGTTGACCTTGCGCACCTTGACGCTTTTGATGTATTCCTTCAACGACTCCCACGAAAGGTCGATCGGTTCATCCGAGTTGTCGCGGTAGCCGCCGATGAGTTCCGTCGACCAGCCGCGCTTGAAGCGCTTATACCAGCGCGTGTTGATCGTCGTGGGGCGGAAGCGCTGATCCAGGTTGTTTTCCACAGTGAAGCTGAGTATCCAGTTGTAATAACCATCAGGATCCACATACGGCGAACGCCAGGTGCCGGTGATCCGCGAAGGGCTGAACTGGTTCGTCCGCGGGTTGTAGCTCATGGTTTGAGTCAGGCCGAAGGTGCGGTTCGGGTCCCAGTTGAAGGTTGAGGTGATCGGGTTCTGCTGCCACGAGCTGAAGGTATACCCCGACCGCAGCTGCCAGCCCCAGGAGCGGCGGTTGGTCATGGTCAGGCCATAGCTGAGGGATTGCTGGTAGGTGCGCCGGTCCCCGGACACCGGCGGATCCTTCACGCCCTGCTGGTACGTTAGATTCCACCTGACATCGACCTTCCACCAGGAGCGCGGGTCGTACACATAGGTTGCGCTCGGGTTCAGCACATATTGCGCGTTGCCGTCGTCATAGGCGTATTGCTGGAAGGTCACGTGCGTATCGAGGTTGCTGGCCCGGCTCAGTTCGAACCGCTCGCCGCCGCCGACGGTGGCCGTGAAGCGGAACGCACTGTCCGGGTTGCGCCGTTGGCCAGTCACTAGATTGTCGAAGCTGATTTTGAAGCTGTTGAAATAAGCGCCGTCATTGAATAAGTCGCGCGGGGCGTCAACTTGGACGCTCGGCAGTTCTTTGCGGATAGAAGTGTTGTTGTCGTGGGTATTAGTGTCGCGGTCGTAATCGATGCCTTGCTCGGTGTAGAACCATTTTAGTTCGCCGCTTCCTGCTTCGCCAAAGATGATTTTTAGCTTCATGTTGCCCTGCATAACCTCAGTGTCGGTTGATGTGTTCACAGTGGATAGGAGACC
>CAYXMN010000159.1:2728-6448 GCA_964465955.1 uncultured Planctomycetales bacterium
TCACCTTCCAGCCGTCCAAATCGGTATTTGGGCCGCCGTTCCAATTGAGCTTCATTTGGAAGGTGCCCTCCTGATCCGCGGGCCGGCTCTGGCCGGAACTGCCGCCTTTGTTAGCGGTGTAGCTCTCGGTCAGGGTAAAAGTGGTTTCCTTGCTAAAGCGCTCTGTCAGTTGGAAATTGCCGGTTAGATTGGTGGTGATGTACTCCGGCGACTGCGTGCCGTTGCCGTCGGTTGTGCCGCCGCTGACGGTTTCTCGATGCGAGCCGGTCAGCGATGCCTCGGTTTTGTCCGACTTGTATTGCAGGTTCAAGCGTGAGTCCCAGGAGTTATTGCGCTGGCCGCTGGCGCTGGCAGAGCTTGACGTGCTCGGAATGTACTTATCCGTACGGTTCACCGCTAACGAACCGGTCAAGCTGTTGGAGAAGTTCAATTCCTGCGCCAAGCTCCCTTCGAAGTTCACTTCCGGCTTGGCCCGGCTGCCGTCGGCGTTGGTCCCGCGCTCCCAGTCCCAGACGCGCTGGTAATAACCGGCCAAGGTGGTCACGCCTAGCGACGGAATATAGAAGTCCTGGCGGATGCCGAGGCCGGGGCCTTTTTTCTCAGTGAGATCTACTTTCATCACGCCCAGCAGCCGGTTGCGCACGTTTTCGGCGTAGCGCACGGAATAGGTGTAGGCGAATTTGGCGAAATAGCCCTCGGTGCGGTTGTAGCCGTAGTTCTGCTGGATCTCGCTCTCGTCTTGGATGAACTGGCGGTCCTTGGCGAGCGGGAAAGCCAGTACCGGGACATAACCGGCCTTGGTGCCCTTGATTTGCAGGAAAACATCGTTGAGCACGATGCTGCGCCCGCGCTTGTACACCGCCTTGCGCGCCTTAATTTGATATTCCGCGTTGCCGCCGCAGAACGGATCGCAGGTGGTGATTATCGCCTTTTCCATGATCAGGTAGTCGAAAGTGCCCCAGGCGCGGTCAGCCTCGAAATACAGCGCGCCGTCGATGCGCGTGCCGCCGGTGTTGCCCTCCACCCAGAACAGCTCCAGGTTTTGCGTGTCGTAGTTCAGGTATGCTTCGTCGCAATAAAGAATTTCATCCTGGTTCTGCACGGCGACGTAGCCCTTGGCGTAGGCCGTCGCGGCGCTGTCATTGACTTCGATATAGTCCGCCCAGATTGCGATGTCCTGGAACAGGATCTCCGCGTTGCCGGTGAACTTGAGGATGCGGTTGGGGCGGTCATATTGGAACGCGTCGGAAGCCTTGAATGTCACCACCCCGCTGGGCAGCGGGATCTGCACGCCATCGGCGGGACGCTGTTCCCGCGCCAGGTCGATCAGCGCCAGCGACTCCTCAATGCTGCGCGCGAGGCGCTCCTCGTCCGTTTCGTCCACATCCAAATCAGGCAGCGGGCGTAGGGCTAAATAGTCGCGGCTGGGCTGGTAGAACGAGTCCGGGTCAGGGCGGACGGGGATCTCGTCCAGGGGCGGGACGATTAAATCGATGGCGGGCGGGATGTAATCCTCGATGCTGCCGGCCAGCTCCGCCGGCGTGGCCGATTCGAACAGCGCGCCAGGCGGCTCAGCGACGCCAGCCGTGTCCACCGGCGGGAGGCTGCCCTCGGCGCGGTTGGCGCCGCCGGTCCCTGTGCCGCGCCCTTCAGCCTGGTTACCGGCCGCCCCGCCGGATGCTGCTTCAGCGCTGCCGGCTTCAGCGGCGGTCGCCCCGGCCGCAGTCTCGCCGGCCCCCGCTTCCGCGGTATTGCCGGCGCTTGTCCCGGCACCGGCGCCTGTCGCGCCTGCCGCAGGCTGCGCCTCGCCGCCGCTGGGTTGCGCCCCGGCAGGCGGGGCGACCTCGGGTGGGGGCTCCTGCACCGGCGTGCCGCTGCCCGCGGCGCCTTCCGCGGTATTCGGCGGGTGCGCCGGATTAGCGCTGCCGTCTCCTGCCGGCGCCGGTTCCTCCGGTTTGGCGGCGGGTTGCTCCTCAGCCTGTTTCTCAGCGGGCTTGACCTCGGGCTGTGCTGGCTGGGGTTTGGGCGGTCCCTGCTCTTTGGACTTTTGCTGTTGCTCCTGCTTTGAATCGGGCTTGGATTCGGCGGCATTCTGGGCGTAAGCCGGGCTGGGAGGGCATAACAGGAAAGTTAAAGCAAGCAGGGCGGCCAGCACAAGGGGCGCGCGAGCTTCGCGCAGACAGCCTCGGGCCATGCCCCATCGATGCATCCGGTTTCCGCCTTCCTCTTGGCGCACTCCATTCAGACGCAGGAGTGCCACGATTGTTTACCCTTGCGGGTAAGTCAGATTATCGCATATGCAAGCTGACGGCGGGCTTAACCGGCGGGGCGGGCTGGACGGTTTGGCGGCGCGAATCAGCGCGTCTTACACGCCGAGGTGATCATCGCTATCGAGCGGCAGGCCCTTGCCCTCCAGCTCCATGCGGCGCTTCTCTTCCTGCTTCAGCCGCTTGTCGAGGTCGGGGTTTTCCTGGCGCAACAGGCCTTGGCGCTCCAGCGGATCGAGCACCGCGCGGGGGTTGCGCCCGAAGAATTGCACGTGCCCGCATTCGAGGCACATATAGGCGTCGATCGGCGTAGCGCGGTCATATTTGACCTGCATCCAGCCGTAGCTGGTGACGAAGTGCGGCTCGCGGGTCACACCGAAGTTGGCCACGGAGGAGAAGTCGCCCAGCACGCATTGCCCGCCGCACAGCGTGCAAAGTTGCGGCTCGGGCTTGGGGGCGGGTTTGCTCTCGGTACCCCGGGCGTAAGCAGGCGCGGCTGGCTTGCGGGTGGCCATATTACTTACTTAAATACTATCACAGACGGGATCATGTTTCAGTCCCGCCCCAAACTGAATCCGCGCTGGCGTCTGAGCAGGGGCGAACCGTCCCCGGCGGCGCGCGGCTGCACCGGCGCGCGCGGCGGTTCGATCACCGGCGGTAGCGGGCGCGGCCGGCGGCTGGCCGCCCGGCGCGCAGGCTGCTGTTCCAGCAGGCCGAGCAGCTGCACCTGGCGCACGCCGGCGCCGAACAATACGGCGCCCAGGCAGAACAGCCCCGCCGCCGTGCCCCACAGCCAGGCTCCGGCGAGCACGCGCTGGCGGATGGCGAACTGCGCCACCGGCGGATCGCCCGCCGCGGCTGGATAGCTGCCGTTGAGCGCGGTGAAGCGGAAATAGTAGTATCCGGTTTCGCGGTCGAGGGTGAAACCCTTAACCTCGTGATCGAGTTGGACGGGGCGGAACTGGTAATCGCCGATGAAGCGCAGTTCATCCTCGCGGTACACCGGCTGGCGCTGGGCGTTGAGCACCTCAAAGGAAGTCTCCCACACCCCTTCCGGGCATTCCGGCAGCCGGGCGGCTAAGTAATACCTCCCCGGCACCCCGCTGCGCAGGTAGACCGGGCCGAAGTCGAAGCCGCGCACGATCTCGCTGGCAGGGACCTTTTGCGCGAGCACCAGCTCGCCGGAATAGTACAGGCCGCAGTAGGCGAACAGCGGCCCGGCCAGCGCCAGCAACGCGCCGCCCGCCAGCAGCCACCAGATACTGCGCACGCGCGCGCGCAGAGCCTTGCGGCTTAGTGGGGACGCACCCCGTTTCATCTCACCCATTAGCTTCATTATAGCAGCACCCGCTAGCATGGATTCGTTTTCGCGTCAAGCTTGTCCCATCGGCGGGGTAATAGGAGGAGGATTTTCCACCCGCCGGAGGGCTATAATCGCGGTGAGTAGTGCTAC
>CAYXMN010000160.1:0-3578 GCA_964465955.1 uncultured Planctomycetales bacterium
TTGGTTCACTTCCGCGGCGGGGCGCTGCTCAATCGGTATCTCAGCGCCATCGGCGGTGCTTGCGTCGAAAGTGGACCCTGGCGCGCAGATATAAAACGGTACGCGGTGGCACTTGGCCAGCAGTGCGAGCATATAAGTGCCGACTTTATTCGCGGTGTCGCCACTGCGGGCAATGCGATCCGCTCCGGTAAGCACGGCGGCAACCCCGCGCCGGGCCATAACATCCGCCGCGGCGCTGTCGCAGAGCAGTTCGTGCGGGATGCCTGCGCGCGACAACTCCCAGGCCGTGAGCCGCGCACCTTGCAGGAGCGGCCGGGTTTCTAGCACGTACACGCCCTGAACCACGCCTCGCCGCCAGCCTTCAGCGATGACAGCCAAGGCCGTGCCACCGCCGCCGGTGGCCAAAGCGCCGGTATTGCATATGGTCATGACCCAACCCGGCGTGGTAAATACGCTGTCCGCGCAAGCTGCCATGCCGGCGCTGGCTGCGAGATCGGCCTGGTGGATTGCTCGCGCCTCAGCGCTAAGGTTGGAGGGAATGGCACTGTCAGGACTAGTCGCCAGGACGAACTCCATGCGTTGTAAAGCCCGGAAGAGATCGCGAGCCGTCGGCCGGGTGGCCGCGAGCAGTGGGATTGCTTCGCCGGCGGCGGTTCGCTGGGCGTCAGCTAAGCCGCCCTGTTGTTGCGCTAGCGCAGCGGCGAGCGCGACGCCGTAAGCTGCGGTAATGCCAAGCAAAGGCGCGCCGCGCACGGCAAGGTTCCGAATTGCATCTGCCACTTCCGCGGGTGCTGTCAGGCGCAGCTCAACTTCCTCACCTGGGAGCAAGCGCTGATCCAACGCGAAGATGCAAACATGATCAAAACGTACCGGCTGCAAACTGGCGAGCACCAGCGAACTTGGGCAAGTTGAATCTGCCATCTTTTATGTACCTGCGAGCCGGGCCATGGCAATCTGCTTACTACGCTCCACGCCAGGCTGGTCGAAAGGATTCACGCCGTAGAGCAATCCGGCATAGCCGGTGGCCAGCATCCAGAGCTGTAGATAAGCGCCGACAGCCTGGGCCGACAGCTCGCGGAACTCGATCTCGCAGACGGGCCGCCCGGCTTCAATCAGTGCATCGCGCGTGCCACAGCGGCAGGCGTCAAGCAGTTCACCGAACCTCCGGTTGTTTAAGTAACCGAAGTGAGACTGGTTCGCGCCACGCGGCAGCTGAATCTTGGGATCAACCGGCCAGTTGGTACAGGTCACAAAAGTGTAGAGCTTATCGTTCGGCCCTTCCATGAAAAGCTGGTTTTGGCTGTGTTGATCGGTGCTGCCGCGCGCGACTACCGGCGTCTGACCGACGGCGCTAGGCGCTCCATCCGTGCGCGAGGCTTTAGCTAGCGATTCGGCCCAAAGTTGCCGGAACCAATCGCCGAGCAATACTAGCGGATCGCCGTAAATGTATTGCACAGTGTCATGGATGCCGCCTTGGGTGTGAAGCAGGAAATGCGATGCAGCCAGTTTCCATGCGGGATTATCGCGCTGCGGCACGGCCTGCGCCAGCTGTTGGAACTCGCCTGCGCCGGCTATCAGCTGCTGCACCTCGACTCCCGCGTATGCTAATGGCAGCAGCCCCACGGCGGTTAACACCGAAAACCGTCCGCCCACATCGTCAGGCACGGGCAAAGTGGCCCAGCCCTCGGCATGCGCATATTCGCGCAGCACCCCCTTGCGTTCATCAGTGGTGGCGATGACGCGCCGCTTGATTTCGTCCGGGCTAAGGCCGCACTGCTGGAACCGCTCCAGCACAAACAAGAAGCTGGCCATCGTCTCCAGCGTGCCGCCGGATTTCGAAATGACGTTGATGGCGCAACGCTTCAAATCAAGCTGTTCAATTAGGAACGCCTGCTGGAACGGATCGAGGTTGTCGAGAAAGACGACTTGTTTCATCCGCGCACGGGGGGAGTCGAGGCAGCGCAAGACCGCCTGTGCGCCCAGCGCGCTACCGCCGATACCACAGACAATCAGCGTTTCAACTTCTTGCTGGAGTTGCGCGGCCAGGCGCAGGCTATGTTCCACCCAAGGACCCCCGCCGGGCAGGTCGAGCCAGCCCACCGGCCACTGTCCGGCATGGCTGCGAAGCGTGGTAGTCAGGTTGCCGGAGCACAGCGCCAGTGCATCGCGCGCAGCTCCCAGCGTTTGGCCGCTGGCGAGCGGAAAACCAGTCAGGGCCGGCAGATCTAGTTTGAAATTGAGCAGCATGGTTATTCCCGGAATAGGTTATCGCGTTGTTCCATTTCACCCAGCAACGCTGGTTCGTGGGCCGCACCCAGTCCGCTCATTAGGCTGCGCAGGTAGGAGAGGTGACGCACCGAACGTGTCGTGGCATAACCGGGAGATGTGCCCGTGGACATAATGAACGCCCAGTCGCTGGCCTGCGCCAGCAGCAACTCGCGATCCGCCTGGCGCAGCGCGCGCTGGCCCCAGGGAGTCACCCCCGCGCCGCCGGTCCCTTGCTGTTCCAACAAGCGCGCCGCCATGTTCAGATGCGGATACAGCCATTCATTCGTGCCATTGATCCATACGCGGTAGTAACCGCCGTCGCCCCAACTGCTCGGATTCGGAGTGACCACCTGCGCCGACGGAAATTTCAGCATGTAATCCTTTGCGGCAATGCACTCCACCACCGGGTTTTCCGCGGCAGCCTTGAAGAGATAATACAGAAAGTCCGGCCCTTCAAACCACCAGTGCCCGAACAGCTCGGCATCGTAAGGGGCAACGACCAGCGGTGCGCGATCAAGCCGGTCTGCCAAATAGAGCATCTGCTGCTCGCGACACCAGATGAAGTGGCGCGCGTGTTCTTCAACCTTTGCCTGCGCGGCGAACGGATCGTAAGGCTTTTTATAGTCAGTTTTGCCGGTAATGGCGTAATACTTGAATCCGGTTAGAATGCGGATCTTGCTATCGTGAACATGCGGTGCGACATACTCCAGAGGGAGGTCAAAGCCGACATCGCGGTAAAAGTCGCGGTACACGCCGTCGCCGGGGTACCCTTCCTTGGCAGACCACACCTGTTTGCTACTCTCAGCATCACGCGCAAACGCCGCCACGCCGTTGGGCAGGTAGACATGGCTGTGGACACCGCGCAGGCTGCGTGGCATTCCTAAGTGAAACGCGTGGGTGTCGACAAAGAAATATAGGATGCCGTGCTCGAGCAGCTCATCTTCCAAGCCAGGATAATACGCGCACTCGGGCAGCCAGATGCCGTCCGGCGGCTGCTCTAAATAGCGCTCGTGCGCTTCCACAGCATACCGCAATTGGCGCGATACCGCACCGGGGATCAGTTGCATATGCGGCAGGAAACCATGGGTCGCGCCGCAGGTTGTCAGCGTCAAATGACGTTGATCACGCAGCATGCGGAATGCACTGGCCAGGTTGCCACCGAAGCGCGACCAGTGCATTTGCACTTCCGCCAGTCGCAAGTGGTACATCGCGATAACGCTGCCAAACTCCCCATCAAAGCCGATGCGCTGGAGTTCCTTGTCGCACAGCTCCTGCTGGCGCTCAATATGCTCCTGGAAGCGTTGTTGCAG
>CAYXMN010000160.1:3588-6435 GCA_964465955.1 uncultured Planctomycetales bacterium
AACATACTCAGGAGCGTCGGGCTCAGCGTCATGCTCATGCGGAAGTTGACGCCTTCTTCGTGCAATTGCTCCATGCGCGCTAACAGCGGTATGTAAGTGTCGACGATGGCGTCAAAAAACCAGCGCTCTTCCAGGAACGTGGTGTGCTCCGGATGGCGCACATAGGGCAAATGCGCGTGTAGGTGCAGGGCGAGGTAACCTTTAGTGCCCACCAGCTTCTCCCCGGACCAGCGCGGGCTGCGCCAGCCGCTCATACAACAACTTATAGGAAACCGCACGGGACTCCCAGGAATTGTCAAGGCGCATGATGTTGCGCACAAGCTGGTTCCAGGCCCGGCGGTTGGTGTAATACAATTTCGCGGCGCGGTGGATCGTTTCCGCCAGTGCTTTGGCGGTAGGGTTGCGGAAGCTGATGCCGCTGGCCCGGCCCGCCGCTTGCCGTCGCGGCGTGAAATTCAGCACGGTGTCTTTCAGCCCGCCCGTCTCGCGCACGATCGGTACCGTGCCGTAACGCTGGCTGTAAAGCTGGTTCAGGCCGCAAGGCTCGTAAATGCTCGGCATCAAAAAGCCGTCGCAACCAGCTTCGATTAAATGCGCAAGCGGCTCATCGTATTGCAGCTTCACCGCGATTTGTTCTGGGTATGATTCTGCCAGGTCGAGTAACTGTTGTTCAAGGTGTGCCGCCCCGCTGCCCAGCACAACTAGCTGCAGGTCGAGGTTAGAGACCTGCGGCAGCGCGTCACAGACCAGGTCGATACCTTTTTGCGCGTCCAGCCGGCTAATGATTCCTAGCAACAGCGTGCTGTTGCGCAGCGGCAACTTAAATCTGCGCTGAAGCTGCTTCTTGCAAACCGCTTTACCTCGTAAATCGTCGGCGCTGAAATGCGCGGGCAGGTGCGGATCGCTCGTCGGATCCCAGACCGTCATGTCGATGCCATTAAGGATGCCGGTAAGCTTATGGCGCTGGACGGAGAATATGCCCTCCAGTCCGCGCCCGTGTTCTGGAGTTTGGATTTCCTGCGCATAGGTGGGGGATACCGCATTGACTGCTTGCGCCGCCGCCACGCCACCTTTGAGCAGGTTCAGGTTGTCGTAATACTCGAGCAGTTCTGGTGTGAACACATCCCAGCCCAGGCCTGTCGCGTAGAGTTGGTCCTTGTGGAACACGCCCTGGTAGCCGATGTTGTGCAGCGTCAGCAGGCACGGTTTACCGGACAACGGCTGGCGGTGGTATGTCGTTTGCAGATATATGGGGATCAGGGCTGTTTGCCAGTCATTCAGATGAAAAACCTCAGGCGAATATGCTTGCCACAAGCAGTATTCAAGCACCGCGCGGCTAAAATAGGAGAAGCGCGCCACATTATCGGCGTAATCCTGTCCTGTGCTATCCAGATAGGGATGCGCCCTGTCGAAGTACCACGGTTGATCAACGAAAACGAACCGGATGCCTTCATGTTCGTAGAGCCGGTAATTCACGTCCCGTTGCTCATCGCCGATCCACAGCTTGTGCGGTAAATGCAGTGTGGCCGGCTGCGCGCCATGCTGGCTCAGCCAATCGACAGCGCTGCGGTGGAACGGCGTGAACACCGTCGTCTGCACTCTCAACGACGCCAGCGCACTAGGCAGCGCTTGCGATACATCTGCTAACCCTCCCGTCTTGGAAAACGGGAATGCCTCGGGCGTGACAAAAGCGACGTTCATGCCCAGCTTTCCTCGTTAGAGACGCTGACCGACCCGGGTTCGAATTCGCGCGGGCGGATACTGTCCGGCGGGATAAGATCGTGAGAAAAGGTGATTTCGCCCTTGCGCGGCACGATCGCGCCTTTCGGGATCACAATCACTCCACCGGGGGTGACGCTGAAGCGTCTAGCATCCTCTGCCATATTCGCGCCAACGACGGTGTTGTCCTCAATGGTGACATACTTGTCGCAGATCACGCGATTGAGTTTCACATTGCGGCCGATGTTGCATCCCTGCATCAGAATGGATTCCGCGATATCCGCCCGGCTGTGCACGAACACATTGTTAAAAACAACCGATTCCTGTACTTTCCCGCCGGAGATGATCGAACCGTTGGCGATGACACTGTCCACCGCCATCCCGCGCCAGCCTTCGTCGTTGAACACGAACTTCGCCGGCGGATATTGGAGCATGGTGGAGTGGATCGGCCATTTGTAGTTGTAGAGGTTCAATTGCGGGTTTGGCGTCCGCAGATCCATATTCGCTTCGTAATACGCGTCCGCCGTGCCTACATCGCGCCAATAACCGCGCTGGGCAGGCAACTCACCCGGCACTTCGTTGTTCAGGAAGTTGTAGGCGTAGACCGGGTACTCCTTGATCATGTCCGGAATGATGTTCTTGCCGAAATCGTGCGCTGAGTCTTCCCGGCTGTGATCGCGGTTTAGGACTTCGAACATCGAGACGTAATCAAAGATGTAGTTGCCCATTGAGACCAGAGCAAGGTCAGACATGCCAGGGATAGGCTTAGGTTTTGCCGGCTTTTCTTCGAAACCAATAATGCGCCAGTTCGCGTCGACTTCGATTATGCCGAAAGTGTTGGCGGCAGACTGGCGGTCATAGGGCAGGGCGGCGACGGTGCAGGCGGCACCCTTCGCTCGATGGAAATTCAGCATCTGGCGGACGTCCATCTTGTAAATATGATCGCCGCCAAAAATCGCAACATCCGTCGGTCGCTCATCATGCACGATGCTTAAATTTTGGAACACCGCATCAGCAGTGCCTTGATACCAACCGGTATCGCCCACCCCGAGCTGGGCGGGGATCGCATCCACGTACCGATCGCTCAGCGATCCGAAGTTGTATCCGCGCGCGAGGTGGATCAGCAGG
>CAYXMN010000161.1:0-1178 GCA_964465955.1 uncultured Planctomycetales bacterium
AAACATCGACAGGCATATGTTCCAGCTGGGGAAAACCGCCCGGCAAGCGGCCTACGATGCCGTTACAGAAATCGCCGGGGCGGTTTTCGCTTCGACCGCTACGAACGTCGCGGTTTTCATTCCGGTTGTCTTGAACTCCACTGAAGTAGGCCTGTTATTCAAAGACATCGCTATCGCATATGTCTGTGCAAATGGGATGGCACTCCTGGCCGCTTACACGCTCGTGCCGAGTATGGCTTCGCTGCTACTGCGCAAGGAAAGCTCGCGCAAGCGTCTAGCGGAGAAGAATCCAAAGCTCGATAAGTTTTTAAACCTGGTTGAGCTGCAGTGGTTGGGGATCGGGTTCGAACGGATGTACCAGACATTCCTGGCCTGGGCCTGCGGTTCTGGCAACCGGCAGACAACCGGCGGGCGGCTCGTCTTTTTGTCGATGATCGTCGGCATCTTTTTTGGGTCAGCCTGGCTGTTGCCCTCCGCGAATTACTTGCCGAATGGCACGCGGGAATTCATCTTTTGCATCACAGATTCGGTCGTGGGGCAACGGAATGAAGTAACGATGAACATCTTGCAAGGCATCGAGGAATACATCAAGCAAGATCCGCGAATCGAAAACTGCTTTGCCGTCGCGGCGAAGCCTTTCTTTTCTGGAATGGGCGTCGTGCTGGATCGTGAACAGAGTAACGATAAAAACCTAATAGAGGTCGAACAGAAGCTGCTCGAGTTTGGTAACACACAGCCGGGGCTGCAATATTTCATCCCGATGCGCATGTCCATCTTTCGAGTACGCGATAAGGCGTTCAGTCTGGAGGTAACGGGCCCCGATCTGCGGGTGTTGAAGCAGAATGCCGATTTGCTGCAAGGACAGCTCCTCAGCCGCAGCGACCTCGTGACTTCCGCCTATTCGCAGTATACGGAGGGTGTGCCGGAGCTGTCGATCCACCTGGATCGCCACCGGATGGCGGAATTGGGGCTGAACCTGCCGGCCGTTGCCGCTGCAGTGGAAATGATGCTGGGCGGGCGTGATATCTCAACCTTTACGGATAAAGGCCGGGAGTACGATCTCATGGTGCGGGCAAAGCCCGGGACGCTCGCCAGCCGCGAGGACTTAGCCGGCTTTAGTTTCACGGCACCGGATGGCCGAGTGATCCGCCTCGATGAAGTTGCCACGGTGTCTGAAG
>CAYXMN010000161.1:1188-1768 GCA_964465955.1 uncultured Planctomycetales bacterium
TGACCAATCCGGTGGTCGCGACGCAAACCGCCCTCGATACGCTTGATGCCGAAATCGTCAAGCCGCTGTTGACCACACTACCGCCGGGTTATACCGTGTACTATGGCAATGCGGCGGATAAACTGCGCGATACGATTATGTCACTGGTGCTCCAAGGCTTACTGGCCATTGTGATCGTCTACTTGCTGCTGGTGGCGCTCTTCCGCAGCTTTAGCTATCCGTTGGTGATCCTTGTGACTATCCCGCTGGCTTGGAGCGGGAGCTTCCTGGCGATGACGATTGCTTATCACGTTAGCCACGGTGTCGTGCAATTTGATGTGTTGGGCATGCTGGGGCTGATCATCCTGGCTGGCGTCGTAGTGAACAACGCCATCCTGATCGTGGCGCAGATGATCAACTACCACAACTCAGGCCAGCCTTGGATGGAAGCGTTGCATGCCTCGGCAGAGTCCCGTCTGCGGCCGATTTTCATGAGCGTGCTCACCAGCGTGTTCGCGATGCTGCCGCTCGCATTAGGCCAAGGCTCAGGCACAGAGCTATATCGCGGCCTGGGCCTCGTGGTCGTAGGCGGCCTGTTCGT
>CAYXMN010000161.1:1778-6432 GCA_964465955.1 uncultured Planctomycetales bacterium
AGTACCCGTGATCATCAGCCTGTTAATCGATGTCGACAAACGGTGGCAGGCGCGCAAGGCGCTACGGCAAGCGAGGTAGAGCTCTACTGCGCGGATGGCAAACGAAGCCGTATAATTTGCGTCATTAACCTATGCGGAAATCATTGCCTCAAGCGGCCTGGGCGCTGGCAGTGGGCTATGTCCTAGCCCAGTTCCTGTTGCTCGCATTTAATCACTGGTATTACTCTGCGCAACTGCCGCTCAAGCTAGTCTGCAGCACGGCTGTTTGCGCCGGCGTTTACGGCGCACTGCTGGCCACGAGCTGGGCCAGGCTCTGGCGCGGGCTGGGCTGGTACTGGCTGGCGCTTCATGGATATTACTTGCTTAAAGCTAAGGCGGCAACGTTAGTCCCGCTTGAATTTGTCGGAGTGCTCGATCTGGAGGCAGCGATGGTGTGTGGCAGCGGTGTGGTGATTGCGATCTACAGCGCGTCGGTATTGCGGCAGGCAGCGCGGGCACAGCGGCTGGCACACGCCGGTGTCAGGCGCGAAATGGCGCTGCGCCGGAAATTGCGGCATGGTTATGCCTTGAAGGCTGGAACCATGCTGCTCTTGTTGATGCTGGGAACGCTATTGCTGATGCCAGTTGAGGCGCGCGCCGAAATAGCGCAACACGCAGGTGGGGCGGCTGTCGATCGCCATCGCGAACTTACCGATCCGTCGCTGCGATTGGATCCGCAACAACCCACGCTGCCTGGCGTCTATCCGACTCCGGCGCAATACCGCGAGCGCGAGTATTTCTTCATCATTATCGAGAACCGGGCAGGTGGAGCGCTTACCATTTGTCCGGCGGACGCGGCGAGCCTGGCCGGCCTACAACCGCAACCCAATGAAACCGGCGCCACGTTCGCCGGCAGCGTGATCGCACCGGTAGCGGGCGTGAATCCCAAGGGCTTCACCGCCAGCGGCTGGGGCGAGATTGGTTCCGTATGCGCCACGTCCGTCAACGCGATCCACATTAAAACCGATCACAACTATAACGATGGGCGTGGAGTGATCTTCTCATTGCTGCCGGTGGAACAGGGAAAGAAAAACCCAAAGGACTACAAGAGCTACCTCAGCCTGGAAACCTCGTTGTTGACTGACGTGCCGGGTGGTACGGGCATCTTTGGTGGGGAATATGCGCCGTTGGTCGGCAGCCGCCTGCTCATTAACGACGGTTCCACAAGCTGGACGCAGGCTCCGGCGGGCTGGGTGCCGCAGGCTGGTTCGCGCTTTGCCATCGCCGTGGCACGGTTGAAGTACAACCCGGAGTATATCGAGTTCGAGAACCGGTTCGGCGGCATCATTTGGATCAAAGAACAGGGCGAGGATCCGTATCCCATCGGCCAGGTGCTCAAGCCTGTCGCCGGGGCCGGACGTTTTCTCGGTACGCAACATGCTGACCTGGGCCGCATTCGCGCGGCGCACCCCGGAGTAATCGATATCAGCACCACCCGTTACGGCGTGACCGGCGGTTTCCAGATCATCCCGCGCGACCACGCTATGAGCCCGGAGATGACCTATACGCGCTATAAGACGCAATGGATGGTGGTCGGGCCGCTCTGGGCGCTCGACCCGAGCTGGGAGGGGTTGCCGCCGCTGTTCAAGGATTACCTTTACCCCGCTTGGAATCCGCCGCCGGCGGATGAGCGGCAGCAAAGCTACCCGCCGGATGCCAGCGCCGCGAAGTATCTCGACAGCTTCACTGTGCTGGGGCGTTACTCTGATTCAGCGGATCCCACGCAGTACGAGGTGCTCCACAGTGCGGAGTACGACCACTTCGCGCTGAAGAACATCACGCACATCAGGATTTATTTCCCGCTGGACAGCATGCCTAACTTGGATTAGCCAGGTAGGTCTGTTTTGCCGATCTGCGAATCCATGTCCGTCTCCGGGGCGGGGTAGCCTAGGATGCGACTTATCGCGACGACCTGCCCCTTGTGGTGGAAGCCGTGGGTGATGATGTGGTTGAGCATCAACGCAGGTGAGAGGTTGGCGCTGTGATCGCTGCCGAGTTGCAGCAGCCGGGGCTGGTTCAACTCGACCGGGGCCAGGCTCGTTATAAATGACCGGGTGGCGGCCCGTACGTCCCGATAGCGCTCCGCCAAGTCCTCGGGGCGTTCGCATTCGGCGAAATCCCACCAGTCGCTGTCGCGCGGCCAGTCGATGTCCCGGCCTTCCGCGCAGGCGACCCACCACGCCTCGCATTCCGCAATGTGCATCAGCTGGCTGTGAATTGTGGGCCAGCCGAAACCTGCAACCTTGGTGCGCCGCAGCTCAGGCGGCAAGCCGGCGCAATGCGCGAGTAGCAGGTCGAGCGCCGCACAGTACCACTCATGTTGTTTCAACAAGCACTCCGTACTGAACATCGCAGCCTCCTGGAAAGCCATAACTGTACAATACTCCCATGTTCGCCAAGGTGCTGATTGCCAATCGGGGGGAAATCGCGTGCCGTATCATCCGCGGCTGCCACGAAATGGGCGTGCGCACGGTTGCCGTGTTTTCCGATCCGGACGCGGACGCAAAGCATGTGCGCCTGGCAGGGGAGGCGGTGCATCTGGGTGCGGCGGCGCCGGCGGAGAGCTATCTAAACCAGGACAAACTACTCGCGGCGGCGCATGTGACAGGCGCGGAGGCGGTGCATCCCGGCTATGGTTTTCTGGCTGAAAACGCGCAGTTTGCGGCGGCGGTTGAAGCTGCCGGCCTGGCCTGGATTGGCCCGCCACCCAGTGCGATTGCGCAGATGGGGCTGAAGGTCGCCGCGCGCGAAACGGCCCGCCAGGCCGGTGTGCCGGTTGTACCGGGTTTCGAAGAGGCGGGCGAGGATGAAGCGGAACTGCTGGCGGCGGCTGAGGAACTGGGCTACCCCGTGCTGGTGAAGGCTAATGCTGGCGGCGGCGGCAAAGGCATGCGGCTGGTTAGCGAACCGGACAAGTTGTTAGCGGCAGTGGCGGCGGCAAAACGGGAAGCGCAAGGTGCATTCGGTGACGCCACTGTCTATCTCGAGAAAGCCATCGTCGCACCGCACCATATCGAGATCCAGATCCTTGCCGACAAACTTGGGCATTGCGTGCATCTCGGCGAGCGCGAGTGTTCCATCCAACGCCGCCACCAAAAGGTTATCGAGGAATCGCCTTCCCCGGCGGTCAGCCCAGAGTTGCGCCAGGAAATGGGTGCATGCGCCGTGGCCATCGCGCAGCAGGTGGGCTACACCGGTGCGGGCACAGTCGAGTTCATGCTCGACGCCGCCGGGCGTTACTACTTTTTGGAGATGAACACGCGCCTGCAAGTGGAGCATCCCGTCACCGAAATGGTGTATGGGGTGGATCTTGTGCAGTGGCAGTTGCGCCTCGCGGCGGGAGAGTTGCTTAACTTGCAGCAAGCGAGCCTCGTCCCGCGGGGGCACAGCATCGAATGCCGCATTTGCGCGGAAGATGCCGCTGCGGGGTTTCTGCCTGCCACCGGAATCGTCGAACTGCTTGTTGAACCCAGCGGGCCCGGCGTGCGCCTGGATAGCTTGCTGCAACCCGGCTGGGAGGTAGGTGCAGACTATGACCCGCTGCTGGGTAAGCTCATCGTCTGGGGCAACGACCGCGCAGCGGCTATCCAGCGCATGGCGCTCGCGCTGACCGAGTTCTGCGTGCTTGGCGTAGTGACGAATGTCCCGTTTTTGCATGCCGCGGTTTCACATTCTGCTTTTGCTGCCGGTGCGACTGATACGGGGTTCATCGCCCGCCACTTCACCGGCTGGCGGTCGCCGGCGCCAGCGCTGCCTGTGCAATTGGCGGCAGCGTTAGCGCTGACCTTAGACCGGTCCGCAGCACATCTAACCCATGCGGAATCTGGCGAGCTACCGTCACCGTGGCGGACGTTGGGGGATTGGAGCAACGTATGAGCGAGGAATTGCACATTGGTGAGCTGGTGCTAATCCCCAGGGTAAGCCGCCTCGGCGCAGCTGGATACAACGTCTACCTCGACGGTCAGGTGCATCAGGTGGAGCAGGTGAGTTTACGCGATGGAACGCTGCACTTCAGGTATGCCGGGCAGCGCTACCTGTTCCACGCGAAGACTAGCGCGCGCGAAGTACAGGTTGCGGATGGGTCCGCGCTGCATCGCTTCCAGCGGCGCGAACCGGGGCTGGCGGCGGACGCCGCCGGCTCAGGGGGGGCGCTCACAAGCCAAATGCCGGGTAAAGTGTTGAAATTGCTCTGCCAGCCCGGCCAGCGTGTTGAACGCGGCGCCCCGCTACTAATTCTTGAGGCCATGAAAATGGAACACGAGATTTGCGCTCCCAGCGCCGGCGTTGTGCAAGGCTATCCCCACGCCGAGGGTGCGCGAGTGATGCCTGGCGATTTGCTCGCCGAGTTTACGGCGGCTGCCGGTTAGGATGAGCGGCCGACTTCCAAGGTGTATGCCTGCTTGTATTGTTCCAACAGCCACTTGGCCAGTAAGCCATGGCAGGTGGTCAGAATAATCTGGCTTGACTTGGCAAGGTGCGAGATGTAACTGAACAGCAACGCGGCGCGTTCATCGTCCAGTTCCGCGAACGGCTCATCCAGCAGCAGCGGCAAGCCAGTCCGCCCTGAGGCGGTTTGCGCCAGCGCCAGCCGGATCACTAAGGCAAGCTGAGCCTT
>CAYXMN010000162.1:0-5092 GCA_964465955.1 uncultured Planctomycetales bacterium
CTTCATCCTCGATATGCGTTTTCCATCTCGGTGTCTCGTTTGAATTCATGGCATAAACCCAGCCGATATGGTCAGAGAAGTAGATTGCCCCTGTGTCATCTAGTACCGGCGATGCAGCGATGGCTTCTCCGGTTGTGAATTTCCAATGTAGCGTCCCATTTGGATTGAGTGCATAGAAGTACTTGTCATCGCTACCGAAATAAATGGTGCCCAGCGGGCCAATGGCCGGCGACGAATTGATGGCGCCGCCAGCTTGGTAGTACCACAGCACGCTGCCTGCTTTTGAGACCGCGTACAACCGCCCGTTAGTCGTGCCAAAATAAGCCGTGCCGTCCTCTGTAATCGCGGCGTCTGTTTCGATCCCGGAACCGATCAGGGTTGCATGCAAATGCGAGGTGTCGATGACAACGTCGGCCGCGCTGTTGCTGGTATGGCGCCGGTCATGCCGGTACATGTTCCAGCCGCTCGGGCGCGAGGGAGCCCAAAGATTGAGATTGATGAACGATATATCTGTGGCGCCGGCGTTGTCGGTCACGCGCACTGCCGCTTGGAACTGTCCAGGGGTGGTGTAATCATGGCTGGCTGTCGCTGACGCGCCCGAGGCGTCCCAGCTGCCGTTGCCGTCCCAGTCCCATTCGTAGTTACTGATCGCGCCTTCCGGATCGCTGCTGGCCGCGGCGTCGAAGTTCACCGTCAGCGTGGTCTCGCCGTTGCAAGGACCGGCGCCCAGCACCGCTACCGGCGGCTGGTTCACCCCCGTAGAGACACTGATATCGGTGTACGCTAAAGCAGTCGCACCCTCGTTATCGGTGACCCGCACCCAGGCTTGGTAGGATCCCGCCGCAGTGTATTCATGCGACGCTGTGGCCGCCGTTCCGCGATCCTCCCACGGACCGGACCCGGAGCCGTCCCAGGCAAACTCGTACTTGACGATGCTGCCGTCAGGATCCGTGCTGCCGGCAGCGTTAAGTTGAGTGGTCAGCGGCGCCTGGCCACTGGCCGGATCGGCTATCAGGGCGGCGGTGGGCGCTTCGTTATCGGATAGCGCGCTGATCTGCACCGAATCAGTGCTGTAAGCGCCGGCATTGTCGGTGACCCGCACCGTAGGATTCCAGATCCCCACGGCGTAAGTCTGGATCGTATTGTCATTGTTGCGCAGCTCGGCTTCGCCGTTATCCGTTTCGTTGAATACACCGTCTCCATCCAGGTCCCACTCGGTGTCGGTGATCGAACCGTCTAGGTCGTAGCTCTCGGTGATGAAGAACTCGACTTCCAAGGGCTCCAATCCGCTCGTGGGAGTACCCTGTAATTCGACGACAGGGATATTATTCAGCCACAGCTTGATCCACGTGAGTTGCGCCTCGGCGGTGCCCATGACGACCGCAGCCACCAGTACCGTGCCAGTGATTGGCTGGATATAGGGCTTGCCCCCGCCAGCCGGGAGATCAAAGGCCATGACGTCAGCGCTGTTATACCAGTCCCAACGGTTGTACTGCCAATTCGAAAATCCGATCCAGTAGTTTTCTGGCGCCGGCTCGATCGACCAGTCGGTGGTAATCGTTTTCACACCGCCAGAACCTTCGATCGTAAAGCTGTAGATGGCGTAGGCCAATCCGCTGAATCCGTCTGCCGGGGAAGTCCAAGACGGCGTCAAGCTGGCATAATCCTCACCGGCGCTCGCGTTCTGCTCCAAGCCCGCGATGAACTCGTCGCCCATGTGGTTGTCGATTGCTTCCGCCACCGCATGCGGCTCAAGGCCAGCGGTAATCTCAACCGGCGCGGGCAGGCCGAATTTTGCGTCCGTTTGGGTAGCAGGTGGTTGAGGCGGAGTCTCAACTTTGTTTGACTTCCCCGTGCTGCAGCCAATCGTCGCACAGCTGAATAGTAAACATGCACTTAGCAACAATCCCCAGCCTAGTCGCGAACCCATGTGAAACTCCTAACCACCAGCAACTACAAGTGGAAGTATAACAGGATTAACGCTTGTATTCTCAAAACAACCAGTTGATTGAGAATGGCAGCCGCTGGCGCTTAGCGGCCTGACGGAGGCATCCACCGGCTCCCACTCATGACACCGGTAGCCGGGGCTTTGGCCCCGGTGTTCCGGAGGGCGGCCGTCTCTGGCCGCCATTAATCGCCCGCAGGGACGCGCGCGCTCCGGTGGGGCAGGCCGCCTGCCTGCCATTCCCCGGCCCGAAGGCTGGGCTACCACACCTGCAAGCAGCGCTAGCGGTTCTCCCAGTACTTCCCGCTCTGCTCCGCTTCCTGGCGCAGCTTGCGATAGCTCTCCACCCGCGCCGCCGCCAGCTCGCCGCGCTGAACCGCCGCGCGCACGCTACAGCCCGGCTCGCTTTGGTGCAGGCAGTCGCGGAAGCCGCAGCCCTGCGTCAGCTCCGCGATGTCGCTGAAGTACTCGTGCACATCAGTCCAGTCCAGGTGCGCCAGCCCGTACTCGCGCACTCCCGGCGTGTCCACCGCGCCGCCGCCGCCGGGCAGGGCGTAGAGCTGCGCCACCACCGTGGTCTGGCGGCCCTTCTGGTCGTACTCACGCACCGCCGCCGTCTTGATCTCCGCGCCCGTCAGCGCGGCCAGCAGCGTGCTCTTGCCCACACCGCTGTGGCCGCTGAACACGGTGAGCCGCCCCGCCAGCGCCGCCCGCAGCCCGTCGAGGCCCGCACCCGCCGTGGCCTGCGTGAAGTAGACCTCGTAGCCCAGCGCGCGGTAGTTCGTGATCTGCACGTCGCGCGTAAGCTCCGGCGCGAGGTCGAGCTTGTTCACGACGAGCAGAGGTTTCAGCCCGCCCTGGATCGCGGCGATGAAGGCGCGGTCTACCAGGCTCAGCGCGATGCCGGGGTTGGGCGCGATCACGAGCGCGAGTTGGTCGGCGTTGGCCACCACGCACTGCACCTGCTTGCGGTAGCGCCCCTCGCTCTTGCGGATCAGCCAGGTCTGGCGCGGCAGCACCTCCTCGATGGCGAAGCTGCCGGGCGCGGGCTCGGCCACGCGCACCTCGTCGCCGACGGCGAGCTGCTGGGCGAAGACGATGCGGCCCTCCTTCTCGAAGTCGCGCAGCTCGCGGCGGGCGGCAAGCTCCAGGCGCGCGCGCGGCTTGGCGATCACCTCGCGCCCGTCGGTCAGCCTGACCCAGCAGAATTCCCGGTGGTACTTCGCCACCACGCCGTTGAGCATCGTCCCCATTTTACCCCGGCTATAATGCCCGCGTGGATCAGCACAGGGATAACGACATCGAACCCGGCGAACAGCGGCCGCCGGCGCGGCGCGCGGGAGATCCGCCGCGCGTCCCGGTTGAGCACGGGACTGAGCCGGAACCCGGATTAGAAATCGAGAATCGGCCGGAGCAGCCGGAACTGGACGGCTTATTGACGCCGCGCAACTATGATTCGCCACTGCCTCCACCGGAACTGGTCCGGCCGGCGGAGCAGCCGCCGGAACCGCCGCCGCCGCCGCAGCTGCCCGGCGCGTATCCGCCGCCGCCGGCAGCCAAGCGCCAGGCTGGTTTACCGCAGGCCTGGCCGCCGCCGCAGCCTCAGGCCCCGCGCGCCGCGCGCGGAGCCATCGAGGTGGAGCACGTGACGTGGACGCCGGCCGGCCTGGCCCCGCGCGTATTGGCTTTCTGCATCGACGCCGTGATTCTCGCTCTCGCCGGTCAAGCGTTAGTCTTGATCGCGGGCATTCCCGAGCCAGACCTGGCGCAAGTGCTGGACGCCTACCTGCGCCTGTGGTCCGAGCTGCTCGCCAGCGGGATGCCCACCGAACACACCTTGGCGCAGCTAACGGAACTGGCGCGCCCGATCCAGCTCGCGGGCTGGCTCAGCGTCGCAATGTACTTCTGTTACTTCACCACTTTCCACTGGCTGGCCGGCGGCACCTTGGGCAAGCTGTGTTTAGGCCTGCGCGTCCTGCGCCGCGACGGCCGCCGGTTAAGCCTGGGCTGGGCCGCCTTGCGCTATTTGGGCTATTTCCTGTGTTCCAAGCTGGTTTACACCGCGTGGTTCATTCCGCTCGACGCTGAAAAGCGCACACTATACGATTTAGCGCTTGGCACTAATGTGTTCAAAATGAAACGCTGAGTTGCTTGATAGAGGATGTGATGGGGCAAGTCTTTACCGCTTTGTTGTCCGATAACTTGTTCGGTTACACTCCGGGCCGGTTAATGCTGGTGCGGCAAGTCGGCGCGATGATCTCGGCTGTAGCACCGCTGACGCAGGCTGAAGCTGCCGCGTTGATCGCGGCAGAGCCGGCGCTGCTTGACCTGCGCGGCAAGCTCGTGCTGCCGGGGTTGATCGACGCCCACCTCCACGCCATCGCCAGCGGCATGCTGCTGCTAGGCACGGACTGCCGCCACGCCGCCAGCCTCGACGAGCTGCGCGCGCTGGTGGCGCAGGCCGCGGCCGCCGGGGGCGAATTCGTGCGCCTGGGCGGGCTCGACCTGTCGCGGCTCGGCATGGAGCACGCGGCCACGCTGACGCGTGCGCTGCTGGACGAGTGGCTGCCGGACCGCGCGCTGTACATCAAGAGCATCGAGGGCCACAGCTCGTGGTTCAACACGCGGGCCTGGCAGCGCGTCGGCGTGGACCGCGCGCTGGCCGAGGCGGGCGCGCCGCCGGAGCAACAGGCACAGATGCGCGAGTCCGGGCGCGTCTACGGCGCGGCGTACGAGCTGCTAACCACGCCGGTGTACGACAGCTACAGCTTCGAGGAGCGCCGGGCCGGGCTGGAAGCGCTGCTAGCGCAGGCGGCGGGCCTGGGCCTGACGGGCCTGCACTGCCTGGAAGGTTACGGCGCGCACCGGCGCGCGGACTACGAGCTGGTGCTGGAGCGGAACGCGCGCGGGCCGCTCGACCTCACGCTGTACTGCCGCGATGCGACGCCGGCCATCCCGCATGAGCTGGGCGTGCCGCGCTTCGGCGGCTGCTGGCTGGTGGACGGCGCCATCGCCGCGCACTCCGCCGCGCTGGACGAGCCTTATATAGACTGCCCGGAGAGCTACGGCGACCTATACCACACGACAGAAGAGCTGCGGGACTGGTTCGAGGCCGGGCTGAAACTCGGCATGCAGCCCTGCGTGCAC
>CAYXMN010000162.1:5102-6418 GCA_964465955.1 uncultured Planctomycetales bacterium
GGCCCAGGCGCTCGACGCGCTGGAGCCGCTAGCGGCGCGTTATGACTTCGCCAAGCTGCGCCCGCGCGTGGACCACTGGGTCTGTGGCACGCCGGAGCTGGCGCGGCGGGCGGCGCAGCTGGGCGTGATTGCGGCGATGCAGCCGGTGTTCGACGCGCTGTGGGGCGGGGAGGATGGCGGCTATAGCCTGCGGCTCGGCCCGGCGCGCGCGCTGGATACCAACCCGGTGGGCCAGATGATCGCCGCCGGGCTGACCGTTGCTGCGGGCAGCGATCACTACATCGGCCCGCTCGATCCGCTGGCGGGCATCCGCGGCGCAATGTACCACCACAACCCGGCGCAGCGCGTAAACTTCGAGACGGCGGTGGCGCTCTACACGGCCCAGGCGGCGTACTTCAGCCATGATGAGGATAAACGCGGCCGCATCGCCCCTGGCTTCCAGGCGGACTTCACGGTGGTTGACGGCACGCGCGAGCTGGAGCCGGAGGCGCGCTGCGCGATGACGATTAAGCGCGGCGAGATTATTTACAAAGCTGGGGATAGCTAAGTGCTAGTTAGCATCCGCTGGCTGTCGGGCGGCGGGATGATCCACCGTGCTCCCGGCCATCAACAGCTCATACTGCCACCCGCTGATGGCTGATGACCAATCCACATCGACAGCGGGGGCCGACATGTCGCCCAGCGTGGTGAGTTCAACACCGTCTGCATCCAGGATACGCAAACCAATCTCATCCGGCCAGGCTGCCAGTCGATCCAGATTCTCTAGCAACCCATCCAGGAACAGGGAGATGCCGAGCGCACCAATCACCTTGCCATCACGAAACACCGGCTCCGCGATGATGACCGAGCGCTTGCCAGAAGACTTGCCGACCACCACCGCGCCAATTACTTCCGCACCGCCTAGCAGTTTAGGGAAGTACTCGCGGTCGGCAAGTGACTGCTCCATCAAGCCGCCGTCCACCGTGTAGTAACTGCCATCCGGCAGCGCGAACCAGACGAGCGATTCGCGCAGGCAGCCCTGCACTACGCCTAGCGCGGGAGCCAGCGTGAGCCACTCACCGGACTTAACGTCACTCGTCTCCCTGAGCGCAAGGAGCATGATGGACACATCATTGAACTGCTGATCAGTGGCGGCCTGCGCGCGCTGAATTGCGTTCACCACCTCAACAGATGGCGCGTCCGCCGCCAGTGCGTTCGCGGCCCAGATAAGACTCAGCACTACTAACAATCCGGCAACGGCGAAGCGTTTCATTTCCATTCTCCCACAACCTCATCCTGCCCCTCAGCCTGAAACCCGCGCAGCAAGGTTCAACTTC
>CAYXMN010000163.1:0-2847 GCA_964465955.1 uncultured Planctomycetales bacterium
CGTGGTAGCCTGCCTCATTCTCGCCGGATTGCCGGTGAAATACCGGGGCCGGGGATTAACGGTCATCATCATCGTCGGCATCCTGATAACTTTGATACTGCCCAACTTCGCCCCGCGCGGCAAACCGGCCAGCGCTTGTACAAAATCGAACCTTCACGCAATCCAGCTTGCAGTAGAACGTTACAACGTCGATCACTTGGAATATCCTGCGTCAATCGATGCACTGCTCGCCGCCAAACAAAACTATCTTGATACACTGCCCACAAATGAATACAAGGCTGATGCGGGCGAAGGCAAGCAACCGATGGTTGAGCTATCTAAAGTGTATGGCGGCTCGCACCATGACATCGCTGGTGACTTCGCGTACCTGCCACGGTTTGAGAAACTCGACGGCAAGTTATTCGTCAGCGGCTACACACTGATCGCCTTCGGCAAGCCCACGAATTTGTTTGAGCACAGCAAGATTGTGCATGTGTTGGGGCTGTCCCGATCCTTACTTTAGATTCCGGCGTAGATAAAAAGTCTGTGAGCATCCCGCCTCCGATTACCACGACGCCGGTTCCGCAATCTGAAGAAGAAGCGGAAGAAGCCCAGCAGTGACATTGGCTGCAGGTATATATGTAACTTATTTAGCATGGCGGAGTCTCCTATATTGCGAGACAACCGCACGGGAGGCAGGGAATGGAACAAGCCGGGCTAGGATCAGAGCCAGCACAACAGGCCCGCCAGCCAGCTTACCGGCCAAGCTACTTGTGGGTTGCCCTGGTTTTCGGCGTGCTACTCGTGGTGTTAAGTTATGGTTTGGGATTTAACTGGAATGCCCTCGCCTTGTTCTTCGTCACCAGTTGCTTGACCTTGACGGCCCTCCCGCCGAAGTCGCGTCTAGCCGGTTGCGCAGGCTTAGCAGGATTTGGCTTCATCTTGGCGGTGTCATTACCGACCAGTTTAAGTATCCACGACGCCGCCAAGAACGCTGATGTTAAGCAAAAACTGCATTCGATCCAACTGGCGCTGGAGCGTTACGCCACTGATTACAACAGCTATCCGGCATCGATTGCGATATTGCTTGACAGTCCGAACAGGTACATGGACGAGCTTCCGAAAAACCCTTTTAGGGCTTTCGAACCGGACACAGCTAATCTCCCGGCAATCACTATCCCTCACGCCATGCACCCGCTAGGTGAAGTGGCTTTGCCTGAGACACCCGCAAGCATGCTCGGCGACTTCGTCTACATACCCTCCATTGAACTGCATGATGGCGTGCCATTGGCCACAGCGTACACACTGATCGCGTTTGGCAACCAGACGCAGAATTGGCTGCGAACCCGGTTGTTTCCGGTAAAGAGCCCCTTGCCGATACTTCAGCTGTCCGGCTGCCTACAGCAGCCCGGCGAATGCCCGCCGTCCCCGCCTATGCGATAATCCCGCCCGCCACCCTTCCCCCAGCTCGCGGCAAGCTCTACAATATCCCGCGCGGCCTCAACCGCACTCACCTAAACCTTAGCCATCCCCTGGGAGGAGCATCATGGCCACAATTATGCCGTTCCGCGCCTTGCGCTATGACACCGCCAAGGCCGGCGCCGAGTTGAGCAAGCTGATCAGCATGCCCTACGACCGCATCAAGCACGAGCTGCAGGACGTGTATTACAACCGCAGCAATTACAACATCTGCCGCGTGATCAGAAACAAGCCGGAGAGCCCGGAACCCGACAGCATCTACCCGCTCGCCGCCGACACCTGGCGCAAGTGGGTCAGCGCCGGCATCGTCAAGCAGGACGACCAGCCCGCGATCTACGCCTACTACCAGACCTTCAAGGTGGACGGCAAGGAATACACCCGCCGCGGAATGTGCGTGCAGGTCGAGCTGGAGGACTACAGCTCGGGCAAGATCAAGGCGCATGAACGCACGTTAGAAGGCCCCAAGGCTGACCGCCTCAAGCTGCTCAAGGCGACGCACACCCACTTCGGCCAGATCTTCCAGCTCTACCCGGATGACACCAACGAGGTTGCCAATCTGCTGGCTAAGCACACCCAAGGCGCGCCGTTGATGGCGGCCCAGATTCCCGAGGAGGACGCGTACCACCAAGTGTGGGCCATCACCGACCCGGCCGTGATCAAGCGCGTGCAAGAGCTGATGGAAGATAAACTGCTGTTCATCGCCGACGGCCACCACCGCTATGAAACCTGTCTGAACTACCGCAACTGGGTGGCGGAAACCCACAACCTGCCGGACAACTCGCACAGCCCGCGCTACGCGATGATGACCCTGGTCGGCATGAGCGACCCCGGCCTAGTCGTGCTGCCCACGCTACGCATCCTGCACAGCATCCCAACCTGGGACTTAAACAGCTTCCTCGACAAGCTGACCAAGCACTTCATCGTCAGCGAGGAGCCCAACATCGGCAGCATGCAGGCCAAGCTGGACAACGCCGCCAAGGACAAGTCGCGCAACACCTACGGCCTCTACAGCGACGGGCGCTACTGGTACTTCGAACTGAAAGACCGCGCGATCATGGCGCAGCTCGCTCCGGAACACACCGAGGACTGGCGCGGCTTGGATGTGGCCGTGCTGCACGAAGTCGTTCTCGAAAAAATACTGGGCATCACCAAGGAAGCGCAGGCGGCGAAGACCAACCTGAGCTACGAGCGTGATCGCGCCCGTGGCAAGAGTCTGGTGGACGACGGCAGCCACCACTGCGTGATTTACATGAATCCGACGCTGCTGAGCGAAATCCGCAACGTGGCGGGCAAGGGCGAGGTTATGCCGCAGAAGAGCACCGACTTCTTCCCGAAGCTGCTGGACGGTTTTTGCGCCTGCCCCGTCGATCTGGGCACGAAGAAGTAACA
>CAYXMN010000163.1:2857-6365 GCA_964465955.1 uncultured Planctomycetales bacterium
AAGCATTGTTGAACAACAGGGCCGGGCCTAGCTCCGGCCCTGTTGATCTCGCGAGGCGACCTCTGATTCAATCATCGCCGGCAAGTACTCGCATCCACGCAGTAGATTTGCCCCGGCAATGCCACTAATCACACTCGATCAACACCTAATCAACACGCAAATCCAAAAAACGTTGGCTATTCGCCAGCTATTACCGTTATCCACGAAACCCGTGGATAACCAAGTATCCTGCAAAACGCTTATCCACAGGATATCCCCGCACTCCGAGTTAATCGACAAGAAAGAATGGCGAGATACACTGCGGCGTTGCTGGACCTACTTCACCCAGGCGCCAGTGGAATTGTAGAGCTACTGCGTATGCAACGGGCGATAGTCGAAATAACCCCGCCAAGGTTTTGTTTGGCCTTCGACTTCCACCTCTATGTAACTGGGTGCTTCGTAGGAGCTTTCCAGGTTCCATTGCGCTGCCAAGAGCAGGCCGCCAGTTTCGATGCTGTACCTCAGCATCAAGTCCTCGCCAGGCGGCACTTCAATCCCTTCCAGGTCAAACTCCCAGATGAGCTGCTGTCGTGGCTGGGTAACTAGGCGTCGACCATATGCGTTCGATGCTTTGAACGCTTTGGCATCAGCTAACAGCTTCTCATTAGAAGGGAGATTGTTGAGATCCCAACCGAGCTGCTCGCGGATGGTCCCAACATTTGGCGCCACATGGTTCTTATAGTGGTATCCCGCCGATAAGAACTCGTGCAGGTCGAGCTTCATCTCGCCAAACCGGACGGCATATTTCACGATGTGGCTCAACCCATCATTACAGAGATCCGCCCTTCTACCATCCGGCCTCATCCACTCGCCGATACCGGCTACTCTCGTACCACGCTGTTCCCGCGGTGCATAACACAACACGGGCTGCAGCTCGACATCGCTCACATCTCCCGCCAGCGGAGAGGCGTATTGAACGACTCGCACAGTTTTGATCGGCGTTCCGGTGAGCTCATCCGGTAAACAGCACCGCCAAACCGGTCCCGCGACATCGCTCACGCAATAGCCATATGGCAAAGGATTCGCCAGCGCGGTCGCTGTCATCGCCTGAACAGATGTGCTCTGATCTGGGGCAACTTGGGTGCAATCGAGGACCGGTGTTGAATTGCTTGAACCATTGAAGTACAACGGCAAGCTTGGTTCAGTTACATCAATGGTGCCGCAGAGCACCGTCACTGCACCATTGGTTTCTCGTAGCGTCACCTGCACCTTGTAGGAGCTGGGATATGGGGCTGGCAATTCCACGCTTGCCCCATATTGTTGGTCCGTATAGTCAAAACCATAACTCCACGCTGGCGGTTGAGCGAGCCGCTCAAGATCACCTGTCACGCGCGCCGTGCTCATTCCGCCGACTTGGCCTGGAGCGAGCTCTAATCTGAAACTACCTGGCTTAGGCAGCGCGGCAGGTGCATCGATCTCAAAGGTGTGGCTCTCCTGCAGCGTGAAATCAAGCAGTTCGATCCGCCATCGACCAAGCGGCATGAGCCTGCCATCATCGTCAAACTTAATGTAATCCGGAGCGTTAATAAGCTCGTAAAACGGCTGGTGCACCCGTGGTTGCGAATTGATCTTGATAAACTCCGTACTCCCCGGTGGGCGGTTGTAGGCGAAGACGGTATAGAGCTGGGGCCGGTTTTGGTCAAGCAACATCAGGCGCAGCTCGGGCGGATTGCTCGTATTTGTACCATCCGCGTAGAAGTTGACAAAATCCAGCTTGCCCTCAACATGCATCGGCACTTGCAGGGAGTAACGCACTCCGGGTTTTGCAGGCCAGGATAGGTATGCCTTATCGGGCTTGTCATAGGTGAGTTTTGTTACCACCGCGGGCAGGTTAGCCGGATTAGGAGACTGGGTGGCGCGATACCAGCCGCGATGGAATCCGCGGCCACCATCTTGCTGACCATAGTCGTCGTTGTGAGCCAGCAGCACCACGTCCTCGGGCTTAGCGTGATACACCGCCAGCGCAGCCGCATCCAATCGCACCTTGATTTCTAAACCCGCCGCCGGTTCACCCTCCAAGCTATACACCCCATCCAGGATACAGCCGTAACTAAACGCCGCCGGCCAGCGCTGGCTGCGAACCAGCTTGCCTTGCCACGGCTCGCTAAGGGTTCGATCCAGACTGATGGCCACGCCTGCTGCGGTTTGCTGCGTTTGGCCAGGCGAGACATTTACATCAAAGGAATCTTCCGGCTGCGCGCCGCTGCCTTGAATCCAAATTCGATGCTGATACTTGAAATCTGGTCCGCCTGGCGCTTGGTTGAATTGCGCCACGGTTCTCCCGGCATGCTTGAGAATGACTTGCCGCGAACCATTGAGTTGTCCAGCCGGCAAATCGAAGAAGCCATGCGCATTGGTAATCGCTACCAGCTTGCCTGGATCCCTTTGCAGCAGAGTGCCGTACCAAGGCTGGCCGTCCTTCAGCCAGACCTCCACGCCGCTGACCGCACTCTGATCCACTGCGCTGAGCACTTGTCCCTGCATACCCGGGAATGGCGCAGCCACCAGCGATGTGGAGTCCGGGGCGAGGATCGGCCCCAGCATCACCAGCGCGAACAGCAGCGCGCCACCCAGCGCCCAGCGCAGGCTCAGCGCCATCGTCCTACCTGGGCGCATACGCCGCCTGGCTTTGGCTACCCCGCGTAGAAATTGCTGCTCAATCCGTGCCATGGACTGCGGATCCGGTTCAACGCCATCTGCCAAGCCAGGTCGCAGGCCACGCCATTGCGCCGGCGGAGCGCCAGGCTGCCGGTTGTGCCGCGGTTTATCCATCATGCACCTCTGACCAGCCTAGCTTACGCAGCTTTTTTAAGTAATAGGCAATCCGTTGCGAGACGGCATTCGCCGACACACCTAACCTAGTTCCAATTAATTCAACGGGAAGCTCGTCGATAAATCTGAGATACATTGTTAAGAATCCTTGCTTATTCGCTGTACCGCAGACTTTGAGCAGCAGACTAATCAGGCGCATTTCGCGGTAAATCTCCAACGCCGGATCACCGTCCGTCTTGACGGCTGATAACTGCCGCAGCGTGGGCTCATCCTCACAGAATGCGATTTTGCGCCAGTGCGACCAGCGCCGCCACTCGTCGATGACAATGCTGGTAATCATCGGACGCAGTACGGCGCAAAAGGACAAGCCGGTATTACGCTCCAAGAACCGCCTGATGATGATGCAATCGTGGCTGACCAGCTTGAGCGCTAGTTCCTGGAGCAAGTCAGCCTGGGTGTGCTTGCAGTAGATTTGCTTTCTGGCAAACTCCGCGTTAATCACGCTGCCATAGATCCTGATGAACTGCTGCCAGGCATCCCGGCCCGCCGCCAGCGCGTGCAGACAGGCCGCCTCCTCGCGAGACAAGCCCGGCCCAAGTTGTGAACCATTTCCCCCTGACATAAGGCACTTAATCTCAACAGGAACGACTGATTGAACTTATTAAACCCCGGCAGGCAATTGCGTTGCCGGGGTTGT
>CAYXMN010000164.1:0-6346 GCA_964465955.1 uncultured Planctomycetales bacterium
GCCGAGGGCTACGACGAGAGAGAGGCGTAGAACGATCGGCACCCGGCGCGCGACGGCGGATCGCGCAAAGCCCACGGACGCCACGTTGAGCGCAACCCCGGCGCAGACCCCGCTGGAATTCCTTGCCTGCGGCATGAGCGGGTGTATTGTGAGCATGTGCTCAGAACTCCCACGCCGGACGGGCGCGTGATCACGAGCGCGTAGCGGTCTTCATGCCAGCGGCGATGCCGCGTCCACAAGAAGAGGTGGCTTCATCGACGAGATCCGCAACATCCTCAACCGGATGCCCGCGCGGCGCCAGACGCTGATGTTCTCGGCCACCCTGCCGCAGGTGGTGAAAAAGTTGGCCGCGGATTACCTGTGCTATCCGGCGGAAATCCGCATCGGTACTACCGGCCCGCCTAAGGAACTGAACCACGAGGTATGGCCGGTGCGCTCCGACCGCGAAAAGGAGCAGGCGCTGCGCGAACTGCTGGCGCAAGAACATGAGTGCGTGCTGGTGTTCTGCCGCACGAAGCTTGGCGCGGCGCAACTGGCGCGGATGCTCTCGCGCTGGGGCGAGAAAGTGGCGGCGATCCACGGCGACCGGCTGCAGAGCGAACGCGAGCGCGCGCTGGATGCGTTCCGCGGCGGGCGGATCCGCATCCTCGTCGGCACGGACGTGGCCAGTCGCGGGCTGGACATCGAGGGCATCGATCTGGTGCTGAACTACGACACGCCGCGCGATGCCGAGGACTACGTCCACCGCGTGGGGCGCACCGCGCGCGCCAAGCGCAGCGGCATCGCGGTCACATTCGTGCTGCCGGATGAGGAACGCTATCTCAAGCGCATCGAACAGTTCATCAAGGCCGGTGTGCCGCGCCAGGCGCAGGCGGGGGCTGGCGCGGCGGCGGCAGTTCGCGGTGAGACCAAGTCTCAAGGTGTCAAGGCGGCCGGGGAGGAACCGCGTAAACGCAGCTCGCGGGGCGGGCGCGGGCGCGGAGGCGGGCCAAGCGCGAGCAGCGCGGACCGGCGTGGTGCGTCTAGCGCTCCAGTGTTGTCACAGCCGGGTGCGCCTGCGGCGGATGAAGACAGTACCTACATCGAAGATGACGCCTACGCTCCGCGCACGGTGTTCAACGGGAGCGTGCCCCCGCAAACCGGACTCGGCAAGGACGCTCCGCCGGAAACTGGAGCACGTGCATCGGACCCGGACGGCGCACCCCGCAAACGCCGCCGGGGCAAACGCGGCGGCCGGGGACGGGGGCGCGGCGGGAATGGCGCGCCGACGGAAACCTCATTACCTCCATCATAATCCGTAATATGTGTGGATTAGCCTGCCTCCGCACTTGTGGCGACACAGCGGGCGTTACCCACGAGTACACAATAAATCGCTACTGAAAATGGGTACTATTTGCAGTACACTTGTTTGCGGAAATTATATGTTCTTTGGAGCACCGATATGGGATGGCTGGCGAAGCTGAGTGGGATGGGTGTGGGATTGCTGGCTGCTGGAACGCTCGCGTTGGTAGGTTGCGGCGGAGGCTTGGCTGGAAGCGCCGGCACGGCGCTTCCTACAGACTCGCCTAGCCTGGCTGGTCCAGGTGGTATGGTTGTGCCCGCGCCCGCGGAGCTGAAGCGGCAGGCCAGCTACTACTATGACAACCAGCGGTGGAAGCTGGGTCACTTAGCGAATGGGGCGGATGGTTTCCAGCAGAACACAACGCCCAACGGCGACACGCTGGCATTCAACCCTCCGAATAATCCCACGCTGGTGCCGGCTTTCACCAATTCAGCCCGCGCCGCGTTTTACTTGGAGCACTTGGAAGACTACCATGGACCAGCGCAGGTCAATCTGGATTGGGTTACCGCCCCCGCGGCGGAGAATCTTTGGATTGGGCTGGGCAACTTCGATGCTGGGAAGTGGGTTTGGCGGCACCCAACTGATGTTTCGACCACTGACTTTGGCCCGGATCCGCAACCGTTCATTGATGGCGCCGGCGAAGCCATCATCCTGATTTTCATCACCGGCGGCCTAGAGGCGCAGCTAGGGCGCGCCCAGTTCGGCCCGGACATCTGGGAGATCACCGAGGTCGATACCGCCGGGGCCACCGGGTTTGAAACCTCGCTGGCGCTGGATAGCCTCGATCGTCCGCACATTGCGTACTATGACAAAGACCAGACCGCCTTGCGCTATGCGCGTTTAGACGGCAGCGTTTGGAGCACCATCACCATCGACGGTGCGGTGAGCAACACCGGCAACACACCGAGCCTCGCGCTTGACTCTGCGGGATTCCCAGTAATCGCTTATCAAGATGTGGACGCGCTCTCCCTGCGGCTCGCGCGATTCGATGGGGCGAACTGGAATTATGAGGATGTGGATGCTGGCGGCGATACCGGCTACTACCCCGCTCTGGCGCTCGACTCAGAGAATTATCCGCGCATCGCCTATTACGATGGCTTCACCATGTCGTACAAGTATGCCTACAATGGCCCCGGCGGTTGGGGCTATTCTTTTATCGCACCACGCAATGGCAGTTCTACAATCGAGATAAGCTTGATCTTAACGGGAGCGGACACTCCGCATGTGTTGTATGTAGCCAATCAGAAGGCAACTTACGCTTACTATGACGGCATGAACTGGCCTAGCACCGTACTCGGCGGAGTTAATGCGAGCGTCAATGGCGAGAGCCTAGCCTTCGACGATGGATTGCTCTACGCGGTCTACTATGAGTATGCGGACAGCCGGGCATATCTTGTCAAGCGCGAGGACATAGCGTGGGGCAGTCCGGAGCTGATCCTGGACGAGGTGAACTTTGGCTGGAGCGGATCGATCCAGGTCGGGCTTGACCACCAACCGCGGTTCGTCTGCTACGGGAATGGCCCACGATTCCTGACCTGGACGGGCGTGGACTGGCTTGATGTCAACTTTGACAACAACGGCTGGTCCGGCCATTACAACTCGATGGTGCTGGATAGTAACGGCTTAGCTTGCATTAGCTATCACCACCCCGGCAATGAGGACTTGCGCTTTGCGCGGCAGCTCGAGGCCATTTACTAGCGCAAAAGAACCATTGTGTTGTGTGCGATAGCAACATACCCCCGATGGTATACTGATTCGAGGATGTTGCAAGTCATCATTACATTTGCGATTATGGCGCTGCTCGCCTGGATCATCGCTTCCTGGAGCAAAGGCGGCAGCAAGGATGATGGCTGCGGGCCGACCTGAGGGCCATTCTAAGCTCCGGTCGGAGCAATCAGGATTCCTGCCCGGTGTTATAATTCATCTGATCGCATTTCAGCTGGGTTCGGCCTGGTTACGTTTGATGAGCGCAATCAGACCCGGGCTAATCAGTCCCTGGGGCTTAGCCGCTTCAAACAACAGGCCCAACTGTGAAACTCGTAATCTTGGAGTATATCCTTGTCTCTCGCGCGCGCTATGAGTTGCGGCATGCCGGCCAGCCCGCACACAGTACATATTCCGGTGATGGGAACCGGCTTCACGATTGACACTCCACTGCATGTAGCCAAATACGGCATCAGCTCCGTGATATCGCTGCTTGATGATGACTTAATCGAGATGATGCGCAAGCATCACTGTGGGATACTGGGCGAGGACTACGCGCCGATTGCCAGCCACGAGACTGATGCCCGCGCACGACGGATTACGGCATATTTGAACTTCATCGACCGACAGGTTCAACGCCAGGTTCGCGAGTTGAAGGCGGCGCCATTCGAGCCAGGCAGCGAGATAACCAGGTATTTCGAACTGCTGCCGGAATGCCCGCTACGCCGTCAGTATCTGGAGATGCTCGCTTGCGGGGATGACGCCGAGCGAGCGCAGCTGCAAAATGAGCTGCGCGAGCAGGTCGTCCCTGGGCGGATTGACGCCAACCTCATGACGAAACTCGATATGGACACCTTCCGTGACGGCGTCAAGCAGCCGCAGGAGTACTGCTACGGCATGGCCGCGGTGCGCGGCTTCGCGCAAAGCACAGTGCGCGCCTGCCTTGTGTTCTCCGCGGGCCTGAACCCCCGGATGTACGCCTATTGCGCCAAGTTCGCCGACTTCCAGCCGGATGTTAACGGCCAGTCCAAAAAGGAAATCATACTTAAAGTCAGCGACTACCGCTCAGCACTGATCCAAGGCAAGTTCTTCGCCAAGCACGGCTTGTGGGTGGCGGAATACCGCGTGGAGTCCGGACTGAACTGCGGCGGCCACGCCTTCGCCGCGAAAGGCCAGCTGCTGGGGCCGGTGTTGGAGGAGTTTAAGCGCAAGAAGACCGAGCTGTCCGCGGAATTGTTCGAGATTTACCGCAAGGCAGCGGCGGCGCGCGGCGTTGTGCCGGAAGCCCCGGCGCCGATCCGCATCACGGCGCAAGGCGGGATCACCACCGCGGACGAGAACCGGGATCTGATGGAGCATTACGGCTTGGACGGCACCGGCTGGGGCACACCCTTCCTGCTCGTACCCGAAGCAACCAATGTGGATGCCGTGCATTTGCGCCGGTTAGCCAAAGCGCGTGAACAAGATGTATGGCTGAGCAACACCTCGCCGATGGGGGTGCCGTTCTGGGTGCTGCGCCAAAGCGCTGCGGAGCACCGCCGCCAACAGCAGATCCGCCAAGGTCACCCCGGCAGCCCGTGCTTTAAACATTATGCGGAAGTCAACACCGAGTTCACCGAGAAGCCGATTTGCGTCGCCTCGCGCGCTTACCAGCGGTTGAAACTGGCAGATTTGGAGGCGCAAGGCCTGCCCCAAGCGGAATATCTGGAACAGCGCGAACAGGTCATCGCCAAGTCGTGTATTTGCCACGACCTTGCCGGCGGAGCGACAGTTAAGCTGGGCTTGGATTACCGCGCCACACCAGCAGTGTGCTGCGGGCCGTCAATTGTGCACTTTACGCGCGTCTACACGCTGGACGAGATGCTGGGCCATGCCTATGGGCGGGTAAACCTGCTCGCGGGCCAACGCATGCCCCACATGTTCGCCACCGAGCTGAAGCTGTCGCTGATGGTGCTCAAGGCGGAGGTGCGGCGCCTGTCGCAAGGCCTGCCCGGCAGCAATGCTAAGGCTCTGCAGGAAACTAAAATGAACCTTAGCGCGCAGATCGAGTATTACCGCGAACTAGCGGCATCTTCGCTGGACCGGCGCTTTAACAACGCCTGGCAGCAGATCCAGCGCTTACAACAAAAACTCAAGCGGACGAGCTTGGCGGCGCCACCAGCCATTGATTCAGAAACGGCACGCGAGTAAAACGACTATTGCCTTTCAGCGGCTTGCGCGATATGCTTGCGTAACAATCCAGGTGGCTTAATGAGATTATCAAGATTTTCCATCTCGGTTCTGGCCGGGGCGGCCAGCCTGCTCATGCAGGGTGGCTGTGCCAGCCAGCCCAGCGCTACAAGCGAGCCGGAGCATACTGCGGGCGTGCTGCCCAGCCCGCTAGAAGCGCTCCATGCCGCGAGCGCGACCAGCGCGCAACGTTTTACTGATGCGTCCAAATTTCTCCCCGGCTACAGCCAGCGGCTGCTCTCCGTGTTCGGCCTGCCCGGCGCTGTTTCCTTTACTGCGAGCGATACGGAATCTACACAGTTCGCCGGTTTGTCTTACGCGGTTTATCGGTTTACTATCCCGAATTACACCCAATGGGCGCGGATCCGGTACTACTGGCAAGGCGCCGGCCCGGAGTGGAGCCATGCTTGGCTTGGCGTGGGCAACGTGGAACGCGACTGCTGGGAATGGAACCGCATGGGGCAAGCGGGGGCGCTAGACCTGGGTACGTTTGATGGGTATCTCGATTCCAGCTCGCAGTTGGTGGTTTGCGTGCTGTTGGATGGTAAAACCAGCGGCATCCTGCGCTGGCTGGCCATCGGCGACTACATTGGCCGGGCGCAGGCGGTGGATTGGGACGGCGATGTAGGCCGCGGTTGTGACATGAAAATGGTGGGCGGCTTACCCGCGATTGTTTACTGGGGTCCAGATTACCAGACTATCAAGTATGTTAGGGCGCGCACTGTGGATGGATTAGGCTGGTACCCGCCGCAGACGATTCCTAATACCGGCGCGCCTGGCGTTGGCGTAAGCTTGGTCGACCTGCAAGGTAAGCCTGGAATCGCGTATCAAGAAGGTGCCTCAGATGAACTGAGGTTTGTTGCTGCGACAGATTATGACGTCACCGGTTGGAACGATCCAGTAGTCTTGGACAGCTTGGGCTCAACAGGCCATGAACCATGCGCAATCATGGTCAATGGCCGCCCCGCGGTGGCGTACTACGAATACAAAAATGATGATAGCCAGCTCAAGTACATCCGCGCCAATAATGCTGATGGTTCAGATTGGGGTGCGCCTGATCTCGTTTACGGT
>CAYXMN010000165.1:0-6311 GCA_964465955.1 uncultured Planctomycetales bacterium
CTCTCAAATTGCCGGATAGTCCCGGCATGGAATTAATACCATCAATGTGTTTCGTTAGACGCATGCACCAGCAGGTTGTTCAGACCCTGCCACGGATTGAACGGCGGCGGCCGTACTGCGTCACAATTGTGGCATTGGCCTTGCGCCGGTGCTTTAGTACAATAATAACGAATCACTTTAGCCAGTTAATCAGTACAGGGTGAGAGATGAAACGAATCGCGTCTGTTGCAGTGTTGTGTTTGTTCCTGATTGCGAGTGTAGCGCCCGCATTGGCCGCCAAACCATCGGTGGTGGCCAAGGTTCCCGGTGAAATGCACGTTGTGCGGGTAACGCAAGACAGCCACTGGCTGGCCGGTTGGAGCCGCCAGCCAGACGGGAAGTACAAAATGATGGTGGTCGATGCGGATAATGGCGGCACACTGGAAATCGCGTCGGCGGAAACACCGGGCGGGCTGGTCTGGGTGCCGAAGCTGGCCCGGCTGTACTACTGCCAGGGCTTCTATAACGACAAGGTGAAATCCTCGCGTGTGCGCTATGACGTTTATGATCCAGCCACCAAGGATTCGCTAAAGATTAGCGATACGCTGTCCGACACCACCGAGATGTACTTGTTTGATCCAATCCCAGCGGAAGACGGCACCCGCGTGTTCCATATGCTGATCGATACGAAGCAGATCCCTAATTTCGTGATGTACTTCCCTCACCAGGGTTTGCGCGATGGCGTGTTCAGCCCGCTTGTCACAGAAGCGCTGATTGCTTCAGAGTATGACCTGAGCAGTGACGGGAGCAAAGTGTACTGGTACGGGCATAACCAGGAAACCGGAGCGATCATGGTGGTGGAATGGGATCTGGAGCACAACACCTACAGTGAGATTTACGACTTCAGTGGCATCCATGATCCGGCCGAGGATCACGCGCTGATCAAGGTAGACACGCCGAACCAGCAGGCGGCGACGCTCGCCGTCTCGCAGACAGAGCCGACGCTGCAGCTCACGCTGTTTAACTTTGCCAACCCGGCCCGGCTGCAGGTAACCCCGGTATACCTTGGGCCGAACCAAGAAGTGCTGAACTTCGACTGGAAGGGCCGTAGCGGCTGGTTGTCCGTGCTGGCGCACGACAGCAAGTCGAACGAGTTCCTGATTCTTGAAGTTGAACCGCTCTCCGGCCAGCGCGTGGAGCTGCTGCGCACGAAGGACGAGATCGACTTTTTCGATTACAACCTGACGACGAAGACCTATTACTATTCCGTGGCGGACATGCGCGACCCGCGTAATCCCGTTAGCTTGATCATGCGCCTGCCGGACGCTTAAGCCTGGGAGCTGGCAGCCCTCATAGCACGGAATCGAATGCTGCGACAAGTCCGCGGGCAGTGTCCTGCGGGATGAATGTGGCCGCGTAAACCTCACCTGCCCGCGCAAGCCGGGTGCGGTAGCTCGCATCAGCGGCAAGCCGTCTCATTTCACCTGCCAGGCCCGCCGCGTCGCTGACCTGCACGAACGGGGGAGGGCAGCGGTGCTCCGGCGCAATTCGAGCTAGCCGGATGGGGTCAGCATGTACCGCGCGCAATACCGGGATGTCGCTGAGGATTGCCGGGCAGCCGACGCTTTGCGCCTCCAGCGGCGGCAGGCCGAAACCTTCTGCGAGGCTGGCAAACACCAGCGCGGTGGCGGTGAGGAGGAGCTGGACCAACTGCCGGCGGTCGAGATAACCGGTGAATTCAATGTGCTCTGCCACACCGCATTCATGCGCCAGGCGGCGCAAGGTCGTTGTATGGGCGTTTTCCGCCCCGGTGATCACCAGCCGGGCCGGGGGATGTTCACGATTAAACAGCGCCAGTGCGCGGATCGGCAATTCGAGGTTTTTCCGGAGCTCGTGGCTGCCGACCGTCAGGAATACGGCGCCGGCCCCGGCCGGCCTTGCAACTTTGCCGTGGGCGTATAACTCTGAAGCAATATCATGCAGCGTGGGATCGATGTAATAAGGCGCGAGAAAAATCCGCTCGCGCGGGTAAGCCAGCAGGTCCGCCAGTTCGTCCGCGATGAGTTGATTGCTTACCGCCAGCGCTTGGCAGTTCCGCCAGGTTGCCGGCAACAGCGTGCTCCAGTACCAGCGCGCCGGACCGGTGAAATGCCCCGGTTGCTTCAGCGGGATTAGATCATGCACGTAGGCCACGCGTGGCAACGGACTGAGCAGCGGCGCGCCGAGCGCCGGCGTGAACGCGAGTTGCGCGCCGGTGCGCCTGGCCCTCGCCAAGGCGAGCGGCAACCGGACCTGCTCCCAGGCGAGGCGGTCTGGCACGCGGCTCAGCGGGGCATCCACGGCATTAGGCTTCAGGCCCAGGATTTCCACTTCCGGGGCGTGGCGTGCCAGCGCTTGCATCAGAAAGCGCACCGCCACGCCCAGCCCGGTCGGGCGCGGTCCGGTGATCGCTTGCCAATCGCAGGCGGCTTTCATCTCAGCTTATTATCACCCCTGCCAGCCTGGGGTATACTGCCCCCATGGCGCTAAGATTCCTGCAACTAAGTGATCTTCACCTCGGGCGCCAGCTCACAGGACTTCCCGACGAACTTGCCGCGGACTTGCGCGAGTCCGTGCGCGAGGGTGTGCGAAACGCGTTTGCGTTAGTGCGCCAGGAGGGGCTGGAGCTGGTTTTACTACCGGGGGACTTGTACGAGACTGACGGGCTTGATCCGGCGGCGCAATTGCGTTTCGTCTACGAACAGGCTGCGGCGGTGGCTCCCGTGCCGGTGGTGATTGCTCCGGGCAACCATGACCCGTTCGCGCCGGATAGCCCTTATGCGGTCGAACCGCGCCCGGAGAATGTCCAGCTGTTCTCCAGCCCGCAATTCGCCGTATTGGAAACGCGTGCCGGCGCAGTGGTTGGCCGGGCGTTCACGGCGGGTGAAGCCGGGCGCAGCCTGGACTGGACCAGTGCGCCGTTTCCCGCCCCGGCGCCGGGACTGCTGTGCCTGCACGCCTCATTGATGCACGCCGGGGACAATCGCATCCACCGTTTCACGGTCGTGCCAACCACCCTGGATAACCTGCTCAAGAGCGGCTACAACTACGCCGCGCTGGGGCACTTCCACAACAAGCAGGATTGGCCGACCAAGGGCAGCGCGCGCATGCTGGCGGCCTATGCCGGCTGCCCGCAGGGACTGGGCTGGGACGAGCCGGGCCTGAAGGGTTGCCTGGTCGGCGAGCTGGCGGAGGGCGGCGCGAACTTGCGTTTCGTCCCGCTGGCCCGGCACACCTGGCAGCAGCGCATGCTGCGCTTGCCGCCGGAGTATTCCACCGACCGGCATCAGCAGTTTGAGCGAGCGCTGGCAGATGTGCGTGATGATCTGCAGCCCAGCGACCTCCTTGAGCTTAAGGTGACAGGCGCCTGGCCATTACGCGAACAGTCCACACTGCAAGATCGCATCGCGAGCATGCTCGACCTGGTGCGTTACGCGCGTGCCGTGGATTACTCGCACGTACAGTGGCTCCCGGAGCTGGCCAGCCCGGAGCAGTCCGCGGTGCTGGCGGACTTCCTGGAATACTGCGACCAGGCGGCACAGGCGGAGCCGGATGAATTCGCGGCCCAGGCCTGGCGCGCTGCCAAGCTGTTGGGCCACCGCTTGCTCAGCGGATATGGTTTGCCGGGGGAGGTGGCGTAATGCGCTGGCACATACTCGAATCCGCGAGCTTCGGCACGCTCAATATCATCAGTCCGCTGGAATTTGATCCTGGGCTTAACGTCCTGATCGCGCCAAACCAGGCTGGCAAGAGCACGATGTTCACCCTGCTCGAATGGATGCTTTACGGTATTCCCGGCAAAGGTACGCGGCGCGATCAGGCGCGGCTAGAGCGCTGGTCGCCCTGGAACGGCGCTGCGCCTCAAGCGAGCGCGTTACTGGCCCCGGAACGAGAGGACTGGCCTATGCAGGTGCGCCTGGCGGTGCCTTTCGGCGAGTTCAGCCCGCGGCTGATCGATCCGGCAACGCTGGCTGATCTGACGGGCCGGGTGGCGATTCAATCCAACGGCACCTGGAACTTGGGTCAGTTGTGGCAAGGCCTGCAGCGCGAAGCCTATCTCGCCAGCCTGTACGCGCGACAAGGCGAGCTGGAAGCCGTGCTGGCGGCGGACGGGGCAAGCTTACGGGCCGTGTTGACGGCGGATCTCGCGGAGCTGGTGGAAGACCCGCAGCGTGCGAATTTGGACAGCGCGCTGGCGCAGCTTGAAAAGCCCGCGTTCATCCTGCCCGGACTGCAGGACACGCCGGTGCAGATGCCCCACCTGTCGCGCACGGCTGAAGGGCAGTACCAGATGTGGCAGGGCGAGCTGGCCTCGGCTGAAGAGAAATACGACGAGCTGGAGCAGCTGCTAGCCCAGCGCGAAGAGGCTGAGCTGCGCCAGGCTAAGGAATAAGACAACCTCAAGCGGTTCGAAGCGCGTTCTGAAGATTTAACGCTGGCGCTGGCCCACTACCGCTTCACTGAAGTGTCGCGTATCGAAGCAAGCCGTCGTGAATGGGAGCCGCGCCTTCAGGAGCAGCCTTACCTGGCCGATTTTCCAAATTTGGCCGGGGACATCCAAGCCTGGCGGACCCAGGTGCGCGAGCATGAAAGCGTACTGCAACGGCAGCAGCAGCAACTTGATCAGTCGCGGCTCAAGCTGCAGGACTTCACGCAGATTCTGAAAAACAATGAGACGATTCAGCCGCAGATCAGCCGGCGCGAGGAACTTGCCACGCAAGCCGCCGAGCTTGAAGCGGCGCAGCGCGAATTCAACAAAGCTGACGCCAGTGTGCGGGAGCACGGCGAAGTTGCCGATCCGGCGCGGCGGATGCGTTTTGAAGAACTGGACAGCTTGCTGGAGCCGTCGCGCAACGCAGTGCCTGAGGTGTCGGACTGGCTGGAACGCCGGGCTCAAGCTCAGCGCCTCCTGGATGAACAAAGCAAGTTGGCGGCGGAATTGAAGCGCAAGCAAGGCGCGAGCGGCACCGGCGTTTTAATCGCGGCAGCCTTGCTCGCCGTGGCGGGGCTGGGCTGCGTGCTATTTGGACAAGGATTTATCGAGCCAGATTGGCTTGCGTATATTGCGGGCGTGCTGCTGCTGGTTGGCGGCGGAGCGCTGGCGTTTCTGGGCTTCCAGCAAACTGGGAAGTCGCGGGAAGCGCGCGTCGAGCTGGAGAAGGCGGTCGAACCGAAGCTGCGCGACCTTGACGGGCAACTCGCCGTCATCAGCGCGGATGCCCAACGTTTACGCGGTAAGCATGCACTGGAGGAGGACGCTTGGAACAAGCTGACGCAGCTTGTGCCTGAGTACACCTCGCTGCGCACTAGGCTTGACTTGTACGCCCAGGCGCGGCGTGAAGCGGACGCGGCGCAAAGCCGGATGCTGACAGCTTGGGGGCGGGTGCGCGACATCGCCGCCGATGCCCCGCCGGAGACAAGCCGCGCCTGGCTGGCGGAGCGCGTGAAGTTGCTTGATAAACTTGTGGACTACCGTGGCAAGCTGCAGGATGAGAACGCGCGCGAAAAGGATCTGGCTCGCGAACTGGAGCGGCTGCAACAACGTAACGGGCAGTTACGCGAAGATTTATCGCGCCTGCTGGCCAAACTCGGCCTGGGGGATGCCGCACTTAACGACCCGGACCAGGCGATCCGCCGGTATGACAACCTGGCCAGCGAAGCGCGCAAATATCAAGCCGTCTTGGGGCTGCTCGAAACCGCTTCCAGCAAGGCGCAACATCTTGCGCTGACCCAGGCCGACTACTGCGCGCGCTGGGAGGCGCTGGAGCCTGTCAAACGCCAGCAACTCGCCGCCATGCTGCCGGATGAGCCAGCTTATGACAAGGCGAGCAAAGAACGGCGCGATGTGCTTGATCAATTAGCGCAGGCGCGACAGACACTCGAACGGGCGGTGCTGGAGGCGGCGCGTTTGCGCGAACGGGTGGCCCGCGACGAAGAAGTGCTGGCGCGGCGGAATGAAGCCCAGCGTAAAGAGCGCGAGTTGCGGGCCGTGCTCAGCAGAGTGCGGCTGTGGCGGCAGGCGCTGGAAAACGTTAAAGCAGCGCTGGCCGCAATCCAAGCCGGCTATGCCGGCAGCTTGGCTCCAAAGATTAATGAGGAGCTGGAAGCGGTGCTTCAGGCGGCGCCGGTGCCTGGTGTGACGCAGGCGGTAGTCGGCGCGCAGCTCGAAGTGCGGGTGCAGGTGCGCGGTGCGCCAGTGGATGCCGACGCGCGCGAACTCACGACGCGGCTCTCCCTCGGGGCGCAGCGGCAGCTGGCCCTGGCGTTGCGCAGCGCGTTTGCCCAGGCATTGG
>CAYXMN010000166.1:0-3254 GCA_964465955.1 uncultured Planctomycetales bacterium
AGGCCGTCTGAGCCTGCCGCCGGATCGATGTACTTGAGATTGCTGCTTGCTGTACCTTCCTTCTCCGGCGCGGGCAGTCCAGTTGCCTCCCCTGCGTTTTCCACCCCTGGTCCGCTACTCCCACCAAGATACGGCGCGAGTGCCGTCGCGGTTGGCTCAGGCTCAAACAGGCAGATGAAACGATTGGAAGCGAAGTCGACGCCAGCCACCGGCGCCAGCTTCACGGCTGGCAGGGGTTCCAGTGCGTCCTGCACGATTCGCGCACCATTTACTAGCGTCGGCATACCCGGCAGCTGGTTAGTTCCCGCATCGGGTTCAATCGGTACCGCGATGCCCGGTTGCTCCTGGGTGTCGGGGTCGACTGCCACCTGGTTGCCGCCTTGGCAGCCGCTGAGGAGCAGAACGCTGGCGGCAAAACCTGCGACGGCAAAACGAAGCAGGAGGTGCAGTACGGTCGAGTTTGTAAAACGATGCAAGCCTCTCATGTTGCGGAAAATCCTGGGCAGTTAATCAAATTTTAACCTAAATCGACCAGAACTGAAATAGCCTAGCGACCAGAATGTTTAATCTGCATTAGACCAGGCTCCAGCTTGCGCCGGTTCAGTACAATGAAGCTGCCTCAAAATAAACGCAGTCGGCCGTTGGGGCAACGATGACACTTTCAATGTTACAGGCGGGGCTTCTCGCTCTATTTGAAGACGCAACCGGCATACCAGTGCAGGTAGCCACGGAATGCGACAGCAGCTTTTCGGAGATCTTCACTTCAACGTTAGTTGCCAACCAAAAGCAAGCACTAATATGTAGCGATCAACATACCCACTTCATGCTTGGCAAAGCCGGGGTAGTGGACGGTTGTTCTTCTTATCTCCTGGCAGGCCCGTTTCAGATTCTGGAGCTTAAGCCTGAGCACGCTCTCCTTGAGGTAGCTTCCCTGGGCAAGATTACCACAAAAGGCTGGCAGGCGGCCCCCAGCCTGCCGCTTCTAGACCAAGCTGGGTTAAGCAAAGCTATGCACTGTTTCTCGACGCTTTGCCCTTCATGGATAGAAGCTGCGTACTCAAAGGGCTTAGGAGGGATCAAGCATCCAACTGACAACTTAGCTTTTCCCAGTCTTCCTCGCATCTTCGATTCGTCCAGCCATGGCTACCTGTATGTAAGTGGAGCAGGCATAGTGGAACTTGCCAACCAAGCCGCATGCGAGATGCTACACCTTCCTCGCGAGGATCTACTGGGAAAACCCTTTAGTGAAAAAGCAGCAAGTTGCTCACATGGTCTAGGTCGATTTATCGAGGTCGTTACTGAAACATTTATCCAACACGGAGAACTGGGGAAGGATAGCTCAGATTACGGGGTTGGGCAAAAACACATCCGGATCGATGCCAAGCTTATTCGGGACAGTGAGACGGTGCGCGGGTTGCTCTTCACCCTGGCTGACATCACCGAACTGGAGGAATCACGCCAGGCTCACCGCCGGACATTTGAACGACTGGGGGAATTCGCCAACCTGCTTGAGCAAAAGAACCAGGAGCTTGATCAAGCGCTTGAAGCCGCCCAAACCGCCACCCGCGCTAAAACTGAGTTTCTAGCGCGGATGAGTCATGAAATACGCACGCCTCTGAATGGAATCATCGGCATGACGACTATGCTGCTGGAATTGGATCTCGCTGAGGAGGCCCGCAATATCCCGCTGACTCTGCTCTACTCGGCGGAATCATTGCTCCACCTCGTCAATGACATTATGGATTTCAACAACATCGAATCCGATAAACTGGCGTTAGCGCTGGACAGGATTAACATCCGCCGGATTCTAGAAACCAGTGCCGAAGCGCCGGCCATTGAGGCTCAGCAGCGCGGCATTGAATTTGTGCTAGATATCGATGCAGAAGTACCAGAGGAGTTAATCGGTGATCCACCCCGTCTCAAACAACTGCTGCATCATTTGTGGAACAATGCATTAAAGTTCACCAAGCAAGGCGAAATCGTCACGCGTGTATGCCTGCTGGCTCATCGAGATGATCGCGCCTCATTCCATATTGAAGTGAACGACACTGGGATTGGCATTTCCCCGGATGTTATCAAGCGTCTATTCTCACCATTCAGCCAGGCAGACGCATCATCTACCCGCAAATATGGCGGCACTGGATTAGGGCTAGTAATCTGCAAAGAGCTAGTGTCCTTGATGGGTGGATCGATTGGCGTGAACAGCATTCCCAATACTGGCTCAAGCTTCTGGATCGACCTGGTACTGGAAATCCCGCAGCCGCCGTCGCCGGAGGAGGAACCTGCTCCTCCAGCGAACTTCAAACAGGCGCGCATCCTCGTTGCCGACGATAACTCCGCTGCCAATTTGGCAGTCCGGCGGCTGCTCACGAGTTGGAATGCTGAATGCACCGCTGCGGCTGATCCCCAAACCGTGCTGGCAAAGCTTTCAAACGGTATCGCCGCTGGCCGGCCGTATGCACTAGCTTATATCGACCACGACCTGGCAGGCTGTATCGCATCTGAAATGGCACGCCAGATTCGCCAGGAATTCGGCGTAGAAGCCCCAAACCTGGTCTTGCTTACTTCAGCCGCCATCAGCAGCAGTGCCCAGCTACCACAAGCTCAAGGCTTCTGCGACGTCTTACTCAAGCCAGTACAGCGAGATCTTTTGCTGCAGTCGCTCAGTAAAGCGCTACAGCATGAAGCCACAACTCAAGCGTCCGGCGAGGCTGTCGATGATGAAGCTAAGTCCTCAGCTTTCACTCAATTCCGCATACTTCTCGTTGAGGATAATCCTGTCAACATCAAGGTCGCCTCTAATTTGCTGAAGCGACGGGGATATAAGTTTGATCTCGCGCGCAATGGGATTGAAGCTCTGGCTCAGGTTAAAACAACGAACTACGATCTCATCTTGATGGATTGCCACATGCCTGAGATGGACGGACTAAGCGCCACCGCCGAGATTCGAAAACTGGGAGGGAACGCAGCGCAGGTCCCGATTGTCGCTATGACCGCAAATGCGATGGAAGGCGATCGCGAGATGTGCATTGCTACCGGCATGAACGATTTCCTGACGAAACCAGTCAATCCCGGCTTGCTGTACCAGGTGCTAGATCGCTTCCTGGGATCGGCGAAAACGCCAGCTAACCATGATAGTCAAAAGTCTTCTCCCACGGCCAGCAATGTTTTAAACCAACAAGTAACCAGCACAGGCAGCGCGCAAACGACACAGCCCCTCGACCTTGCCGCCAGCATCGCGCGTGCGGGCGATG
>CAYXMN010000166.1:3264-6302 GCA_964465955.1 uncultured Planctomycetales bacterium
CCGCGGCTCCGCAATGGTCCCGCGAAACTTCGTCTGGCGCGAGCTGGCGGAAGCATTTCTCGAGGAAACCAATCATGGTTTGCGCAAACTCGCTCAAGCGCTGGCCGAGGGCGACTCGCGCACTCTGCAACGCGAAGCTCATACGATTAAAGGCGGAGCGGCGGAATTGGTGGCTGAACCGCTGCGTTTGGCCGCCTACGCGCTTGAACAAGCCGGCAAGTCGGGTGAGTTAGCGCTTGCACCTGCACTGCTTGAAGCGTTACAAGCCGAGTTTGCCAAGGTTCGGACAGCGCTTGAGGTCGAGCTGGCGAAGTAAGTCTGTTAGTAATACTTTGTCTGCTGTGACAGTATTAAAGTTTCAGACAAGCTCCAGGGCAAGCTGTTCAGCGAAGTTCAGACCGCGTGAGGTCAGGACCCAACCGGTTGGCCCCGGTTTGATCCAGCCTCGGGTATACCATTCCGGTTTAAGCCCGCTCACAGCGCCCGGCAGCCCTAACTTGGTGCGAACGCGCAGGAAAGTATCCGCCGGCGGGGCTGCCTCACGCTGCGATTCAGGCTGCTCTTTCCAAGCTGAGAGTAGCAGATCCCCCGCCCTGCCCGCCTGGGCCACGGCAACCTGGTATTCGTTCCAGCCGCGCGGATTATTGACCACACCCGCCCCAATCCGGCTGGCCGCGCCGAGGCCCAACCCGAAATAATCGCCGCCACGCCAATACCGCAAATTGTGCCGGCATTCTGCGCCGGGCTTGGCATAGTTGCTCACCTCATACCGGTAGAGTCCGGCTCGGGCAAGCTCGCGCTCAATCAGCCGTTGCTGGCGCACCGTCTCACGCTCGCGCGGCCGCAGGCGTGGCAAATGCATCGCGCACCGGTGCAGCGGAGTGCCGTGCTCCAGGGTGAGCTCGTAGGCGGAAATGTGCTCTGGTTTGAAGCCGAGGAGGAGTTGAAGCGATTCGTGCAATTCACGGGAAGTGAGTCCGGGCAGGCTGTAGATCACATCAAACGACCATCGCCTTATCCCGCAGGCGTGCAGCGCTTGCAGCGCCGGCTGAATGTCATGCCAGCGGTGCGTGCGCTGCAAGAGGCGTAAATGCTGCGGCTGCGTCGCCTGGATACCGATGGACAGCCGGTTGACGCCGGCTGCCGCCAACATAGCCAGATACTGGGGATCCAAGGTGTCCGGATTCGCTTCGACGGTGAACTCCGCCCCTGCCGCCAATGGGAAAGATTGCTGCACGGCTCGCACAAGCCGCACAAGATGCTCCGGATCAAGAAATGTTGGAGTACCCCCTCCGAAAAACACGGTATCGATTAGCCGCCCGCGACTAGCATACTCCTGCCGCACCCAAGCCCCGCGCTGCGCGATCTCCTCCATCAGCGCTTGGGCATACGCGATGGGTTCCAGCCCAGTAGGACGCTCGCGCCCGTAAGTGAGAAAGTCGCAGTATCCACAGCGCGCAAGGCAAAACGGGATATGCACATAGAGGCCCGCACGCCGGCGGAGCGCCGATTCTTCCCAGTGCAGCCATGGCTGGCGAACTCGCGGGTAGCGCATAGCGTCATGTACTACCATACAACTATGCGTTTGGCGATATACATCCTCAGTCTGTGGCTGCTCGCCGGAAGCGCGCTGGCGGCGGAGCCGCCCTGGCTTGAGCTGGAAGCCACCTCAGTCATCGATTGGCGCCTAGCTGAACTCGCCGATTGGCACAGCCCGCGCTTCTTCAGCGGCATTGGCTGGGAGCTCGGCACCGCGGCGCGCGAAGCACGCGATGTCATGACCGGCGGTTATACCGTGATCGATGACCATAAAGCCGGGCACGTGACGTTGAAACATTGCTACGTATTGGCGGCGTTCGACATCATTCCCGGCAAGCACCTGCTGGTCTGTGTCCGCGACCCTGACCATTACTGGCCGGGTTATAATGCCGCCTTGAGCGTGACCGATCCGCTTGACTTGGTTTGGTATGACGACCAGTGGGAGGAATACGCCTACCTTACCCTAGATTATTCCAGCATGGAACGGCCCGACGAATTCATCATGGATCCAGCCTGCACCTGCCTTCTGGCGATTAATAAAGCCCTTAGCGATGTTGAGCGGATCGATCCCGGCGGGCATTGGCTGAATCTGATCAGCCTGCGCGATGGTGTGATCTCCGACGTACACCTGCCTGAAGCGGACAGTCTGGGAAACTTGCCCAGCGCTTGGCTGCCAGTGTTAATGCACTTCCAAGCTGATGGCCGGCTACAAGTCCAAGGCGGGAATGAGTTACGGTTGTATGAGGTGCGATGGGACTGATCTGGCCGCGCAACTTCTTTTGCTCGCTGACACTTGGTTTGGCGCTACTGCTGCACGCGGGAAGTACATGCTCTCCGGCATGCGCCGCGGAGGAAGTGACGATCCGTGTCGTGCTCAGTGATACGGGCGTTAAACAGCAGCTCGGCGGCAACCTGGTCTGGTTCAACGGCGAAAAGCAGCTTGCCCGCACTGCGGAAGCAATCGCCATCACTAAATCCGGAGAGCAGGTCAGATTGGATACCGGCGGGAAACAATTCGCCGGGCCGCGCTTGCGCGCAGTACCGGAAAGCGGCTTTCTACGTTTTAATGGAAAGGACTACCGCGGCGCCGCAGAGCTATTTGTGGGCAAGGAAGGTGGAGTGGTCGTCCTCAACGTGTTGCCCCTGGAAGAATACCTGTTAGGCGTCGTCGCCGCGGAAATGCCGCCAAGTTGGTCGCCCGAAGCGTTGAAAGCGCAGGCTGTGGCGGCTCGCACATTCGCACTACAGCGTATGGCCGCGCGGCAAAGCCTGACCTACGACGTTTACTCCTCGACTAACGACCAAGTCTATCTTGGCGTGCGCGGCGAGGACGAACGAACCACCAGCGCCGTCCGCGCCACCAGCGGGCAAGTCCTTACATATAACGGCGAGCCCATCACCGCCTTTTTCTGCAGCGACGCCGGCGGTTCGACCAAGCTCGGGACCGAGCCGTACCTCCAGCCTGTGGCCTGCGCCAATCCGCAGTCGCCATTCAAAGA
>CAYXMN010000167.1:0-6132 GCA_964465955.1 uncultured Planctomycetales bacterium
CGGAGGCGGTGGGATTGACGGACATCCACCAGGTAAGGTTTTTATTGTATCGGCCTATCTTTATTCTCGCCCCCCAGGTGGAGGCAAATGGACTAATCGCACCGAAGATTGCGCAGAGATGGCGAATAATGCTATGGGAGTTTATAAGCTCTCGAACGAACATTGTGATTGTTTGCTACCAGCAGACATCAAACAATGTCTAAAAAAGGGTATGAGTCTACTGATGAATAAGACGAATCGTTACCTAAGATATTGCCATGATGATACTACTGTTTGGGGAAAGCATTGGTGGGCTCCTCTTGGAGTCCCAGATGATAATTGTGTCAAGTGTGGACAATCTAATGTTTGTGCAACCACAACCAGATCACAAAGAGATTCTATGAGATATCATGTCTACATATGCTGCAATAATATTAATACCTGTAATAACCATCATTACGACTCACAACAATGTAACTTAACTCATACACTGTTACACGAAGCGGTGCATTTGGGAGGACATTACTTAAATATCGCTAGTTGTATTGAATATTTTGATACATATGATCATTATAGTAAGGCAGCGCCAGGTAATCCCTTCTGGGATTATGCTCAGTGCGTTTGTACAGGGAAATTACCAGGTGAAAAGTAAGATACACTTTAGTATTGGCTTTGGCACGATCATTTTAGTCTGGGTACTATTGTATTTATACATACAGAGTTGCATCATAGAACTTCAACAACCAATTCCTGCATTAACACTTTCGCTTCAGCTGAAAGTAATGTTTGACCAAAAAACATCAACTCTAAGTATATTTCAAACGGATGTGAATCCTGTCGATACACATTGGCTAATGCAGAATACTCGAATATATGGATGTAATGAAGCTATTTTTGATACTTCCGCGAGTTCAACAATAGAAAACGGGGGGCTTTCGAAATATCAAATCTCCATAGATGGATCGACCTTCGCAGATTGTACCCCAGTAGGAGTTCTGAAGATCAATGACGAGAAGATACAAAAGGTGTTGTATATAAAAGGCTTCGTTAGGTATTATCTTAATAGAAATAAGGTAGTACGTTACAGTTATGTGAATAAGGTCCCGTCAACTGATGTTAATGTTTCTGAATTGAGCTTCACTGAAGGCGTAAATGGCTACAAACTAGAAAATAGCCAGTTTAAGTACCTGTTGATAACAAGTAATGAGTCCATATTGAATCTCAGTACGTTCGAAAATCGGATACCTGGAAGGCGCAGCATTGATAAAGATTATCGGTGCTATCTAATCTGCAAGATTAACTAATAGGACAATTTTTCTAAACACAACTACCTTATCTGGTATACAACCTGATAGGCAATTTAATCTCTTGAGAATACCAGGTTCTTTGGATAGATGCGCTACAAGGAAATGGATTATTTGGGAGCTTCCCTAGTTGAGGATACCATGAGGTACCCTGATGCTAGTGCAGAAGCTAAAGAACAAGTACGCACGGCGTTCCCGGATTTTGGAACGCAAGTCCCGGGAGCTGATCTGGAGTCCTGTGCAAATGGATGGAGTGCACTACACTTACAACGCCATGAACGCGCTGACGGCTATCGCGGACGGCCTGGACGGAGACTACTCCTGCGCCGTGACGTGCGACTTGTGCAACACGGCGAGCGGCGCTGACTGCATGGCTGCCACCTGCGCCTGCCAAACCTGCCTGTGGAACAAGTGGAAAGGCGACCCGTGCCACTTTGTGGAGCCCTATCAGGAAGCGCTGTGCGAGCACGGCTGCTGCTGCGACGGCTGCCCGTGCCAGGGTGGCAGCGGCGGCACTGCTGGCGGTGGCGGCACATATGGCCCCAGCGGCGCGCGCCCGATCCCCATCGGCGGGACGACAGGACCATGAGGGCCGGGAGTACAATTACCCAAGCCATCCTTTCTAGATTTCATAAAGAGGACAATGCCTAAAGATTGCTACAAGTGTATAAGAGATCAAATGAGAACTGCAGATGACACCCTTGACGAGTAAGGAGCGATGACGATAGGATCTCTACTTAATATGCTAGGTGCCATTAAAGGTGGTTGGGGCTTATTCTTAGGAGGACTCGCTAGTGGTGTATATTGGAGGTGGATACCAACCAACCCATGGGAGGATTGGATTAATGGTCCACAAGCACCGAAGCCATATGTTCCTCACGGGCCTGGTATTCAGAATCCCGGTGGAAACTTGTTACCTGTATAAGGATAAGTATCATGGAGTTCACTAGAACCATACACGTTATCATCCTAATAGCTCTACCAATATACATGATGATTTGCCTCATGGGTCAATTCAATTCTATGAGATTTCAATACCTATCTGATTCAATCGGATTCACTGGAGTAATACTGATACAGGTAGTATTTTGGATGCTGTTAGTTACTGCTTATGTTTTCCTATGCATTGACTTTTGGAATAAGTACATAAGGAAGTGAGGAGCACAACAGAGGGGCTTCCCTAACTGAGGATACCGTGAGGTACTCTGATGCTAGTGCAGAAGCTTTAGTACAAATACGCCTGCGGCGTTAGCCAGTTCCACTCCGCTCCAGCTCCAAAAACCGCAGGCCCGGCGCGTGCCAGAGCCAGCGTTTGCCTGCCACACAGTGAGTTATACTCTGCCTATGCGGGGGCCTGCGGCTACATCTGTACGTACACCAGCGCTGCAGTGCGCCCCGGGTCCCGCGCCGGTCTCCCACCCCCCAGCCCGCCTGGCCCCGGCGCGACACGCTGAGACTGAGTCTCAGCGCAGCGCTAGGCAAAGCACCTTTCTCGTAGCGAGGCTGGTGAGCGCTCGCGGGAGGCGGGCAAGGGACAACACAGCTCCGGTGCGCGCTGGCGCGAGGCGTGCCAGGGACGACGCAGCTCTGGGGAGCACTGGCGCGAGGCGGGGAAGGGACGGCACAGCTCGGGGTAGCGGTGGCGCGAGGCGGGGAAGCTGAGCCACAGCGGGGTGACGCGGGGTACAACATCGCGCGGGCGCGTGTCGGACGCCGTGCCGCCAGAGGTTTTCTCATGAGAATGGGTCTCTGTCGCATACTGCTGTATGGGCAGGGCGTCCGATGGCGGGCGCAAGTTCGCGGGCGGGGGCGCCCGCGCCACCCGGCGGCCTTAACCTACGACCAGCTGGGGCGGCTGACGGGGTGCGATAAGCCAGCGTGAGACACAGGCGGGGCGCCTGTGCCACTGGGGCCATTGCCGCCTACGGGCTGGCCGCCCGCCCCTCTTAGTCTTCGTCTTGCTTACTACTTACCACTTACCACTTACTACTGCAGGGCGAAGCATGGCTTCACCCCTACGGGGCACCACCGGCACAGCAGTTGTAGGGATGGCATTCATGCCGCCTTAAGCCGGGCCGGATGAATCCGGCCCCTACAGCTTACCCTTGTACTTCGCTCCTCCCCGTTCTAAATCCTAGACCTTGCACCTCCTCCCCCTTGCACCATGAACCTTGGACCTTAAACCTTGCCCCTTTCCCCGTTTCAAGCCATTCCCGGCGGATGTGAGGTACACTATCGCGCAATGGATTTAAGGAAAAACCCCGGCCACGTGCGTGGCGGGCATGAGTTTAAGAAACCCCCCAAGTCCGAGCCTACCGGCTTTGCCGCGCTCGGACTGCCCCCGGCGCTGCTGAACGCCGTGGATAAACTGGGCTGGCTCGCGCCTTCACCGGTGCAGCTCGGCGCGATCCCCATCGCGCTGGCGGGCCACGACCTGATCGGCTTGGCGCAAACGGGCACCGGCAAGACCGGCGCGTTCGTGCTGCCCATCCTCGACGCCCTCAGCAAGCTGCCCCCGGCCCAGCCGCGCTGCCCGTACTGCGTGATCATCGTGCCGACGCGCGAACTGGCGCAGCAGATTGACGAGCAAATCAGCGCACTAGGCGCCGGACTGCGCCTGCGCAGCGTCAAGGTGTTTGGCGGCGTGTCGGAGCGCCCGCAGATCGCCCAGCTCAATGCGGGCGTCGAAATCCTCGTGGCCACGCCGGGGCGGCTGCTCGATCTGATGGGCCAGGGCTACATCAATTACCGGCAGGTGACGCACTGCGTGCTGGACGAGGCCGACCGCATGTTCGACATGGGCTTCATCGTCAGCCTGCGCCGCATCCTGCGCGAACTGCCGCAACAGCGCCAGACCCTGCTGTTTTCCGCGACCATGCCGCCGGAGGTGCATAACCTGACGCGGGAATTCCTGCAGCAGCCGCGCGAGGTGCGCATCGGCCAGACCGCGCCGCCCGCCGAGTTGAGCCACGAGGCCTGGGAGCTGGAGGCCGCGCAAAAGCCCGCCGCCCTCGAATCGCTGCTGAGCGAGGATTACGACTGCGTGCTGGTCTTCACGCGCACGAAGCACCGCGCCGACTCGGTGGCGCGGCGGCTGGCCCGCGGCGGCGAGTCCGTGGCCGTGCTGCACGGCAACCGCAGCCAGAATCAGCGCGACCAGGCGCTGGCACGCTTCAAGCAGGGCGAGGCCCGCGTGCTGGTGGCCACCGACGTGGCGAGCCGCGGGCTGGACATCGCCGGCATCGGGCTGGTGGTGAACTACGACGCGCCGGTGGTGCCCGACGATTACGTGCACCGCGTGGGCCGCACCGCGCGCGCCAAACGCCACGGCCACGCCGTCAGTTTGGTGGCGCAGGATGAGCTGAAGTACATCAGCCAAGTGGAGCGGTTGCTGAACGCCCGCATCGCCCGGCGTGAGCAGGCGCTGCCCCTGGCGCAGGCGGCTATCGCGCAGGCGGATGATGCGACGCACTTCACCGACCGCGACTTGGGCCGCCGCCCGCCGGCACGGAACCGCGCGCCGCGCCGCGATGCAGCTCCCCGCCGGGAGGGCGCGAAGCGCGCGGAGCAACCGCGCAGCGAGCCGCAGCGCGCAGATAAACCGCGGCGGGAAGCCGCGCCGCGCGGTGCGGTTAAGCCGGCACCGCCCCGCACCTCGCTGGCGCCGCAGGACAAACCGGCTCCACGGTCCGCGACGGCGGCAACGCCGGCGCCGCACCGGCACAAGACCCGGCGCTACCGCTCCGGCCCGCGCCCTTAGCCATCAACAAAACCGGGTGCGTGGGCCAGAGCGCGGGAGCTTAGACGCCGCGGCTCGACCATGGCGTTTGGCTGGTTCGCGGCGTGGCGGCCGGCGGCGCAACGGCGCGCCACCCAGGCCGGCCTGCCGCGCGGGCAGAGGCCGGCATGAATCAGTGGAACAACTCCGAGATCCAATAGACAATCATCGAGCACATCGCAGTCAGTGGAATGGTCAGCAGCCAGGCCCACATGATCTTGCGGGCGGTCGCCCACCGCACCCCTTTCGCGCTTTCCACCGTGCCGACGCCCATCACCGCTCCGGCAATCACGTGGGTGGTTGAGACCGGGATGCCGAAATGCGCGGTGCCCATCAGCACCAGTGCCGCCGCCGACTCCGCGCAAAAACCTTCCCGGGCGCGGATCTTGGTGATGCCGGTGCCCATCGTTTTCACAATCCGCCAGCCGCCGAACATCGTACCCAGGGCGATCGCGCTCTGGCACGCCAGGGCCACCCAGGTTGGGACATCCATATCGGTCGCCATCCCGCCGCAAAACAGCGCCAACACGACGATCCCCATCATTTTTTGCGCGTCATTGGTGCCATGGCCGATGCTATACCAAGTGGCGGAAACTAGCTGCAGGTATTTGAAAATCCGGTTGCTGTTATGGTAAGGCAGCCTGCGAAACACATGCATCATCAGAATCGTGAAAATCATCGCCCCGAGCATCCCTAGGAGCGGCGCAATCACAATGAAGGCGATAATCGGCAGGATGCCGGTGACCGAGAGTTTGCCGTCTATGATGGCGATGTGGCCGAGCATGACAATGCCGGGGCCCGCCGCGGCGATGCCCGCGCCGACCAGGCCGCCGATGATCGCATGGCTGGAGGAGGTGGGCAGCCCGAAAATCCAGGTGATGATGTTCCAGGCGATAGCGCCCAGCAGCGCGGCCAGCAGCAAGCTGAGCTTGGCCTCGGGCGTAGGCAGCACGTCAAGGTTGACGATGCCCATGCTCACCATCTTGGCGATGGCAAAACCGAAGATGAAGTAGCCGGCGTAATTGGCGAGTCCCGCCAGCAGCACAGCCTGGCCCGGCGTGAGCGTGCGGG
>CAYXMN010000168.1:0-1280 GCA_964465955.1 uncultured Planctomycetales bacterium
TTGGTCTGCTCTTTGTCGGGCTCGCAGCCTGGATGACGACCAACCCGCTGCTGCAGATGAAACCGCTCTAACAGCTCTCTCCCAGACATCGATTACAATAAGGCTCCAGGGTTCAGCCCTGGAGCCTTTTGCTATCCCCGCTAAAGGAGCAGCAACGCGATGGCGAATAACGAACTACTCGACCGCGGCCGCAGCATTGTCGTGGTGATCGACCTGCAGGGCAAGTTGATGGAGATGATCCACCGCCCGCGGCTGGTGATCGACGCGACGATCCGGTTGATGCAACTGGCGGAAGTGTTCGAAGTCCCGGTGATTCTTACTGAGCAATACCCGCAGGGGCTGGGTGTGACCCACCCCGAGGTGCGCGCGGCCTATGATCAACTGGCCACGCCCAAGCAGTACGTCGATAAACTGAGCTTCGGCTGCTGCGGCGAGCCGCGTTTCATGGCGGCCCTGGCGGCGGCCCGGCCGGGCCTGGCCGCGGCGGAGCGCCAGGTGGTCGTTTGCGGCATTGAAGCGCACGTCTGCGTGATGCAAACCGTCCTTGAGCTGCTGCGCCTCGAACACGCCGTGTTCGCCTGCTGGGAGGCCATCAGCGCGCGCGGAGAGGAGTATTACCGCCATGCCTTGCAGCGCATGAGCCAGGCCGGGGCGCAACTGACCAACCACGAGTCGGTGTGTTTCGAATGGGCGCGCGATTCCACCCACCCCAGTTTCAAGGCCATGAACCGCATCCTGCGCGCCGGGCAGCTAACCTAGGTCCAAGCGATGGCAAAACTGCGCATCAATCGAGCGCTGGCCAGCGCAGGGATTGCCAGCCGCCGCGGGGCGGAGGAGCTGATCCGCGCCGGGCGGGTGCAGCTCAACGGCCAGACCGTGACGGAGCTCGCCACGCAGGTGGATCCTGGCCGCGACCAGCTCCTCGTGGACGGCCGGCGCGTCAAGCTGGCCCCGGTGACGTATTACCTGTACTACAAGCCGCGCGGCGTGATTGCCACCATGAGCGACGAGCGCGGACGCCCCTGTGTGGGCGAGATCTGCGCGACGCTGGCGGGCCACCCGCGCCTGTGCGGGCGCCTTGATCGCGAGAGCGAGGGGCTGATGCTGTTGACCAGCGACGGTGATGCGGCCCACCGGCTGGCGCACCCGCGCTATGGCCTGCAGCGCGAATACCTGGCCACGATCACGCCGGTGCTGGCGGATCAAGACGCGCAGCGGCTGGTGGCGGGCGTGCGCCTGGAGGACGGGCCGGGGCGGTTTCTCGGCATCACCTTGCTCGG
>CAYXMN010000168.1:1290-6088 GCA_964465955.1 uncultured Planctomycetales bacterium
CGTCCGCGATGGCGGTCCGCGACCGATCGAAAATCGAGCCGGGCCGCTGCCGCCTGGAAATCGTGGTGGGGGAGGGGCGCAACCGCTTCATCCGCCGGATGTGCGCCGCGGTGGGGTATGAGGTGCTGCGCCTCAAGCGCGTGCGCCTCGGCCCTTTGGCGCTGGGCAAGCTAAAGCCGGGGGAGGTGCGCCAGTTGGCGACGGGCGAGGCCGCGAACCTGCGCCAGGTGCTCAAGCTTGAGCAGGAGCAGGCTCCGCCGGTGCGGAGGAAACGGGGGGAATAATCAACGCATCAGTTCGCACCCTGGGTAGCCAGCCCAGGGTGGCGCAGGCCGGTTCGACCTACCGCCGTGCGCGGCGAGTGGTTCCCGCATTTCTTAAGACGCTGGAATCCCTGGGCCGGTTACGCCGGGCTGCTGAAATTCTCGTCGTCCTCTTCCCCGGTATACCAGCCCGCGCTGCCCGCGCCAGTGACCTCGCTGGGTTCAAGGTTATACCGGATCAACTCGCGCTTAGCATCGGCGAAGCTGTGGCCGATTTCCTGGGCGGCGCGCGCCAGCACATGCAAGCCTTCCTGCACGGCGCCGGAGAGGTCTTCCACCAGGTCGGTCTCGCTCTGGCTGAAGCCGGGGTCGACTGCCCGCGCCCGGCGGCGGAAGGTTAACTCGGCGGCGGTCACCACGGCGGTCGCGGAGAGCACAGTGCCGATCAAGGTCCCCAGCCAGAACCAGCCGGCGTAGTAACCGGCGCGCCTGGGGCGTTCGATGTAATCATAATCCCGGTTGCCCATCAGCTAGAATTATACAACCGGGGCGGGGGGCGTGTATGATCAGGCAACACGGTGTACCAAGTTGGAGGCGTTTATGGGAGAAGTGCTGGGAGTGATCGGTTATGGCACGATGGGCAGCGAGATCGCGCTGCTCGGGGCCTGCGCGGGATTGCGCGTGCATGTGTTTGAGCCGAGCCAGGAAGTGGTTGCCGCGAACACGGCGCGCCTGGCGAAGGTGGCGCGGATGATCGCCCGCGATCCCAAGTTTTTCGCCGCCGCGGCGCTGGCTGACGGTGAGCGCGAGCAGACCCTGGCGCGCATCCACCAAGAACCGGCGCTGACCGGGCTGCGCAGTTGCTCGGTGATTATCGAAGCTGTGCCGGAGAGCATGGAGCTCAAGTCGCGCATCTTCACCGAGCTGGCCCCGCTGGTCGCATCCTCCGCTTTGCTGGCGACCAATACCAGCAGCATCAGCATTACCGAACTGGGCGCCAAACTGCCCCAGCCGGAGCGCTTCCTCGGCATGCATTTTTTCAATCCGCCCAGCGCGATGCAATTGGTGGAAGTGGTCCCCGGCATGGCCACCGCGGAAGACAGTGTGGTGCGCGCCTTGGAGCTGGCCAAGCTGCTGGGGAAGAAGGCGATTCGCGTCAAGGAGACGCCGGGATTCGTCGTCAACCGTGTGCTGGTGGCGATGATGAACGAGGCGATCCGCCTGCATGAGGAAGGCATCGCCAGCATTCAGGATATCGATGAGGCGATGCGGCTTGGGGCGAACTTCCCCATCGGGCCGTTCAAGCTGGCGGATCTCGTCGGCCTGGATGTGCTGGAGCATGCCAGCCAGGTGATCTACACCGAATTGGGCCAGGATAAATTCCGCCCGCCGCATTCATTGAGAACGCTAGTGCGCGCCGGCCGCTTCGGACGCAAGACCAAGCGCGGCTTTTACGATTACTAAGCCGCCGAGCGCCAAGCCTGCCGGTCCCCGCTGGCCCGAGATAGTTCGCGCCGCCGCCGCTTGGCGCGCGCGGGGGAGGCCGCCGGCCGTTGCCGGAGCAACCTTAAACAGCAGTCCGCCGCGCGGGGCCAAGTTGGCTTAGCCCGCACGCGGCGGCGGTTGCGGCGGCCCTGTTACAGCAGGATCGCGAATTTTAAGTGCGCGGAAGCGTTGTCGTAGTAGGCAAGCGCTAGCTTGCCGTTGACTTCCATGATACTCAGCACGTCCACATACGGGCCAGTGGAATCCACCGCTAGTTCCATGGCGTTCCAGCTTGACCCGGTCGCGTCAGTGGCGGACTGGATGTTGATGACGCCGTCGGTGAGCGTGTTGGCGTAGCCAATGTAGGGGATGCCGCCGAAGGTGGTGAGCTCCAAATCGCTGTGGACGACCGATCCCGGCGGGGGCGTGTATTGCGTCTGGCGCGAACCCCAGCTCGCGCCGGTGGCGTCATTGGATTTGATCAGGTAGACCACTTCCCAGGTGTTGCCGATTTCGATGTGGCGCCAGGTGTACAGGACCACCGGTTTGCCGTTGAATACCGCGAAGCCCAAGGAGCGGCCGGCGGTGTCCGAGGCGTCCAGCGATACCGGCGAGCCCCAGCTGGAGCCGGTGGAGTTGCTGGCGCGGACATAGAACAAGTCGTCGCTGCTGGTGGTGTTGTACGCCACCGCGGGATTGCCGCTCACGATCCGGAACTCGAGTTTGTTGCCGGCGCCGCCGCCGGCCGCGACCACCGGGCTGGCCCAGGCCGAGCCGGTTGAGTCGGTGGCGCGGATGTACTGCATGTTGTTGTTCGTGGCGTGGTGGTACACCACGGCTGGGTTGCCGTCCACCACCAGCATTTCCGAGCATTTGACGTTGGCGCTGACAAGGTCGGTCACGCTGGCGGGCCAGCTGTCGCCATTCGCGTCGCTGGCGCGGATGTAGCTGAGGCTGCGGAAGCCGTCCGTCGAGTTGCAGAACGCGATGGCCGGGCGGCCGTCCACCTCGGCCAGGCTGGCGTACTGCCCGGAGAACAGCTCTTCGGGGTTGCCGTGCTCGATATCGGTCGCCGTTGGCCAGTTGCCGCCGAATTCATCGGTGGAACGGCAGTAGCGCAGGCCGAGGAAACTGCAGCTGTAGGCCAGCGCCGGATGGCCGTTGATGATCGCCATGGAGTTGTACACGCCGTTTTCACCGCTCTTATCCACCACCACCACGGACCAGCCGTGCACCGTGACGCCTTGGCTGGCGGTGCCGGTCAGCGTGGAGCTGTCTGTCACCCGCACGGTGGGCGAGAAATAGCCGGCCTTGGTGTAGTTATGGGTGGTTGTCGGCGTCGTGCCGGTGTTGGAGTCGTAGGTGCCGTCGCCTTCCCAGTCCCACTCATACGTCGTGATGGTGCCGGTGGCCGAACTCGAGTCGCTGGCGTCCAGGCTGACATTGAGCGTCGGATTGCCTTCATCTGGCGTCACTCTCAGCGCCGCCGTCGGCGGCAGCGGGCCGGAGGACACGGTGATTGTCACGGTGTCGGTGTCGGATGCGCCATCCGCGTCATTCACGCGCAGGACGGGATGGTAAACGCCTTCGTCGTTGTAGGTGTACTGCTCTGGGTCCTCGGCGTCCAGCAGGTCATAGGTGCCATCGCCGTCGAAGTCGTAATCAAATGACTGAATGTTGCCGGTGCTTTTATAGCTCCAGAAAGTCACCTTCAGCGGTGGTGCGCCACTGGCTGGATTGACGGTCAATTCGGCGGTAGGCGGATCTTGTGTCGTCTCGACGGTGACATCGGTCGTGTCGGTCTCCGTTGCGCCTTCGTTATCGGTCACGCGCAAGGTGACGGTGTACACGCCGTCGGCAGTGTACTGGTGGCTCGCGGCCGGCGTGGGGTTGTTTTCGTCATAGGTCAGGTCGCCGTCGAAGTCCCACTCGTAGGAGGCAATCGAGCCGTCGCTGTCCGTGCTGCCCGACGCGTCGAAGTTGACATCCAGCGGCGCGGAGCCGGTCGCCGGATTCGCCGTGAAGCTGGCCGTGGGCGGGACGTTGCTCACAACCCGGATCGACACGCTGGCGGTATCGGTGGCGCCTTCCGCGTCGGTGACGCGCAAGGTCGCGTTGTAGGTGCCCAGGTCGGTGTATTCGTTCACAGTGGAGTTGTTGGTGCTGGTCTCGTCGTAAGTGCCGTCGCCGTCGAAATCCCACTCATACTGGGTGATGCCGGTGGTGGCGCTCGAAGCGCTGGCGTCGAAGCTCACTTCCAGCGGCGGGCGGCCGACTTCCGGCGTGGCGGTGAAGTCCGCCACCACTGACGCCGCGCTAGAGTCGACGGCAAGCTCGATCGACTTGGTGCCTTCTAGGCCGCTGGCGGTGTCATAGGGCGCCAGGTAATAGCGATAGACGCCGCTGGAAACCGCGGTGGTGTCGATAAAGGTGTAGCGCACCGGGGTGGTGTTGCTATACTCCGCCGCCGTCCGTTCGATGGTCATCGGATTCGAGATGCTCGTTGGATTCTTCAGCAGGCTGAACGCGCCTTCACCCGGCGCTTGGCGGTAAATCCGGTAGCCGTTGAGGCGCTCGCCGAAGTGCTGGGCGATGGGCACGATGTCCGGGGCGGCCAGCTCGGTGTTGGCGTCGCCGTCAACGCGCGCCTTGCGCCAGTTGAGCGTGCCGCCCGCTTCCGGGTCGCCGGTAGGCCAGCGCAGGACGCCGCCGTGCAGGGCCGGGTCTTCATACTCCACATGGTCGCCGAAGTAGTACGCCAGCGGCTGAAGGTCGGCAGAGCTTACTTCGCTGTTTTGGTCGTAGTCGCCGATTAACTGCTCGGTCCAGCTCAGCCGGATGCCCGCGCCTGTGCCGGTGACCACCTGGCCCTGCAGGTCAAACACTGTGTTGTCGTCACCCACAGGTGCGGCGGCCACGCTGTGGCTGATGTCCTTACCCTGGCGCTGCAGCTCCTGCTCGAGCATCCCGGATAGCAGCCTGAGCCGTGAAGCGACTTCGTCATCCGACGGCGCGGCGGTGTTGGAGCTGGTGGGGCCGCAACCGCAGGA